>NZDH01000002.1 GCA_002688775.1 Candidatus Woesearchaeota archaeon
CAGAATAGATATAAAAAATGGAGTTATGGGCCTCAAAATTCAGCCGAATTACGCCGTAAATCCCAAGAATTTGAAGGATGTTATATATAAACAGTTATATTCACTTTTTGATTTGCCAAATGCATTGCAAGCAATAGCATTTTTTATCCATGAGAATTTTAAATTTCATTAAAGAAATTTGTAAATGAAAATTTCAACAACAACTCAGGATTCGAACACGGGTTTTCTTGGTGAAAACCCTACTCACAAAGGATTTTTCCGAACTTCGTAACGGAAAAATCCTCTGCATTCGATTCTCATCCATGTTGTTGAAATTTTTAGCCTAAAGGCTTCTCTTCGATAAATAAAGGTGGGAAGGAGTTAGTAAATTTGGAGTCTTCTTAAAATACTTTTACAATTGTTAGAAATATGAATAACCTTAGGTACAACATATTATACATAAAATAATCAGTTAGGTATTCTATAAGTAATGTCTCTTCTATTATCTGAGAGTCCACCCATTATAGTCACATCAAAGGGGTGCATTTGATTGATTGTAACATCGGGTGCTCCAAAAATTTCTGTAGCTGCAATTACTTTTCTTCCACCTGCTAATTTTCCTATGAAATCTGCTATGTTCTCCCCATTACCCCCTTTTGCGTTAGAACAGGAATTTAGAAATATCACTGCATTTGGATTTAATCCTTGCAAGTATTGTCCAAGTTCTATGTCGGAAAGATCAAGAGTGTATCTTTCATCTCTTTTTTCAGGTTCCTCATTTAGTGGGTCTGTTTCCCCAAAAGACATCGATTTTTCAGATCCATGACCACCTAGAATTAAAAGATCAACTGAAGGCACTCGACTAATTGCTCTGTAAGCATCACTTTCTTGGTCGGCTAGTCGAACAAAAACATCATAGTCTCCTCGAATTGATTGGAACAATGCTAATTCCTCTTCACTTTCAAAAGCACCATTCCAATCCCTAGTTGGGTATATAATTACAGCATTTGGTTTCGAAGTATCTTGGAAGTTTATTTCTGCAGGAGTCAATCCTAGCTGAGCAAGCCTATAAATTGATAGTCCATCTAACATAGTATCATCAACAGAGTCTCGAACACCATGGACACTTCTTACTTGATCCAAAGTTAATCCAGCTTCTTGAATTCTTGACATGTGTCTCTGATCGAGTGATGGATTTCCATAATCATCTGTCAAGCTTGCTAAATCCCGTGCATATTGGATAGTTCCCCCCTGTTCATGATACCAAGCCATATCAAATCCATTAGAAAAAATTGGTCTTCCATTCTGATCTCGAACGTTTATTAAATCTCTAGCGTATCTTAGATTTCCACCATGTCTTGTGAAGTCCCAAATATTCGAACCATTAAAAATCTGAATACCTTCTTGATTATTCAAGTCGGCAAATAATCTTGCGTATGCAACACTACCCCCTAAACTTTCGAACATAGCCATATTTAAACCTCTAAAAAATGGACGTTCTCCGGGACTTTCTATGCTAGAATATTTTTTTGCTAAATCGAAAGTACCCTTTTCTTCAAGAAAGCGACCCATTCCAAAACCAGAAAAAATGGGATCACCTTTTTTGTCTTTTAATGAAAATAGTTCCCTAGCTTGACCAACAGATCCTCCTGCCCGTAAAAAACTGTTTAATTCATAACCACTTTCAAAAATTGATTTGCCTTCTATATCTTTCATCCCAGTAAGATCTCGAGCAATATCTAGAGTTCCGCCCACTGTTAAAAATTCAGTGATTTCACTACCACCAATATCAAATATCATTTTCCCATGTCCGTCTTCTAATTCTAATAATGATTTCACTGACCCTATTGTGCCCCCGGTCGCATGGTATTCTTCAACTTCGTATCCAGCAAATATTGGATTTCCACCCTTATCTCTTATAGAAATCAATTCCATTGCAAAGTTTACTGTTCCGCCATTCTCAAAATAATCAACTATAGACCCGAAAAAAAACCCACTTCCATTCCTGCCTGTTAAACCTGCAATTTCTTTCACATAATTCAATGGTACTTCCCTTTCGTAAGCATCATAAATATCAAACCAAGGTATATTTTCATTAATCAATCTTTCACCAGAAGGTTCTATAATACTTGCAAGTCCGAAAGCATAATCTAATGGAATATCCCTACTTTTCAAAGAACTTATTGCACTATCATTAAAAACAGGGGTTCCATCAGCTTTTAGAATTCCTCGCAGTTTCTGTTCCAAATCATCTTGTGCTGGCTGTTCGACTGTGGTAGGCTTGCTTTCATCAGGTGTTTGAGCTAAAACCACAGATGGAGTGCTAGCTAATCCAAGTGTTAATCCCAAAGCGTAAATCAAGTGTTTGTGATTCATTTCATATAGTATGTAATGATTTTTAGTATATAAATTCACTGTAGTGTTATCTATATATTAAATAGTATATGTAATTCCTAGTATTTAAATCTTTCTATTTTTAGCTACTATCAAGTAGTATCATATTAATTATTAAAAGTGGACTCCAAATTTACTTAAAAAACAACTAACTCCTTCCCTCCAAAAATTCTTAACGCTGCATCATTGCATAATCCCTGTAGATTATACGCAAAGCCTTACAGGAACTTTTCATTTGAAAAGTATAGAAGTTCAGCATGACTTGGAACCTACAGTTGCGCTTACTGCTCAACTTTAAGGCGCTAAATTTTTTGGCAAATCAAAAAGTCTGCGGACGCAGTTTTCCCACACTCCGTATGGGAAAAGAATATAACACATATTATACGCAATTGAATTTAATTTTCTAAAACAGGAATTCTCTCTATAATTGAGAAGGGCAATTTCTAAAAACTAAAGGGGGGTCGCCTTAAAGTATTAATCTCTCAATCTCCACCAACTTCTTAATATTCAACTGATAGGCATCGCCGTATTTTGTTTTCCCATAGAAAAGAACTTATTCATCTTTTACTAGCTCATTAAGAATGTCCTTAATATATCCTTTAAGATGGGTGGATTCCAGAAGTTAATCTTTCATACAGTAGATGACCCTTGCTGAATGCTTGATTTGAGTATAATTTCTTGAGAATATTTTTCTTAATCTTTGCATACTCTTGCTTGTTTATCTTCCTTCCCATGCTAAAATTTTGATATACATTGCTCTATAAATCTTACTATTTTGATTTTTATTTATAGATTTAAGGAATCCCAACAGGGCATCTATAATCTCCAAATATTTGTTCATAAGATTTGCCATAGTGCTCAGTTAACAACTCATATGCGATGCTTGCCATTTGCTGTTCAGGTAAAGCAAGTAAACTAATAACTGAAGTGTCATACCTTTCAACATCATTTTCTCTTACACAGTACTTGCCTGTTTCTTCTAAAAATTTTCGAATAATTGTCGGCCCTCCAAGCACATCGCCCCCCTCACGTTCATATGCCTCCGAGTCTAATCGAGCAGCTGCTCTTTCACCAGGATCCGCTGATTGCAAGCCTTCTAATTGTTTCATATCCATAAAAAATTCTGCAACGAGCTTTCCCAAGGTGTACGCTTTCATTGGCGAAAAAGCTAAATTGAACAAATTAACTGAATATTCTGACCCATTAGTTTCATCTTTTACTCCTACTGCTTGCTCTCTAAAATGGTAGTTTTCATGGTCTACTACAAAATGCTCCCGCGTAGCTTCGAGTGTCTGCATATTTCTCTGCTGAGATAGGTCGTCATACTGCAAACTTAGATTGTAACTGACATGACCTAGTACCAAGCCTCTTAAGTTGAGTTGCCACGAATCTCCACCAAGCTCATGTGATAATTGATACAGATCAGCAGGGTCTAGTTTATCACTTCGCTTAAAAATTCTGCTTAACCTTTGCTGGACTAACTGTAATCCCGGTGTATCGAGATCATTCCAAGTATCCTCATATCTACCTTCTGGATGAAGATCAGATAAAGCAAGATAATCTTCGTCTTCACCTTTGAACTCGATCCCTTTTTGACACTCTTGGACAAATGCCATCGCCCCTCTCATGGCAGAAGAGAATATGTATGGACCATATATGTTATCATTAAATCCAAGAACTACTCCCTCAATTCCAGGGCTACCACGATCTGTGCTTAAGTCCTCAATTACTCTTGTTCTTCTCTCTGAAATATCTGGAATTTCATATTCCCTTATAGTTCTTCCAATTTGTAAGGGTGTTATATCAGTTGATCTATATACAAATATACCCTGCCGCATAAAAAATTGATGCAAATATTCTATGCTATCAGTTTGAGTATCTAATCCTTGTTCCCAAAGAGTTCGAAAGGCATTTTCAAGCTTTCCGTCAGCTATTTCATGATCTACCTCTACATCCTGAATTCTTGCAATAAGATCAGGTGTTAACTCAATGCTCTCCAGATGTCCACGACGTTCATATTTTGCAGTAAGGGGTTTATTGATATCTACTAGTAACCTTTCAAGTTCATCTGTGCTTGTCATTATTTGATCATATTTTGCAGTAAGGGGTTTATTGATATCTACTAGTAACCTTTCAAGTTCATCTGTGCTTGTCATTATTTGAAAAAGTAGGGCGCAGCTTAAAAGACTTGCGCTTTTTATTACTTTTCAGTAGCTTATCTTTACTCTAGAAAGTAATAAAAACTACTACATTCTATGCTTTTTTATGTAGTATAAATGACTCACTCTTGATAAATTCCAAGAGGAAGCAATTAGAGCAATAGAAAAGAATCATTCTGTTGTTGTGTCTGCCCAACTGGTTCTGGAAAGACTTTGATTGCCTATTATAATATATCATTAATAAGTGTATTTAAAAGAAAAAGATTATTTATAGCTTATATTGGCCAAAATTAGAAATATTTATTGGGCAACTACAAAACAAAAAGTGCATGAGAAAATAAAGGAAGAAGCAGTAATAAAACACTAAAACGGCGACCCCAGACTTCTTTAACTAGAAAGGACTTCGTCCTTGATACGAAATTGCCCTTAATGTATTACTAAACAGCTCTTCGAGCTTGAGAGAGAATTCCCTTCTAAGATACTCTGCTTCGCAGAATTGATAGGAAAATTAAATTAAACTCAAAAATCATATAAACTCCGTTTTTGTAAACTAAAACTCCGTTTATTATGATTTTTGGTTTTCCTTCGCCGAGGTCGTTCACTAGCGTGAACTCCAGCTCTGGCTCAGGAAAACGCGTATAACATCGTTATACACAATTCGCAAGTCCACCTACAGATGTTTTAAGAATTCTTCTCTAGTAATTTGAAGATCATGTTTAACAATTTTATTCAACAATCCTCTATCGACTTCTTCTCCAGGATGATTTGGAATTACTGTAGTTCTTCCATCAGTATGTGCAAAAAACATATGACTTCCTTCCTGTCTTTTTAATTCAAAGCCTAATTTTTTAAGAACTTTAACTATTTCTCTTGCTTCCAATAATGGCAATTTTGACATTGCCTAAACCTCTATATGTTGTAGTCCTAAGAATTTAGTCTTGACATCAGAAGGTTTCACACTCAAATATAGAGAAATTGCTTCCTTTGTTCTTTTAATTAATTCATCATGTGTCTTAGCTTGAGTATGGCAGCCAGGAAGTTCAACTACATCAGAAATTAAATATCCATCTTCGCCTTCTTCTATAATTACTGTATATTTTTCTCCCATAGTGTTAAACTAATGAATTCTTATATATAACCTTTTCGGCGGACTTGTGAACTTCTCCGTTCGCTAACGCTCACTCCGACCTCACATCCAGAATTTTTCAGGAGTGACTCACTAACGTTCGTCCTCGAAAAATTCGGGTGAGGGCGCATAACACAGTTATACGCAATCATCAGAGAAATATTTTTGCTAAGTTATAACTAGATTTATGGGCAGCCTTTGATCTTGCCACCCACACTATTATCTGCGTCAACACAACTGCCGGTTGTGCCTTTTATCTTTAAGTTTTTACCTATAGTGTTGCCTGTGATTGTTACATCCCCGTTTTTCTCTGCCTTTACATTACCAGCTATTCCGTCAAAATCTATAATGTTAACATCTTGGGTATCTTTTACCTTTACATCTTTTCCTATCGAAGTNACTCCAGCAGGATTACCAATAAGACTAAAGCTGTTTGCATTCTTTACTTTCACACTACCACCTATTGTGATGCCTAAAGCCTTTGGTGGAGGAGGTAATGCACAAGGAGGTATTTTTTGATCACTGATGAATACGGTATCTGCTCCCTTAGCTTTAATGTTGCCAGCGATGTCATTATCCGGGCAGATGATAAGGCTCGCACCTTGTTGTACTGTTATATCTCCACTGACTTCATTAAATTTTTCTAGTGTACAGGTTTCCCCTTGAGGCACTATTATGCTATTAAATGAAGATTCTGTATGGGTCCCGGTGCAAGAGAATTTACCTGATGCAGCCACAACTATATAAGCAAGTAATATGGCAATGGTAGTTACTGTCACTGCATTAAAAGTTTTTTTACAGTCTTTTCAAGAACCATTTTGTTGCACAAGTATAATCTAATTTAAATAGTTTCCTATTTGAAATATTTAAATTCAATCGTTCAAGAACTCTATGGATTATTCTCAGGAATTTTATCTGGAAAATCACACACAATCGCATCAACATTTAGATCTAGCATCTTTTGGATATCTGGTATTTCTTCTGCCCCCACACATAAACTCCAATTCGATGGGAATGGGCTTCATTAACTAAATCTCCATTCACCAGGATATTTTGAACTTTAATCATTTCAGCTCCTATTTTTTTGGCATCTTGAATTGTTTCCCTATAATTGTCCTTTGTTACTCCTCCCAGAAATACGTGAATTTTTGGATTCATTTTCTTAATTTTTTTAACAACTTCAGGAATATCTGAATCAATAATAACATTTTCCTCTAAATCATTATCGTTAACTGATTGAAGTACTTCCCTTTCCATATTTTGATCTTTAATATCCAGCATCATTTTTTTCTTATTTTTTATTAAGTCAAAAACTCCTTGAAGTGTAGGAACTGATTCCCCATTTGGTTCATGGAACATTTTTAATTCTTTAAGTGTCAAATCCCGAATGTTGCCTAACCCATCAGTAGTTTTTCCAACATTTTCATCATGCATAATGATTATTTGATTATCTTTTGTTTTGTGAATATCGAACTCCACCACATCACAATCTATTTCCAATGATTTTTCAAANGCCGCCATAGTATTTTCTGGAACATAACCAGAAGCCCCTCTGCGTGCAATTTTTAATACCATACTAATTGTTAAAAACTAATGATTGATAAACTTTTTGATAGTCTTAAGAACTCAAAAATCCTAAACCGGACAGATCTCCTGTCCAAGTTTCTTGACTAAAGCCAGATTCTCAGAATAATCAACAGGAACATCGATTATAGAAACAGTTCTCTGCTTCAAAGCGTCTGCAAGCATCTTGGAGAAATCCTCTGCTTTTTCGACCTTGTATCCTTTTGCGCCGAAACTGTCTGCAAACTTAAGAAAATCAGGATTGGTAAAATGAATGCCAAAAGATTTCTTATGGTGCATCTGCTGCTTCCACTCTATCATGCCGTATTTTGAATCTGTAAAAATGACTATGACAAAGCCCAGTCCTAACCTGATTGCAGTCTCAATCTCCTGGCAGTTCATCAAAAATCCCCCATCGCCGCAGACAGCAACAACTTTTTGTTCTGGACGTGATAGCTTAGCTCCGATAGCCCCAGGCAGTGCAATTCCCATTGAGCATAATCCATTATCTATCAAACAGGTATTGGGAGCATAAGTCTTGTACATTCTTGCCGTCCAGACCTTGTGCATTCCTACATCAGAGATCACAATATCGTTGTCATCCAAAGCTTCCCTGATCTCGTGTATTATTCTTTGCGGCTTTAATGGGAATCCAGGATCATTTTCCTTTTCTTTATGGTCTTTGATAATTTCCTTCCTTAACTTAAAGAAATATTCCGGATTTTTTTTTGCCTCTTTGCTTAATCTTTCCCTCAATACCCATAATGTATTGGATACATCACCGATGACTTCCAGATCAGGATTATAATACTCATCAACTTCGCTTGGCACAAAATCAATATGCAGGATTTTCTTGTCCTTTTTCCTGTTCCAGTGGTTCGGAGAGAATTCCACAACATTGTATCCTAAAGTTATTATCAGATCTGATTTGTCGAAACCGCAGACATAATAATCTTTGGTGTTTATCCCGGTTGTGAACAGCGAATACTCTGATTTATCACTGACAGCTCCTTTGCCCATTTGAGTATGCACTATAGGTATTCCCCTTTCTTCAACAAAAGCGTTCAGTTGTTTGCTGACCCTTGTCCTGACACAGCCATTTCCTGATAAAATTAGCGGATTCTTTGCTTTTTTTATCATTTCAACTGCCTGGTCAATTGCTTTGCCGTCAGCACTTGGCCTTCTTACTTTTATTCTTGGAAAAGGTTTGCCGTCTGTTTCGTGTTTTGCAATATCTTCCGGCAGTTCCAAATGAGTCACACCTGGCCTTTCCATTTCTGCAATCTTGAAAGCTTTTCTGACAACTTCTTCGATTATAGAGGCAGTAGTGATTGAAGCGCTCCATTTTGTCAAAGGTTTGAATGCGCCGACAACATCAACAAACTGGAAATTCTCCTTGTTGAACCTGTGCAATCCTCCCTGCCCGGTTATTGCCACAACAGGCATGTTTCCGAGTTTTGCTTCAGCCAGTCCTGTTGTCAGGTTCATGGCTCCTGGTCCCAAAGTTGCAAGGCAGACACCAGCCTTTCCTGTCAGCCTGCCGTAGATTGCTGCTGTAAATGCAGCCCCCTGCTCATGCCTTGTCGGTATAAATTTAATCTTGGAATTGATCAAAGACATCATTATATCTTCATTTTCCTCTCCCGGAACTCCGAATATATATTCAACTCCTTCATTCTCCAGACATTTTACAAATAAGTCGCTTGCTTTCATTTTTTGAGATTATTTTAATATTTTTATTTAAATTATAATTTTTAAGCTAACTCCGTGTTTCATAAACATTTATTGCTTTAACATTAACAAACTCTTTCAACCCGTACTTTGAAAGCTCTCTTCCAATTCCGCTTTTCTTAACACCGCCAAACGGCATTCTTGGATCTGATTTTACAATGGAATTAATAAAAAGGCAGCCTGCTTCAAGATTTTTTGCCAATTGGATCCCTTTATTCTCATCTTTTGTCCACACACTTGCCCCTAAACCAAATTCTGTATTGTTAGCGACTTTTAACGCTTCTTGTTCATCATTCACAACAATGATTGGTGCAACTGGTCCAAAAACTTCTTCTGTTACAGCTTTCATATCATTTTTTACATTGCCTAACACTGTAGGGGAGTAGAAATAACCTTTCCTGTCCAATCTTTTTCCGCCTGCTAAAATCATTGCGCCTTTACCGACAGCGTCGTTAACTTGTGATTCAATCTGCTTCAAACCACCACTATTAACCAAAGGCCCAATTTCGGTTTTTTCATTCATCGGATCATCAACAACTAATGCATCTGTCAATTCTGCAAATTTTTTTGAGAATGCATCGGCAATATTTTTTGTAACAATGAATCTTTTTGCTGCAATGCAGCTTTGTCCTGAATTTATTGTCCTTCCTTTAACTGCATTTTTAGCTGCAAACTCTATGTCAGCATCATCCAAAACAATGAATGGGTCTGAGCCACCAAGCTCAAGCACAACTTTTTTTAAATTTCTTCCAGCAAGCTCTGCAATTTTTGCACCAGCAGCTGTACTTCCCGTCAAGGAAACACCCCTAATATAATCTGACTTGACTAATTCCTCAATTGTTTGATGATCTGTTATTGCAGTCCTGAAAACATTTTCTGGAAAACCAGCTTCCTTAAAAGACTCTTCAATTGCCATTGCGCATTGAGGTACAACATTTGAATGCTTCAAGATTGATGTATTTCCGGAAATTATAGTGGGTATCGCAAATCTAAAAGCCTGGTTGAATGGAAAATTCCAGGGCATTATTGAAAGAATTGTTCCTAACGGCTCAAAAGTCACTAAGTGTTTTTTCCCATCAGCTTGTGCAGTCTCTTCTTCAAGCCATTTTGCCGCGTTATCTGCATACACTTCAGCTGTCCACGCGCATTTTTCAATCTCTGCCAAAGACTGGCTTATGGGCTTGCCCATCTCTGTTGTCATCAATTTTGCATATTCATCCTTATTTTTCCTCAAAACTTCCGCTAATTTCCTGAAAAGTTTTGATCTTTCAGAAATATCTACATTTTTCCATTTCTTGTAAGAATCATGGCATGATTTAGCAATAGACAATGCTCCCTCTTTGGATATTGTCTCGTACTCTGAAATGATCTCTTCAGTTGTTGGATTTATAGTCTTGAATTTCATTTTAATTGATATTTTACACCCCTAATACCAATAACTGCTGAATTTATTTAAAGCTTTTGTTTGACCACACTATAAATAAAAAGTTTTATATAGTTCTATGATTTTCTTTATTTCATGACGACAAAAAGTGATTGTCTTTGGCATAAGTGAATTCTACTTTCTTTTAGTTAGCAATATATCCAAAATTTCAAACGGTCATTGGCGTTAGTCGTATTTCTAATAAAAATTTGAAATTAGATTTTTTATTTTTTGAATAGATGTAAGACTAAAAAAATCAATGGAGGTATAAAATGCAATACAGGGTAAGAGTCCACGAGAATGAAAATAAAAATGGAATGAGCTTAGGGGAATTTCAAGCAAAACTTCTGAAATATCTCAGAAAGAAAGAACGTGATGAGCCAAAATTTACAGATGACAGGTCACACCATAAGCTGAGGACTGGATTGGATGTCACATTGTTTCCAATGAATGGAAATGGTATGCTGGAAATGTTGGTTGAAGGCAATCTTGATGCATTCGGAAGGTCCATCAGTGCAATAAATAGAATTTATGATGGAAATATTGAGATAAGCTATCTGAATGAAAAATATTGAGAGGATATCCAAATAATAAAATGTTCGGTCAGTCATTCCAAAAGAAAGAAGAAAATATCAAGATCCATGTAGTCAGGTCTATAGACGATGTAATTGTTAAAACTTTCACAACCGGAGTCAGGGATTTTGTTCATGTTCCAATTGGAGAGGCCCAAGGATTCATAAGATATAATAAATTTGGCCCTGACCATTACATTGCTACAAAAGACAAGGATATAGCTGAAGAGTATGGATTAAGAACAATAAAAGAATTTTATTAGGATTATTGCTCAAAACTCTGCCCGCAACCGCAGGAACTTGTAGCGTTTGGATTGGTAATCTTAAAACCACCACCTTGCAGACTGTCAGCATAATCAAGCTTTGCGCCTTTCAGGAATTGCAGATTTTCTTTGCTAACAATGATTTTAACTCCTTTTTCTTCATAAACTTTATCCAAGTCGCTTGTATTGTCATCCAGCTCAAGACCATATTGAAAACCCGAACAACCGCCAGGCATGATCTCGACTCTCAACCCAGAACCTTCTTTTTTATTCTCTTTTAGAACTTCTTTAAGCTTTTCAGCTGCTTTGTTTGTAACAATAAAATCCTTGCCTTCTTCATTCTTATTTTCTTCAACAGCTTTGTTCATTTTAGAGATTACTGAATCAACTTCTTTGTCACTCATTCCATGACCTTTGAAACCTTGTTCTAGATTCTCAGAATATGAAACATGACACCCAACACAATGAACACCGGCACTTTGCAGAACTTCAATGCAGGCAGGATATTTCTGCACTACATCCCCTATAGTCATGTCTTTGGTTATTAATTTCACTTCCTTAGTTGTTTGTTCCATATTAACTACGTTAATAATAACACTTTTTAAATCTTTTTACCTAACCTTGGCACCATCACTAACCTTCTCAACTCTAACAATCTCTTTGTCAGTTCTTAATTCTTTTCCTTCAAAATATGCTTTACTGTCTTTTACAGTCATTTTGATCTTCAAAAAACTATCAAAACTGATCTCTTTAGTGCCATTCTCAAAACCTTCAAAATAGACTTTATCTCCAGGCTCTCCTTCATCTACAGTCAAGACTCCAACTTCTTTTCCATCATCTCCTGCAAGCAGCATTGCCTGGCTCTCAACACCCCTTAATTTTGCCTTCTTCAAATTTGAGATAACAATCAGTTTTTTATTTTTCAATTCATCAGCGGAATAAAATTTTTTGAGCCCAGCAACAATTTGTCTTTTTTCCGAACCCAAATCAATATTAATGATATTCAGATTGTCAGCATTTGGATGTTCATTAACCTCAATAACTTCAGCAACCTTAAGATTTAATGGAAAAATAGGTTTTTCCTCTTTTTCTTCTATTTTTCTTATCAAAATCTCATCTTTGCCGATTTTATGATTTTTTAATTTAAAATTTACATCTTTCCATTTTAAATCCTTCAAATTCAATTGTTTCTGTAATCTAGACGAGAATTCAGGCATTATTGGGCTAATTAAAACTGATAAATTCTTCACAATATTAACACACAATCCAACTACTTTATGAGCTTTCTCTTTATCCTCTTTGATCAGCTTCCAAGGCTCATTTTCCTGAAAATACTTGTTTCCAAGAGAAGAAACATGTAGAATTCTCTTAACAACTTCATTAAAATTCAAATTTTCATAATTTTTCTTAACGTTATCTAATTCATCTTCAATTTCATTGATTATTTTATCATCATCTATATTCCCGACTTTACCATCGAAGTTTTTATTGAGAAAATTCAAAACTCTGTAGCAAAAATTGCCTATATTTGCAGCTAATCCGGAATTTACTTTATCCAAAAGCAGATCTTCTGAATATTCCCCATCCCCTTCAAGAGGCATTGCACTAGTAAGATAAAACCTAAATGGCTCAACACCATATTTTTCTATTTGTTCGAATGGTTCTATTATATTGCCTGTAGATTTGCTCATCTTTGTGCCTTTGGACAGTATAAATCCATGGACAAACAGCTGTTTAGGCAAATCAACCTTGGCAGAAATCAGCATAGCAGGCCAAAAAGCGGCATGAAATCGTAATATATCCTTTCCAATGATATGTATGTCTGCTGGCCATAATTTCTTGAATTCACTTTCATCTCTTCCATATCCAACTCCTGTTATATAGTTAGATAGAGCATCACACCACACATACATAACCTGTTCATCATCATCTGGAACAGGGACCCCCCATGGCAACGAAGTTTTTGGCCTTGAAAAGCTTATGTCCTTTGCTTCTTTCAAAAAAGAAAGAATTTCATTTTTTCTTACTTCTGGTATTATTTTATACTCATCGGATCTTATCTTTTTTGCAACTTCTTCCTTATATTTTGAGAGTTTAAAAAAGTAGTTTTCTTCTTCAACAGCCTCAATTTCCCTTGTTGGATGATTGGGACATCTGCCATTTTCAAGTTCTCTTTCTGTTTTAAATGACTCGCACCCTGTACAATACAATCCTTTGTATTTTTTCTTGTAGATATCTCCTGCTTTTACCAATTGTTTCCAAAGTTTTATAGAACCAGGATAATGAATTTTCTTATCACTTGTACGTATGAAGTAATCATACGAAATATTTAATTTTTTGAATAAATCTTTAAAAATTCTGACATTTTTATCAAGAAATTCTAAAATATCTTTTCCCTCTTTCTGAGCAGTCTGCCAATTCTTATTTCCATGCTCATCAGTGCCAGTCTGAAAAAAGACATCTTTTCCTAAAAGCCTATTGAACCTAGCAAAAACGTCCGCTTGTACAATCTCTAATGAATGCCCGAGATGCGGCGATGAATTGGGGTATGCAATTGCAGTTGTTAAGTAATATTTTTTTGGTTTGAATTTTCTCACCTATCTACTGCAAGACTATGATTATTTAAAAAAGTTGTTGTTTTCTACATATTAAACCGGGTTTTAACTCCTTAAACACCGTTGAAATACCTCACCCAAAAATTTAAATAGTATGGAGCATATTAAGCACTATAAATGGAAAATAAAAAGCTCGGGTTTGTTATTCTCTCAATTAGCATACTTGCAGCTCTATTGGCATTTGGAATTCTAAAGAACTTTAACAGACAAGCTACTGAATTACAATGCAATCCTACTAATGAATGCCAAAGAGTACAATCTTTAATGGGATTATCACATATCGCAATTGGTTTAATTTCTTTTATCGGAGCATTGGGAATTTACTTATTGTTCTTCAGCATTAGCGAAGATGCAATTCTGAGAAGGTTAGAAGAAGAAAAAACCAAGAAAATTGAAGAGGATAAATTCGATTTGGTATTGAAAGCAATGGATGACAGCCAGAAAATAGTTTTGAAAGCGATCAAAGAGCAGGATGGTGTAACCCAATCAACATTGAGGTTTAGGACAGACTTGTCAAAAGCAAAAGTTAGCCAAATATTGACTGATTTTGAAAAAAAACATTTAATTAAAAGAGAACAGAAAGGCAAGACATACGCCGTTTACTTAGTTGAGAACTTCTGATTCTAATAAAAGAAAGTTATTTAAACAAACCATTTATCAAAGCCCAAGGTGATATGATGGAGTTAAGTAAATTAATCACAAAGAAAGGGTTGCTATTTCTGGCAATATTCAGCGTTTTGGTCTTTATTGGAGATAAAATAAATTTCTCTGCTTTAGTGGGGGCCGATAACCAGTTCTTCACATTATTCCAGTTTTTTGGACCAGTTGCAGGAATATTTCTAGGCCCTGTTGTTGGTATTTTATCGGTTTTAATAGCTGAAACATCAAGTTATCTGATTTTGGGCAAAACATTCACTTTGATAAATGTGCTGAGATTAACTCCTATGCTGTTTGCAGCATGGTATTTTGGAACAAAAAAAGACAAGGTCAGTTTTTTAGTTCCGGTTGCAGCAATTGCACTGTTCATTGCACATCCTGTTGGAAGACAAGTATGGTTTTTCTCTTTATTCTGGACAATACCGATTATAGTAAAGCTGCTTCCAAATAAATACTCAAACAAGGTTTTTCTCAAGAGCTTAGGCGCAACATTCACAGCACATGCTGTTGGCGGAGCAATGTGGAATTATATTGTACCAATGACTCCAGGAGCTTGGATAACCTTGATCCCAATAGTAATTTATGAAAGATTGTTGTTTGCAGCTGGAATTAGCGTATCTTTTGTTGTATTAAATACCATATTAGACAAGCTCGACACCAAAACAAAAACAGAATACCTTAATGTTGATAAGAGGTATGTCTTGTTCAAGCAAATATCATAAAAAAGAAAGATTTATAAATATCAATTTAGTTAATATAGTTTAATCAAAAAGAGGGCATAAATTGATGAATAAAAGGTCAATTAAAGGTCAGGCAGCATTAGAATTTCTCACTACATATGGGTGGGCTTTCCTGGTTATTCTTATTATGATAGGCACTCTAGCTTATTTTGGGATATTAAGTCCAGGCAAGATGCTCCCTAACAGATGCAATTTCGGAACTGAATTTCAATGTCTGGACTACCAGATTGATGACACCAATAATGAATTCAGATTGAGGATGAAGAACGCCGTAGGTGAGGCAATAGATGTCACTTCTATGACTGTAACAACAGAAAGCACGACCGCCTTGACTTGCACCCCGCCAGCAAACCCAACATCCTGGAAATCAGGAGACATAAATGATTTGGTTTGGTCTAGCTGTACCGCATTCGGCGGTTTAATAGCAGGAGAAAAGGGAAAGGTTCTGATAACTATCCAATTTAATACTGTGGCAAGTGGTTCTGCTTATACAAAAGAAACCCAAGGGGAAGTATTCTCAACTGTTGTATAAGGAATAAAACGCAAATTTTATATATTGTCTTCTTTAATTTTTAACTTAAAAGAATTATTAGTAAAAAGAGGTAAAGATGAGACGAAAATCACAAGCAGCTCTAGAATTTCTAACAACATATGCCTGGGCATTCATAATTATCGCTATTACAATAACTGCCCTTTATTATTTCGGAATATTTGATTTTAGCAGGTACTTGCCTCAAAAATGCACATTTCCTTCTCAATTCAGGTGCTTGGACTTTAGTTTAAGACCAGATGAAGTAAGAATTAAATTAGTAAATAACCTTGGAGAAGATATCCAAGTTACTTCTATTGACATTACAAATGATGCTTCAACCCCTATTTCATGCACAGCCCCATCAACCCCTTTTAGCTGGACTCATGCCACAGACCAGAATTTGATATTTGCCAGTTGTAGTGGTGGAGCATATATCCCAGATACAAGAGTTGAATTAAAGATATCAATGAGTTATTACGCTATCAACACTCCAAGCAAGCCGATCCATCTAGTAAACGGTAAAATAAATGGGAAAGTCTTATCTAGCTAAGTGCCAGGTTTCTATGGAATATTTGCTAATAGTAGCTTTGACTTTTGTCATAATAGTGCCAACTACATACTTATTCTATAACTATTCTAGAGAATCTAGCCAAGAGATAGTAGATGCACAAATAACCAATCTTGGAAGAAGTGTTGTTGATTCTTCTGAAACAATCTTTTATTCCGGCAAAGGCTCTAAAACTTTGCTGGACCTGAATGTCCCGGACAGCATTGACAGTGTAATAATTATTGATGGAAAAGAGCTTGTTTTTAACATTACAACTACATTCGGAGTTTCTGAAATTGTATTTTTCTCTTCTGTCAATATCACAACTATAAGCTCCAACTGTGAATTGAATGTATGTAAAATTCCAAAACTGTCAAGATCAGGTCTTCAAAAAGTCAAAATAGAAGCAATAAATAAAGATTCTGTCAGCATTGAAGTAATATAAAATGCACAAAGCGCAATCTGCCACCGAATTTATAGTTTTGGCGTCTTTTATGCTTTTAGTCATACTGGGTTTTTTTGCAATTACCAGCTCTAATGTTTTAGAGGCAAAAGAGCAGGGCAACAGGAATATAGCAGAAGATATAGCTGAATTTGCATTTCGGGAAATAGAAATTGCTAAATCAGTAAACAATGGATATTCAAGAATATTCGCATTGCCTCAAACTATTAACGGTGTCAATTACAGCATAATAATAATAGATGACCGGGAACTCATAGTGGATTATTTGGGAAATGAACATGTTAAATTTCTACCTGCTAATGTAACCGGGAATATATCCAAGGGCTCCATCTTGATAGAAAAAATTGAAGATGTTGTTTATCTAAGAAGTATAGCTGAATGTAGTGACAAAATTGACAATGATTTGGATGGTTCAATTGATTTGACAGACGCAGGCTGCACTGATAAATCAGACAATGATGAGACAAATTGTGGAGATAGTGCTTGTGAAGGCCCTGAAAGTTGTTCATCCTGCAGTTCTGATTGCGGCATCTGTCCATTGCCTGGAAACTTTTTCTTGAAAGGTCTTGCCAATGTGTTTTCAATTGACCACACAGGAAATGCGATCTTAAGCGGCACACTGCAAAAAAATACAAACCCCGTTCCGACCGGAGATGATGAATTTATTTTCAAAGACAATGGCGGAAATAACAGAGCTATCATAAATCTTATAACAGGCAATATGGTAATTCAAGGCCAATTATTTGAAAATCAAACTGCCTTAAATCCTGCATCGGGCAACGACGTCATAATAAGGGATTCTAATGGTGCTGTAGTAAGTTATCTTGATGTTTCTGGTGATTTTTATCTAAAAGGAACATTGACAGAAAACGGAAATCCATAAAAATTAAATTTTTTGAGGCAGCGAAAATGAAAAAACATTTTCTGGTCTCAACAACAAAAATCAAAGATTTTTGAGGTTACAAACAAGTTTGTAACAATTAAAAATTTTGAGGTGAAAAAATGAAAAAAAATGAAATGTATATAAGAGACAAAAAAGAAAAAAATCTTATATATGATAAATCAGGATTAACCTCTAATTTTACTTCAATTTTAAGATTCGGCATAGCGGTAGCTCTATTCATATTCTTCGCAGCAATAGTAAATGCAGCAGATGTAGTCATAGAAGCTGGAAAAATTGGATCTGATGGTGACAATCTGGAATTGCAGACCGCAGGAACAACCAGAATAACTATATTGGACTCCGATGGCAAAGTAGGCATTGCAACTTCAGCGCCTTCATCAGAGTTGGATGTTTCTGGACAATTGAGAATCAACAGCGCAATAAATGATAAAATTATCCTTGCAGGATCCCAATCAGGGCCGCACACTGTTTATCTTGATAATTCCAAAGGCATTAGGTTTTGGGATAATTTAAATAGTGAGCTAGTTAGAATAACAAATACTGGTGATGTCGGGATTGGGACGGCGAGTCCGGCAGTGGAGTTGGATGTATCAAGTGCTTCTCCTGAAATTAGGTTAACAGATAGTGACCAAGGAAGTAGTAATGAATTTGGAAAGCTACGGTTGGATGCAGGACTATTTGAAATACTTATAGACGATACTGGAGGAACCGATATCGCTATTCAAAGCGATGGAGACATTATTTTGGCTCCGGACACCGGTGGCAACGTCGGCATCGGGACAACATCTCCAGCTGAGAAGCTTGATGTGAACGGTAATGTACTGGCTGTTGCATATTTTTATTCCTCTGACGAGCGACTGAAAACAAACATAAAACCTTTGGACGGCCTTAAGATTATTTCAGGATTGAACGGATTTTCATTTGATTGGAGAGAAAACGGAATACATGACCTAGGGCTTGTTGCCCAGGATGTCGAGAGAACACTGCCTGAATTAGTCAGCACGAACAGTGACGGCATGAAATCGGTCAAGTATGGAAGCTTAATAGCGCCTTTAATTGAGTCTGTAAAGCAGCTCATGGAACAGAACATGCGCCAGAATATAAGAATAGGGGAACTGGAATTGCAGCTTTCACAATTGAGAGATGAAGTAAATGGACTCAAAAAATAAGAAAAAGATAAAGTTTGGAAATAGAAGAATATCATTGCTGCCCGTGGCTGTTCTTCTTGTAATCACGCTGGCATATGCTGCCACAAACTATGGTGTAATAACCAGCACAGACTCCTCAATAGATGAATGGGGCACTTGCCGAAAAGTCATCAATAATCTTGAAAAGAACTTGTTCATACCCACTAGAACCCAAG
Organism: Candidatus Woesearchaeota archaeon; assembly: GCA_002688775.1. Lineage (GTDB taxonomy): Archaea > Nanobdellota > Nanobdellia > Woesearchaeales > GW2011-AR4. The sequence continues at coordinate 19,032 of NZDH01000002.1, forward strand.
CAGAGTGGCAGAGCTTTTTTGACAATCCCCCTTTAGGTATATTATTGGAAAACTGTGTTGCCTCCGGGCCCACTGGCCTTTCAGCCTCAGCAGGAAATTCGCAGATATCATTGAGCTGGTCTGCACCCTCTTCTGACGGAGGCGCAGCAATAACCAATTATAAAATCTATCGTGGCACTTCTTCAGGTTCAGAAGCTCTTTTGACTACAATCGGCAATTTGCTTTCTTATTCTGATCCAGGTCTTGCTAATGGTCAATCTTACTATTACCAAGTCTCAGCTGTTAATTCTGGAGGAGAAAGTGATTTAAGTAATGAAGCAAGCGCAACGCCATGCAACCCAGGCACAATAGTGTCTTATGGAACCTGGAGCTCATGCTCAGTATCCTGCGGAGGGGGAACTCAGACAAGGACTAATNTTAANCAATGCGGCCAAAATGTACAGGAAACACAAAACTGTAATACGCAAGCCTGCTGTGATCCTTCCTGTCCGGCTGCGAGCAGCTATTCATGTGGAGTTGCCTTTTACTCTGAGTGCGGAACCTATTGTGGAACAGGAACATCCGGTTGCTCCGTTTACAAGGAAGCCACTGTTAATTGCGGCACTGGTTCCAAGACTGCTAATCAGCTTTGCCAGGAACTAGGGTATAGTAGTGCATCGGATTCTAAAGGATATTGGCATAAGCAATGTGCCCAACCCCTCGTCCTTTCCTGCACAAATCTTGAATGCTCAATTCACTCAACTTGTGACTGTGCCGGTTGTAATAACTTCTGGAGCACATGGGATGGAGTTACGCAGACTGGAGGAGGCGGAACTAACTATGATGCCACGGATCCTGGATATAACTGCCAAAGTTATAATCCTGGATGGTATATACGGCTGCTTTGTAACTAAACGAGTATCAGAAATCGGAGTAGGCTGTCATGGATAAGGTGCTGGGACTAGCCCTGCTTAAACATACGGAATATTTTCATGAAATTTAATGCCATAAACATAAACATAATTCCAGAATAATCCTTTTTTTCTTTGCACAAACACAGAAAATCCAGCTTCCCTGAATATTTTTTCTATCACTCTATCATTTGAGAGCCATGCAACATTTGGAATCATCTTGAAGAAATCAGCGTAATCAACAAACACAATCTTTCCTCCATAGGGTAATAATTCTCTCATCTCCTTTAGTATTTTTTTAACATCCTGCATATAACCCATCATACCTATGCTTACAACAGCATTTACATGGGGAATTGATGGATGCACCCTGTTTACTTGGTGTTCATCATGAATAACTACAACATGCAAATGTCCTCTTTTCGTGATTCTTTTCTTTGTTATGACTAATTCCTTTTCTGACAAATCAGTTGCATAAACTTTGCCGTTAGGTTTGACAGATTCTGCAAGATTCAAAGTGAGTGTTCCCACCGAACAACCAAATTCAAGTACCTTTTTTCCTTTTACATCGCCTAATAATGCAAGCACTTCTTTTCTTACTGATTTAGGAAGGATAAATCTTTCCAGCAATAGCGTAAAATACGCAAGAGTGTCATTAATTTTAATAATTGTGTCGGGGTTGTAGTATATTTCAAGCAGCAGATAAATCGGAATTCCAACCAAAATCAGCGAAAATCCTAGTTTTAGTGTGTTTAGGGCATTGGAATTTAAACTATTAAAGTCAGGGAAAATCCAGGAAGCCAATATTCCCAGAATTAATAACAACAAAACAAAAGTCCCTAATTTTACGAATGGAACTTTAAAATTTCTTTTCATATTTGGCTGTCTGTTCCTCAATATAGGTACAGCCAAAATAATGAAAAAATACATTAACAAACCAAGCGGCAGCAATAAGCTCAATAGCGGCCTATACCTTCCAAATGCCATGGCAAAGATGATAAGAGACACTATTGTCTGGAATATAATGGCTTTGTGAGGTGTTTTATATTTCCCATGTATGCTGCTTAACTGGGATATGAACAGTTTATCCCTTGCTAATGCGAGGATCAACCTTGGCATTGTGATAATACCTCCAGCAGCAGACCCAATAAGCGCAACAAAAATTCCAACATTAACAATCCTCATTCCTAAATTTCCAAGCAGATTCTCAGAAACTATGGACAATGGGGCATTTGATAAAGACAATGTGCTCCACGGAATAATGCCAAAAGAAATGGTTGTAACTAAAATTCCAAGAACACCTACAATTATAGTTCCCAAAATAATTGCTTTTGGTATAACTTTTTCAGGCTCTCGAGTTTCTTCTGAAAGATATGTAGCGCTTTCCCATCCAAAAAAGCTTTCTGCGATGAAAAAAATAGTTATAAAAATCGATGAGGCTCCAAAAGCAAAAAATGGAGAATAATTAGAAAAATTTAGCTGGAATATTCCTGGGAAGATAATAGACAACAATACACCAACAGAAATAACGGCAAAGATTACAAGCAAAAATGCGCTTGCTTCAATTCCGAAATAGGCAACTAGGTTTAACAGTACTATAAATAAGATACTGATTACGATTTTCAGCCATATTTGTGTAGGATCAGGAATCAAATAATCAATTGCAGCAACGACAAGGAGCGCAGTTGTTAAATTGCCTACAATCCATGCCAGCCACCCCATTAGAAAAGATCCGAATCTGTTATAAGAGTGCTTGCTAAACTCATAAACACCTCCAGCTTTTGGGTACATTGAAACAAGTTCCGCAAAATAAAAGCTGATGTAAAGCGCAATAAAACTTAGAATAACCCACGCCAGTATCGAAGCATTTCCGGAATAGCTGGAGCCAATAGCGGTTCCAAAGAATAAACCAGTTCCCATAATTGAACCGATTGCCAGCGATAAAATGGTCCAAAAACCCAAAGCCCTCTTTAACTCAGCCATTAGTATAAAATTCCACTTTATGTTTAAAAACAATTGTGCGTACTTTGATGTGGTAAATAGCTAAATACCAAAAACCTTTATATACCGCACATTCAAACTAGCATACCATGAAAATAATGATGGTTGAAGGAAGGTACAAAGGTAAGATTAATCTCTCAAACTTAGATACAAATATACTTCCAAAAAATATTGGATTAGCTACAACAGTGCAGTTTCTTGATTATGTTGATGAGATTAAGCAGTATCTTGAAACCAGAGGCAAAAACATCTTCATCGACAAAAACAGGCAAAAGTATGAAGGCCAGCTCTTGGGCTGCGACCAGGGTGGTGCTGAAAAAATAAAAGATAACGTAAATGCTTTCCTATATGTGGGCACAGGCATTTTTCATCCACTAGGTATTGCATTGAACATAGACAGAGATGTATTTTGCTATGATCCCTTAAATGCTGTTATGACCAAGATTGACAGAAACCAAGTGGAAAGATACAATAAAAAAAGAAAAGTTGCCTATATCAAGTTTTTAGAAGCCACAGAAATAGGTATTTTAGTTTCACTAAAACCCGGACAAAACAATTTCAAGAAAGCAGTAGAGCTAAAAAATAAGTTAAAAGATAAAAATTGCTACATTTTTGCTTTTGACACTCTGGATTTCAGTCAAATAGAAAATTTTCCATTCATAAAATGCTGGGTTAATACAGCCTGCAACAGAATACTGGATGATTATGATAAATTCCCCATGCCATTGGTGGATTTAAGCGATATAGAAAAGATGGAACTGATAACAATTAAGACAAAATAATCATTTCTTCTTTTTATTTTTTGTTGATAGCAATTCAGTTAATGTCCTGATCTCCCTAAGTTCCTTCTTGGAAACATCTACCATGACGCTAAGCAGTATAAATAAAACCAAAAGAGTAAGCCAACTGAAGATCGCTATTATCATCAACCAGCTTATCTGACCAGTCTCGGCTTGATACGCTTGGTTGATAAGCTGGAATCCAAGAATAGCAACCCCTATTCCAACTATCAGAAGCACGATTTCAAAAGAATTTATTTTATTTTCTGGCATAAACAAACCTCTTTTTGTATAAAACCAGCAAACTATTATTTAAACTTTCCCATTACACGTCGATTTACTTCTTAACATACCGATATGCGAGAAAACCGACAACAGCTATAACTACAAGTCCTGCCAATAATATCAACACAAGTGCTGGAGAACTTAAAAGTGAAATTCTTTGGGTTGGGACAAAAGGTCCTTGTGATGGGATTGTTTCAACTCCAGTATTTTGATTTTGGTCAGCTTTATTTAGTACTGTGGTAATTGTCTGTTTATTGTCCTGATTCTGTTCTTGTACTTGATTTTCAATCCTCGTCTCAGTTTTTGGCTTAGGCGAACCATCACAATCTCTAATATCCAATTGTAAAGTTTTCTGGTCAAACAATACAAAGTTCTTCCAATATAGGTTTACAACAACAGGGTGTGTCCCTGCATTCAGGAAAGATGGCACTTCTACATCTAAAGTCTTTGTATAAGTCAAGTCTTCTATGTCTGCCTCTTCCGATGAGTCTAAAACTATGTTCCCGTCATATGAGTTTATTCCAAGGCTTGCGGACCTGAATTCAACAGCAATCTCGTTTTCCGGGTTTGAGCCAAGGTTCATTACATCCGCAACTAATATCGATTTTCTGTTGCATGAAACCACGCTTGGATTCAAAACAGCTTTTGTTATTCTTATGTCATGGCTTTGCTTTTTAACCTCAAACTTTAAATCAAGCCTGGTTTGGTGTACTGAATCATTTCTATCTTCACCTTCTGCTTCTAAAATGAAATCGTATGTACCTTCATCAACATCTAAGGGCACAAAAAATTTAATATCAAATCTATAATCATCTCCGGGTCCTATGTCAAAATCCAGGCTTTCATATTCCATATCAGCGCCATCATCTATATCTTCAATAGTTGCTGTTACAAATACTCCTTTTATTTCAGGATCTTCGCCTTGGAAAGTGTTTTCAACTCTGACTGTCAATAAAAAATTTGAGCCAGGCAATACATCAGCATCTATTTTTGAGCCATTTGTAATAGACACAGAGCCAGAATCAAGCCTGTCCCTTCTCTCAATCCTGTAAGTGTAAGCCTCATCATAATCTACATTAAAGTCTAATTCTGTTATTTGCAGGCCTTGAGCTAATGCACTTGTAGCTACTAAAACCACAAACACAAGAGCAAATACTATTAGTTTCATTTTATAGCTATCACATAGTAGTTATTTTCCTTATATAAAGGTTATGGTTTCTGGCAGAAAAAGATAGCATCTTTGTTCTCTTCAATAACATTCCCTATTTTGAAGTTTTTTGTAATAAGTTCTTCTATAAAATTGAATTTATCTGCTCTTTTTAGGACACTAAAAACAAATTTATTCTTTCCAACTCTTTTCATTTCCTTGATTGATTTTTGTATATCCTCAAAATTATGAATTGAAGTGACTGAAACAACACAATCAAACGAATCATCCTTGAATGGCAGTGTTTCTGCAGCACCCAACAGTTTTTTACTGTTCCTGTTCTGTTTAAGCAGCCCTATGCTAAGATCAATTCCAACAACAAAACAGTCAAAATAAGAAGAAACTCCTGTCCCACAGCCAACATCCAATATTCTTGTATTCTTGTTGATGTTGATATGGTTTTTTATTATGTCTAACTTGTTTAATTGCTCTTCCTTATGCAATTCATCATAGCCTTTTGCTATTAAATCATAATATTCCATATTCAAAGAGTTATTTAAATGTTTAAATACTTTTCATAATATCTTATTCATTTTCGAAAAGAATAAATAAGGGTTCTTAGTGATAAAGTTCTACTAACGGTGATTATATTGAAAAAAATTTTATTCATATTTGTATTGATATTCATAGTAGGCTGTACGCAGGCAAGAGACTTTAGTTATGGAGTTTCACAATTAGATAACATTGATTCTAAATATAACACCACAGTTGAAACTTATCCAAATAATATCCCAGAAATAGATTTGATGATTAATGAATTAAAAGAACTAAAAAAACTCCCATTAGAAAAAGACCAAGAACCATTTAATTATCTAGTTGATTATAAGATCCTCAATCTTGAAGTAGAAAGAATGATTATTAAAGGTAATAAATATGGAAAAAGCGGAACAACCAAATTTGGTTTTGGGTGCAAGATAAGGCCACTAATAACCGAATCTGTATCATTCAGGAATAAATCGTCCATAATTGGCTTTGAAGCTGTTAGTTTACTAAGGGAATTTGTGGATAAATATCCTGAAGATGCAAGTTCAGTTGGATTGTCATATAAAAACTCTTTATTCCTGAATGCAACTTTTTATCAGATATCAAAAGAAGCAAGAAGAGACAGCAGAGTAATAAATAATTTCTGCCCTGCTAGCACTGTACTTGAACTATACCAAGCGGAATTTAGGAAAAAAACAAACCTTAGCGAGGATTTTATAAATAATTTGAGTTACGAAGAAGCAGCTCCTATTTGGAAGGAATTGAGAGGTATAACTTAGATGGCATTGAAAAAGCCAAACAGCATGGAGGAATGTGTTTACTTCACCAACAGGACGATTGATTCCGGCAGGGCGATGGCCTGGGTTTTCAAAAAATCCTGTCCAAAGTGCAAAGAAGGGTTATTATGCAAACCAGCAAAAAAAGACGGCAAGCCGGATAAAAAAGCAGATCATTTTGACTGCAACAAATGCGGACATTCTGAAAGCAATGAAGACGTGGAAAAGGACCTGATTGTTAATGTTGACTACAAATGCCCTTACTGCGGAAACGAAGGAGAAGCACAGACCGAATACATAAGAAAAAGTTTTAAGGGAGCAAAGGCTTTTGTTTTTGCATGCGGCAAATGCAGTCAAAAGATAGGCATTACAAAAAAACTGAAAGAAATAAAGAAAAAAGAGAAAAAATAAGAAGATAATAATTGATGTTTAAATTATTTCGATTTCTCAAACAACTCATTGACTTTGTTCCAATTAACAACATTCCACCATGCAGCAATGTAGGCTGGTCTTTTGTTTTGATATTTTAAGTAGTATGCATGTTCCCACACATCCAGCCCCAAAATTGGAGTTTTTCCCTCTGTCAAAGGACTATCTTGATTTGGAGTGCTACCGATTCTTAGCTTGCCATTATCAACAACAAGCCATGCCCATCCTGAGCCAAATCTTGTCATGCCTGCATTTCCAAATTGCTCTTTAAACTTATCAAAACTCTCAAACGTTGATTTTATTGCATCTCCAACAGCGCCACTTGGCTCACCGCCAGCATTAGGGCCCATTATTTCCCAGAAAAATGTATGGTTTGAATGCCCACCACCATTATTTCGGACAGCATTTCTTATATTTTCAGGAACTTTGTTAAGATTCTTAACAATCTCATCAACATCCATTTTCTCGAACTCAGTTCCCTTAATTGCTGCATTTAACTTATCAACATAAGCCTGATGATGCTTTGTATGATGTATCTTCATAGTCTGCTCATCAATATGCGGCTCGAGAGCATTGTAATCATATGGTAAATTCGGTAATGTGTGCATTTGTTTCTACCTCCGAAAATTAAAACTTAACTATTGTTAATTGGTATAGTTTAGTGATATAAATAGTTTTTGCTTAACTAAAATATAATTCACCACTCCCAAAAACTCAACAAAAAAGAAAAGTTTAAATAAAGAAAGTTTCAGGGTTTGAGATATGGAAAAGGTGGGATAAACATGGGTTATTATACAGAGTACTTTTCTACGCTTTTTAAAGGACTTAGAATAACAGCATTAAAGCAAAGAATAGAAGTAAGAAGAGTTGTAAACAATTTAAGAAGGGCAGATCATATTCTCTATAAAAACTTGTTTGAAGATGTTGAGAAAAGCCATAAAGTAACTAAAGCTATGAAGGAAGAGGCAAAGCTGATAAAAGAATTAAACATTTCCGCTGAAAATGTATACTCGCTTGTTTTTAACTTAACTACCGATGATTTAAAACTCTTAGAAATAGTAGAGAACATATTAAAAGAACTTGAAGCTTTTTCTAAATCTGCTGGAACCTCGAATGCTCAATTGAAAAAAGTAGAAAGAGAATTTGCAATTACTCTTTGGCAAGCCCTAAAAAAGGCTGAAAGTGAGGATAGGGAAGAATTCAAGCAAGTAATGGTCATTATCAATGAATCTGAAGAGACCGATCCAAAAAAATTCATGGCAACCCTTAGATTAGCATTCCAAACGGAGAAAGCACAAACTCTACTGGCAAAATTTGCAGCGCGCCAAGAAATTAGAAGAATCAAAGTCGATATTCTGAAATTACAGGAAATTCCAGTCAAAATAAAAGCCTTAAGAAGAAGATTGACTGAGAAAAGAAAAAAAGGTTCTGTTGAAAAGGTCATTGGAGAGTTATATGGTACAATACAAGAAATTAAAAAATATTGTACTGATGCTTTCCTGGAATTATTCTTGATAAAAAAAAGGGATTTCTTTTTAACATTAAAAATTTTGTTGGATTTGCATAATCTTAGGGATGCAAACATAAAATGGGCCAGAAACCATTTTATTCCTAATGCTGGTGCTTTAGAAAAAAATAAGGAAATTGTTAAAATACAAACAAAAATTTCCAAGGATTTCCATATAATTGCTCAGGCATTCAGGATAGTCATTTCAAAAATACAGAAATTAGAAAAAGAGGCAGAATTTGACGCTTCTAGAATGTAATTAAAAAAAGAGGTAGCACCGCAAAATGATGCAGATGAGGGATTGGATTTCTGGATTAATTGGCGCTATAGTTGCAATAATCGGCTTGTCATCGTTCTGGAGCAGAGTTGAGTTTATAGAAAATCTATTGCCAGTCCCTGTATTGAGATGGATTGTTGTCGTTGCTGCAGTTTACTTAATATGGAATTCGATAATCGAGATCACCAACAGCAACATTATTGGATGGTGGTCTTTTGGCATAGCTTTGGTCGCTTTGATTATAGGGCTTCTTCCATCACTGCCTTTNTTTAGTTTCGAATTGTTCAGCAGGACTTTTTATAACATAATCCTAATTGTAGAAGGCGCTTTCTTGATGATAGCAACTTTTGCTATGGAACTTTAAAGCAAATAATAAAATCATCTAAAACCAAATGGATGAGGTATGCTAGTATAATTTATCCATAAATATGCCAAAACTAATCCTAGAATTACCCCCATAATAAACAAACCTACAGGATGTGTCACAATTCCTCTTTTATCCTTAAAAAACTTCATAATTATCACCTTTTTATTGAATATTTAATTCTGAGAATGCATATATTTAAACATTTCTATTTTAAAAAAACGCGCCAGCGAAGATTCGAACTCCGGGCCTATAGCTTAGAAGGCTTTAGCGTGGCGAACATGTAGTTCACAATATCGCTCTATCCAAGCTGAGCTACTGGCGCATATAGAACAAGCAATAGTATTTATTTATAAAAGTTATCAAAATTAGAATTTATTGCACAGGAACTTCATCCCAAGAACCAGCCCACATTGTACAGTGCTTTTTCCCTTCCCAATAATAATGGCAGCTTTTTCCGAATTTTTCCCATCTTACACATCCAACACAGCAAGGTGGAACATCTTTCTTAGGTTTTTGCTCTTCCATTTTAGTCTAAAAATTCCTTTTTCTTTATCTTCTCAGGTAAATACTTGTCAGATATAAATGTTATGCCTTTTGAGGATAATGACTGTATTTCCAGCTTTGCCCCAAATCCTTTCATCATCTTGAACTGGCGTTGCCATGGCTTGTTGTTCTTAAACCAGTCATAATCGGCAATTTGCTTTAATCTTGTATAGTCGACATCTTTAAACTTAATAAAGTGCTTTTTCAAGTCATAATTATCAACATCGTCTGCAGTCACACCCAAAAACCTTGCATTTTGCAATGTCATAGTACCAGACATATGTGCCAAATTTATTGATCCGAATTTCAAGACAGAATAAATGTAGAAACCCCATGGATCAAAATCAGCCAGCACATAGATTGGAAGTTTGTATTCATCATTAATTCTCTGCAGCAATCTCCTGATACCCCTTGTTGTCTGGCCTTGCGAAGTGACGATAAGGCAATTCTGCTTGTTCCAAAATTTATCTTCGTGGAGTCTTTCCCAAACAGCTTGTTTCTCCATGTAGATTATGTATTTTGCTTTTACACTCTTGAATTTGATATTTTCAACATTTGATGGGATGCTCCAACCACCGCTTCCAAGCTTTGACCAGTTAATAGAATCTCCAGCATCCTCAATTACGACATTTCCAGCAACTGAACCCATTTTGTTGGCATTTACATTCAATTGCTCTCTGGAACAGTCAGTTATCAATTCCAGATCTTCCAAAGCCTTGTCGCTTTCAACCTGGTCATCAACGATGTTGATATTGGACTGAGGAATTGTTCTTTTAGCCATATAGAATACATCCCTTAAGCTGGCATGCTTATTGACATTCAGCAGATTCTTGCTTACTTTTGCAACTTCCAGAGTCTGCAAAAATTTTTTTGCATGGCCGACATTAAAGAATGATCTTTGCTGCTGCTTATTTCCTAATTTAAGAGTTCTGGATTTAGTATCATAAACTACATTGCTTAATGATCTTAAAGAAAATTCAATAGTTGGGTTCCTACCTTTATCAATGTCAACAACAAGCTTCTTTCCAAAATCTTCTAACTCTTTATTTGGCTTTTTCTCCTGTTTTTTCATTTTCTTTTGAAAACTCCATTTTGTATAGTTTGTCGTCTTCGTCCTCCATGACGATCTCTTTTTTTATCTCAGGCTTTACAAGCATCTTCTGAAGTCCTTTTAATATCTTCTCCTTACTTTGGCTTGATAAAGAAGCTAAGGAATCGGCGATCTCAGGAATATACTTCTCAAACATATTAGCTCGCTCAATCTGGCTTGATATCCTTACTTTCTTTCTCACATATGATCCGAGTAATCTTCCACATTCCTGTAAAGCTAATTTTACCTCCTTGATTATTTCACTATAATGGGCAATCGCTTCCTTGCTTTCGCTTGTAAAGGGCACCCACACAGATGACATATGCACCAGTATGACAACAGGACCGAAAGGGATTGAATCGCCGCTTTGCTGCAATCCATATGGCTTCCAATTTGTTTCAACTATTGATTTTGTCATGCTGCAAGCGCCTTCCTGATATAATAAAGGCACCCTATTTGCAAAACGTAAGATATTTGCTCTTGCCTCCTTTGGTATTTCTCCGCCATATGCTGCAGCTGCTTCAATCACAAAAGGATTGCCACGATAAACAGAAGGGGACCTGGAAACTGAGCAATAAAACTCCGCCCTTATTTCTTTTCTTAATCCTTTTTCAAGCAATTCCTTGCCAATTGGACTTAAGCAATCTGTTGGTGGAGAGATAATTTTGGTTTTTTGTATTCCTTGCAATAATTTTTCTGCCATATCCCGGCTTACGTCTCTTGGCTTTGTATTTGGTAAAATTGCCGCCTGCTCACAAATTTCTTTTGCAGTCCCAGCTCCCACTCTTGAAAATTCTGATGTTAAAAAACTCTGCAAAGTTCTTGATTCTGTCCATCTGAGCTTGTCCAACAGCATTCCAAGCTCAACACCATAAGGGTGTGGCTTGATTTCTTTTGGTTCTTTAGGCAGTTTGTCAGTTGCCCTCGCATAAATAACCTGCTCTGATTTGGGATTTGTATAAATTATTGTTACATGGGGATTGATAACAGCAGTTTGCTTTAGATATTCATCAACAGACTGTGCACCTTTAAGATACTCTGCCTCCAAATCCATCTCAATTTTTGTACCATGTTCTTTAGACCAGTTTACAGTGTCTTCTTTGGCAATCACAGGCTTATTGCCCTTGGTATCGATATGAAGTTCATAATAATGTGCATCATCTTTTTTCGACACTCTAGAAGTTATCTTCACAGGCCTCCCTGTTGTTAATTGACTGTACAAAACAGCAGCACTAATGCCAATTCCTTGCTGTCCGCGAGATTGTTTTAAAGTATGAAACTTGCTTCCATAAAGCAGCTTAGCAAATATATTCGGGATTTGTTTTTTTACAATTCCAGGCCCATTATCTTCTATGATCATCCTGTATTTGTAGCCTTCTATTTGAATTATTTCTACATTTATTTCTGGCAATATTCTTGCTTCTTCACAAGCATCAAGAGAATTATCAACAGCCTCTTTAACAGTCATTAACAATGCTTTTCTTTTGCTGTCAAACCCAAGCAAGTGCCTGTTCTTTGTAAAAAACTCTGCAACAGAAATTTCCCTCTGTTTTTTAGCCAGCTCATAGGCTACCGGTGTATCACCTTTTTCTGATTTAGATTGTGGTTTTGCCATCCTACATATTCATTATAGCCTTTCTTTTCATTTCCCTTCTTCTTCTCTCAAGCCATTTGTAAACAGTTGAGTGGTTAGAGCCCCTTAATAAAGATTCTACAGCTTGTCGTGCACTTGCTGCTGATTCAGGATCACCAATAATGCCTATTGTCCTACCAAAAACAGAAATATCGCATTCTGTCAATTCCTCTATCAATCTCCGTGACTTTCCCTCCTTTCCAATAACCCTGCCTTTAAGGCGAAGCATTGCATCTTTTGACTTGCCTATAAATTCCTTTAAATCAACAACTTCAAAAATATAATCTGGTTTTAGCAAAAGTTTTGCAATGTCTGGGTTAAATCCTCTGCCTATAGCCTTTATTATTTCTCTTGCAGTATACAGGCCCAGGGCATCTTCTCCTGAAACAAAAACATCGCCTTCTTTTGAATCTATCTCCAGTTTCGTTTTTGTAGATTCCTCTAAATCCTTCTTGACACTGCCTTCCTTCCCTATTATTACAGCAACCCTACTCTTGGGAACCTTCAATTCATAAGAATATTCTACCATTTTATCTTTTGAAAAAGCAAATAATTTTTAAGCTTATTGATTTTTTATGGTTGTTTATATTATTTTTTATATTTTTATGGGTTTTTAATTGAATTTTAATAGTTTTTTATTTTTTTTTGATTTTTTATTTAATTTCATTTCATTATTGGGGATTAGTCGCATATGTGTCAAAAATCGAAGATTTTTGAGCATGATCGAAAATGCAAAGTATTTATCGACACAATAACGAATTGTTCACAAACACTTAATGAATTATTTGTGTACCCTTTTCTTCTGTATTGTACTAAACTCCTGATAACAATAAAATAATATTTTAAAAATAAACTATCTCTTTTTTTTCAAAAACAAACCTTATTTACCAATAATCTGCTGCTTTACCTTCTTTTCATCTACCTTTAATCCAATCTTCTTAAAAAAATTGCATATATTCCTTATATCTCTGTCCAAATACTCCTCTGATCTGGAACTTATCAGTGTTGTGCATTGCGAAAAATCAATAAAAACTGGCTTTTCATCATAGTTTAATATGTTAAAAGCAGATAAATCAGCATGTACAAAGCCGGCTTTATAGAGTTTTTTGACATTCAAAATTATTTTTTTAAAAAATTCCTGCGGATTTTCCGGAATAGCGTCCTTAAGTTTAGGAGCAATATTGCCATCATCTCCAATAAACTCAAGCACCAGTACATTATCTGAAAACGTCAGCGGAGTTGGAACGCTTACATTTGCCACTCTTGCTTTTATTAAATTTCTATATTCTCTTTGCACCCATGAAAAAATTATTTTTCTTTTTCCTCTTTTCAGATAAGGAAATCGTGAATCATCCCTTATATATTCAAACATCCTGTTAAAGTCGCAAGTTTCAAGTCTATATATCTTAACAATCACCTTACTGCTATCTTTTTTCAATGCAGAAAATACATTACTCTCCTTCCCGATTGATATTGGACTCTCTAATCCTTCAAAATGGCCTTGGGATATTAGCTTAAAGATGGTTCTGTTAGTATATTCATCAAAAACGCTATGTTTTGTCTTAAAATCTTCCTTTGGTCTGGATTTTTTCATTATAATATAGAATTAACTAAGGTATTTAATGTTATCTTTATAAGTATATACTACTCTAGAATAGTAAACAATAGAAACATTTATATACTAGTTCTATTATACAGTAGTAACATATCATTGTGATAGATACATGAAATTCCCAAAAGGGATTTCTGTGTCCGGAAATCTATTGATTTTCGGCATCTCCAAGGGGGTGGAATTTTTCTAATCACCTCTTTTTCCCTAGCAGGGTTTCGCAAGAAACCTTGTTGGGGTTTTATTATCATTTGAATTGATTTTTTAAAATTAAGGATTTTTCTTTCAATATAGAAAATAAATAACCATTTGATACTATCTAACAAACATTTATATATTTCGATGTCATACTGATTTAAAGCCCGTCATGAGAGTACCCAATGGAGCTCACGATAAATTCAAGCTATGAGCTTGGGAGTTAGTGTTACGGGCTACAAAATTTAATGATTAAAGGGCATTTAGAATAAGATTTTATTCATCATTATCATTCATTTTTTATGTTAGATATGAATAAATAAGGTAAATAATTAATCAGAATAACTTGTTCTAAATGCTTCTAAATTGAGGAAGCTATTATGTTCATTAATTCAGTAAATTCATTGACTGATTTAATTAGAGCTTAGCTTCTTCTTCGTGGAGGATTAAAATGGGAAAAATAAGTCCAGTAGCATCAAAGTATATAGTTCATGCAAATATAGACATCGAGGGTGTAGTTGACAGACCCGATGTGATTGGAGCAATTTTTGGTCAGACAGAAGGACTTCTGGGATCAGATCTTGAATTAAGAGAACTCCAAAAATCTGGCAGGATTGGCAGGATTGAAGTCAACACTGAAACAAGAACTGGAAAGACAAAAGGTACAATCATCATTCCATCTTCTTTAGATAAAGCTGAAACCTCAATTGTTGGAGCAGCATTAGAAATTATCCAAAGAATTGGACCATGCAACGCTAAAATTGAAGTTGCCAATATAGAAGACGTAAGAATCAGCAAAAGAAGCATGGTAATTGAAAGAGCTAAAGCATTGCTTAAGCAAATGATGGAACAAACAATGCCAGACTCGCAGGAAATTGCTGATGAAGTAGCAGAATCAGTTAGAGTTATGGAAATCATTGAACTTGGAAAAGACAGATTGCCAGCAGGGCCTTCAATTGATGAAAGCGATGAAATCATTATTGTTGAGGGACGTGCAGATGTTTTGAATTTGCTAAAGCACGGATTTAAGAATGCTGTTGCAATCAACGGAACTTCCATACCAGAAACAATTGTGGATTTATGCAAAAAAAAGGTTGTAACTGTTTTTGTGGATGGTGACCGGGGTGGTAACCTTATAATCAAGGAATTAACATTGGTTGCCGACATTGATTTTGTAACAAAAGCTCCTGATGGAAAGGAAGTAGAAGAAATAACAAAAAAAGAGATCCATAAAGCATTAAGAAGCAGAATTTCAGGAGAACAGGCAAAACTTGAGCTTTCAAAAGAACCTAACAGGACATCTATGGAGCTAGTCAAAAGACACCCTCCACACCATCAACATCGTCAATTCCAAAGACCACCTCATAGAGGATATCAACAGGCTCCGAATATCAGAAAGACCCAAATCTCAAATGATGAGAAAAAAGTATTCAGATCCATGCTTGAAGATTTGATTGGCACAAGGGGAGCTGAGATTCTTGACAACAAGCTTTCTATTTTGGGTAAAGTCCCAATTAGTGAAATGCAAACTGCATTAAAAAGCATAAATAATGCTCATGCAGTTGTGTTTGACGGCAGCATTGAAAGAGAAATAGTAAAGGCAGCAGAAACCTCAAATGTCAAGATCTTGATTGGCATGGACTCAAAGGTCAGGCCCAATGAAACAAGGGTAAATTTGTTGACTGTTAATGAGCTGTAATTCAAACCAAACTTTTTGACAGTCCTTTATCACAATCTTCCAGCTTGTTTAAACTGCAGAAATTATTTTTTATGGTATCTGCCGGATGTATGCCGCTGAATTTAACTTTATTATTCACCAAGAATGTAGGGAATGTTCTGATTCCGAGTTCTTCTGCAAGCTTATCATTGGATGAATGTGTGCCTAAATCAACATCCTTGAAAGCATCGAGAAATTCTTTAAGATTGTCTTGAGCTTTTTTGCTTGCTGTATCACCTTCTATTATAAATATATCAAGCTTATTTGGAACTTCCTCGCGATCAAAATAGTAAGATGAACCTGCCGCATTCTCGCTTAATACATGCATGCCATCTTTTTGTATGAAAGCCTGCTTAAACTGCTCAAATGCTGGTTTAAGTGTTACATTCTCGTCCAAAATGTAGACTGGCAGCAGTCTCGCATCAACACTCTCTGCTAAGGTTCTGCCTTCATATTTATTGTAATCTATTTCTTCGACATTTATTTCATCAAACCAATTCTCTAAAATTCCTAAAACTCTTTGAGTATCGCAGTTAAAGCAGTTCTTTCTGTCATTTATAACAACGACATTTGTTTTTACTATATCCTTAAATTCGCATTTTGCATCTAGAGTCCTAGGGTTTGAACAAAAACCTTCTTTTCCATCCTGTCGGCAATCTTCGTCTGACCTGCATAAAGGATCAAACTCCAGGTCATTTATTATGTTTACATTGTCTGTAATTTCTACATGGGTTACCTGATTTTGTGTTTCGTCATCCGGTTTTATTATAGAATATGAAAAAAATATTATTAGAGCCAGAACAATAAAAATTATTGCATATTTAGCCAATTTGTTTTCCTTTTTCTCGTCATCAATTTTTACTTCTGTTGTTTCTGATGTGGGTTCTTTTTGTTCTTTATCATTGGTCTTGTCCTGCTTATCCTCTTTCTTAGGCTCATCTTTCAATAAAATGATTTTTTCTTTTTCTTTAGTCTCGATTGAATTGTCAGTATTATCTGATTTTTTTGATTCGTTGTTATTTTCTTCATTTTTTGAATTTTGAATGCCTTTTAGTTTTTGCTCAATTCTCTTCTTTCCTTTCTCGTATTCCTCTTTACTTATAACCTCAGCTTCAAAGCTCTCTTTTAGAAACCTAAGTTCTTGCTCTAGTCTTTCTTTCTGACTTCTGTCGTTCATGAGAATTATAAAAGCAGGAATAAGCTAATAGATAAATCTTTCTACTATAATTTGATAATTTTATTACTAATAAGTTTCAATAAAAGCATTTATAAGATACTGCAAGTATAATCAATTATGTATGACATCATTGTAGGCAGAAGTGATATTGAGAAAGAAAAATATGGAACCCAAGGCTCTGTATTCATCGGCAAGCACTATGTCAAAATGGGCCAGACTGTTTCTTTATCAAACAAGGTTTTTTTGGATGTTGCAAAATCCCATGTAGTTTTTATCGTCGGCAAGAGAGGATCGGGAAAAAGCTATAGCATGGGAGTCATAGCAGAAGGAATTTATGATTTGCCTGAAGAAATAAAAGACAATCTTGCTGTTGTCATGCTCGATACAATGGGAATTTATTGGACTATGAAATACCCAAACAACAAGGAAAAAGAACTTGTTGATTCCTGGAATATTGAAAGCAAAGGGTTAAATGTCCATATTTTTACTCCAGTCGGATTTTATAATGAATACAAAGAAAAGGGAATTCCGACTGATTTTCCGTTCTCAATCAAAACCAGCGAAATAAGTGCTGATGAATGGTGCATGATTTTTGAAGTTTCTATAACCCAGCCTATTGGAATTTTAATTGAAAGGGTTGTTAATGATCTAAAGGAAGAAAATTCCGACTATGACATCAAGGATATTGTAAAAGCCTTGGAAAAAGATGACAGATCTGAAAAAAATATAAAAGATGCTGTTGAAAACAGGTTTTTGGTTGCAGAAAAATGGGGATTGTTTAGCAAGGAAGGGACTTTGATTGAAGACTTGATAGTGCCTGGCCAGATTTCTATTTTGGATGTAAGTGCATACACAACAACTTCGGGAACTGAAAACCTAAGAAGTCTTGTTATTGGGTTGGTTGCTCAAAAATTATTTGAACAAAGAATGACTGCAAGAAAAGCAGAAGAAGAAGCCTCGATTTCCGAAGAGATTCATTTTTTCCATGAAGAAAAAGAAATCAAGAAGGAGCCGATAGTATGGCTGATAATTGATGAAGCCCATGAATTTTTACCGAACAAAGGAAAGACGCCTGCAACAGCACCTTTGATTACTGTGCTTCGGGAAGGCCGACAGCCCGGAATTTCCCTGATTTTGGGATCTCAGCAGCCTGGAAAGATCCATACAGATGTGATTACCCAATCAGATGTTGTTATTGCACACAGAATTACAGCTAATATTGACATACAGGCTTTAGGCGGCTTGATGCAGAGCTACATGCGTGAAGGCCTCGACAAGCAGCTTAATATGCTGCCATCAGAGGAAGGCGCTGCTATTGTCTTTGACGACATAAATGAAAAATTATACCCAATAAGGGTAAGGCCACGATACACATGGCACGGTGGCTCAGCACCAACAGCTTTGCCAAAACCAAAGAAAATTTTTGAGTTTTAGAATTTCTATTTTCACTTCACTATCTTCTTACCAAAATGCTCCAAATTATTCAGCTGAAGTATTATCAAAACCAAAACAACAGCAGTAATGGTCATCAAGTAATGGCCAAGCCCGATTCCCAAGCCAACTGCAGCAACAACCCAGATTGACGCAGCTGTTGTCAAGCCATGAACTGCGTCTTTTGCCTGAAAAATAGTGCCGGCACCCAAAAATCCTATTCCTGTTGCAATCCCGGCAATAATCCTCCCTCCTTCACTGGGAAGTGTTTCAAGGGTTATCAAGACAAACAAGGCAGATCCAAGGCTGACAAGCATATGCGTTCTTACACCAGCGGGTTTATTAACAACTCTTCTTTCAAGCCCTATCAAACCTCCAGCTACAACAGCAAGAACTAGTCTCAGTATTATTTCAAAATAATCTGTCATCTTAGCTTTCTTCTGTCCATCTTCAATGGCCAGTCAGTTGGCGCATAAGTCATTGATATCAAGGAAGCAACAAACATCAAAATAAAGAACAGAACTAAAGTAAAACCCCATGTTGCTGAATTAGGAGCAATATAAAACGCAGAAACTAAAAAACCAACAATGGCTGTAATCATGTAACCTCCTGACAAAGGGGCTACATTGAATTCTTTATGCATATTCTCACCGCTTTTTATCCAATCAGGTAACCTATATTGCCGTTGTTATCTACGTAAATCTGCCTGTTTTTTTGGCTTTCTTGAACAAATTTGACTTTAGCTACAGCTGGCTTTGACTCATCATCCACCCAATATACGATGCCATCTCCATCTACATAGTAGCTGCCGGCAGCTAAGGTCTCCAATGAATTTACATCATCATATTCTCTCAAGCTTGTTCCTGAATTAGCATCACTTGAAGTGCTTGTTGTGAAACCAGTTATCTTACTATTCGCACTTATAAAAGCAATTAGAGAAATAGCAATTGAAACAACTATTACTAACATAGCAAGTCTAAAGTGCTCACCTCGTTTATTTCCTAGCATTTTTGTTGATTTATTGTACTCTTTCTTTTATCTTATTTAAATTTAACGAAATTTAGCCTGTTAATGTGCTTTCTAGCCTGTTCAACGCCTTTTACAAAATTGCCCATGAATTTTTCCATCTTATCGCAAGCAATTTGTTTTAGCTCACCGCTTGTCATTTTTCCGGACTTATATTTTTTGTATATTTTATTAAGCTCTTTATCATCTTCTACCAAATGTTGCTTCATCAGCTCAAAAACCATGTCTTTTTCTATAATAGCTCCAAGCTTCCTATGCTCTTCTAAAGTATCTCTTCCTCCTGATAATGCCCTTTTTATTTTTCTATTAACAGATGCTATATCCTCTGGAAGTTCTATACAGCTTTCAGGCTTTGATTTGCTCATCTTCAAGTCTCCATCCAATGATGGCGTGTACTTATGATAAATGGAAGATGGTAAAAAAAATCTTCTTTCCTTGAATCTCTTGACAACATCCCTTGTCAATCTTATATGTGGATCTTGATCAACTCCAACAGGGATAATTCCTGGTTTTCTTTCCTTGAATTGAGGATACAAAATATCAGCAACTTGAGTAATTGCACCCATTATTTTGCCAGGATCTGCACTGCCGTATATTGCTTTAAATTCATTAACTGTAATTTTCTTTGCGAATTCATAAGCATTATTCATAACGTCCCTATTTTCTGATTGAAAATAAAAATTTGTTTTCTTAGGATTTAACCCCAAAGCAACATAAGCAGGAATGTGAAAATCAAGGGCCCTTTTCCTTGCTTCATTCAAAGTTACTCCTCTTGTAGAGGCAGCTTCCAAGTCAGCGACTAAAATATAAGTTTCAGCACCGTGATCCTGAAAATATTTTATATTTTCCACAACCATCTTAGTGCCAAAATGAATTTTTTCATTTGTTGGCATGATCCCGCTAAGAACATAGAATTTTTTCTTGTGTTTGATAGCATCAGAAATTATTTTTAGATCCCTGCCTGCAAAAACAACGCCTCGCCTCATGATTCTGTTTGGCTTTGGGAAAAGCTTAGGATTGAATATTTCCAGCCCAAAATCCTTGATTATCTTTTCATAGCTCTCCAATAATTCAGAACCCCATGGATCGATGATTTTATGTTTCATAAGCATAAACTTTGTTCATATTTATTTAAATCTTTTTAATATAGGTCATTTCAAACTACCTAATATCTCTTTTATTGCAGCTACCCTGTCCTTTTTGCCGAAAATAGCGTTACCAGCTACAAATACATTGGCGCCTTCATCATAAGCAGTTCTGACAGTGTAAGGATTTATGCCGCCATCTACTTCAATGTCGAGATTTGGCTTCAATTGTCTCAATTCCCTGACTTTTTCCATTGTTGACTGGATAAATTTCTGCCCCGCCCATCCCGGCTCAACAGTCATTATTAAAACCATATCAACCATATCCAGATATTTCCTGATTTTATCCAATGGTGTTTTTGGCTTGATAGAAATAGAAGCTCCAATATCATTTTTCTTGATAAAACTTAATTGTTTTGCAGGATCTTTGCAAGCTTCTTCATGTATAGTAATTGAACTAGCTCCTGCATCAATAAATCCTTTCAAATATGAATCGCTTGGCTCATGCACCATCAAATGAACATCTAATGGAACTTTTGTTTTTATTTTTTTAACAAAATCAGAGTCAACTGTTGTTGGCGGAACAAAGATGCCGTCCATGATGTCAATATGGATTAAATCAGAATATTTCTCAACTTGCTTTATTTCGTCATTTACTTTGGAGAAATCTGCTGAGAGTATTGAAGGTGCAAGCTTTATTTTTGGCATTTTATTTTTATTATTTAGACAACAATTCTTTTATAACATTTAAAGCTACCTCTCTTTTCTTTGGAAAAGCAGCGACACTCATCTTTAAGTGAAAGCACTTACCAGAATCTGTTAATAATAATTTTTTATCTTTAATCCAGGAATCCTTGTCAAATCTCAAAAACAGGTCTAAATTGTTATCAAGTCTTGACTCTACCTGCCTTAAAATTGTTTCTTTCTGGTTTTCATCAAGTTTATCCAATAGATTATCCAGAAATTGGTTTATCAGATTGTTTTTTGTCAATATTATTTCAAATATCTCTATTTTTGTCTCACTAAATCCGCTGGCATTGGTTTTTTTCATAGAAATCTTATTATCTTCAAGATTAAATGGAAAAAAACTCAAGAAAGCATCTAGTATAGATTCGCTATCTTCATTTTCATGAGAAAAAACAGTCAGTTTTAGCAAATGAGCATATTTCATTTAATGTAATTTCTCAAGCACACTCATTACATTCCATATTTGGGTTCTTGCATAAGACTGCAGATTAACGTCATTTGAAATCTCATCAAGCTCGTTCAATGCCTTATTGACCTTTATCGGCAATTCGGTATTTGCCTTTAGATTCTTTATGGTATTCTGGATCTGAATTCTGACATTTCTTGGCACAGTGGCGTCTTCCTGCAATTCGCTTAGGTTGTTTACCACAGTGTCTACTTCGCTAATTTGAGGTGTCATTTTTTGCATGATTAATCTTCCTTTTTAATTTTCTTCAGAATTTCAGACTGTAATTTTGAAGCCTTTTCCCTTACCTGAGATTCTTGCTTTTCCATTGTTTTTATTCTCAGCTCAAGCATTTCCTTCTTTGACTTCAGGTCTGCTTTCAGCTCATTTTTGTCTGACTGGACCATTATGCTTCCTACAATCTTATACGCTTTCTCAGTATTGTCAAGTTCATTCAAAGCTGATTCAATCTCAACAAGCTGGACTTGAAACTGCTGTTTTTGCCCAAGAAAGCTTTGCATGCTCTGCTCAAACATCTGGAGCTGGCTTATTTTCTGTTCGGTCTCCTTTGAAACATCCATTTTACTTGGCCTTCACCTTTGTAGTTACGCTTCTTTGTTTAAAAAGTATCTTGCTTCCGCAATAAGGACACCTAATTCTTTTTCTCAGGTAGTCCATCGATACTTTCTTGTTGCAATCAAAACATTTGTAGTCTGGCATTATACCTCCTCTTTAGCTTCTTCAGTTTCTTGCATTTCTTCTTTCACAACCTCGGGCTCTTCAGCCATTTCTTCTGTTTCTTTAGTTATGATCTTCTTAGTAACAGAATATGCCTTGCCTGTAAATTTAGTATTGCACTTTTTGCAGTTCCATATTCCTACAGCAACTCTCTTAACAGCAATCTTGTTGCAGTAAGGGCATTTATGCAGTTTTCTCTGCTCTGCCTCAATTTTAGAGAATTTAAGCTTAGTTTTTCTTCCGTACCTTGTCCCAAATCTTTTGACAGATCCTAGTTTTTCTTCTGCTTTCATTTTTTTGTATTAAATGGGGCTGCCCGGACTTTCGCAGCCCCTCTTTATGAAAAGGCTAATTTGAACCGGGGTCGTCTGGTTTTTATCTGCGAAGCGTATCCTCTTCGCCCACCCAAACCAGAAATGATAGTTGCTCTAACGCAAATAAATCACGTTAACCAAGCTACACTACAGCCCCTTGCTTAAGGCGGTTATATCCCTCTTTAAAAGGATTAATCCCTCATTTTTAAATCTATCGTTAAGGTCGTTTAAGTACAATACTGTAATCTTTATAAACCACTGATATTTTTAACTTAATATGGCACTGACAGAAGCGCAGCGATTTCATTTAAAGAAATTCGTGAAGGAACTGGAAAAATATAGGGGAAGGCACACAGAATTGGTTAGTGTGTACATCCCTCAGAACTATGACCTTAACAAGATAATCAATCATCTTGCTCAGGAGCAGGGCACTGCCTCAAACATCAAATCTTCTGCCACAAGAAAGAATGTTACAGACGCTTTAGAAAGGATGATCCAGCACCTGAAATTGTTCAAAAGAACCCCACCAAATGGATTAGTTGTGTTTTCAGGAAATGTGGCAAAAAGAGAAGGCCAGCATGATTTTCAGGTTTGGAGCATAGAACCTCCAGTCCCGTTAAAAACTAGAATTTACAGATGTGATAAGGAATTTGTTCTTGATATTCTGAGAGATATGCTTGAATCAAAAGAAGTATATGGCTTGGTTGTAATGGACAGAAGGGATGCCAATATTGCTTTGTTAAAAGGAAAAACAATCGTTCCAATAGTTAAAACTCATTCTGAGGTACCTGGAAAGTTTAAGGCTGGCGGTCAAAGTGCAGCAAGATTTAGCAGATTAATAGAGGGTGCTGCAAAAGACCATTACAAGAAGGTTGCGGAGTATATGAAGGAAGCTTTTCTCACCATGGAAGGATTGAAGGGAATCATTGTTGGCGGCCCTGGCCCTACTAAATATGATCTTGTTGAAGGTGATTTCATAACAAACGAAGTAAAAAAGAAAATAATCGCAATCAGGGATTTAAGCTACACAGAGGAATTTGGCTTGGAGGAGCTGCTGGAAAAAAGCCAGGATGTCCTTGCCAAGGAAGAGGTAACAGATGAAAAAAAGATTGTAGGAAAGTTCCTTGAACTGCTTGCCACAAAGCAGAACAAAGTTTCTTATGGGGAAAATGATGTTAAAAATAAACTGCAAATGGGCGCAGTAGATACTTTACTGTTATCAGAAGCCCTTTCTGATGAAAAAATTGAAGAATTGGAAAACATGGCAAAACCAGTTGGTTCAACTGTTAAAATCATATCAACTGAAACAAGAGAAGGTGTTCAACTAAGAGATTTGGGAAAAGTAGCTGCTATATTAAGGTATGAAGTGCATACGTAAAAATGTCATCCCTAATAAAAGAGGCATTCCAACAACTTTATCCAGACAAACCGCTAAAATATGATGTTTCTCTCAAATATTCCAGAAAATTTAAGGCATACAATGCAAATGCAAGATTGTATGGAAACAACTTGACATTTCATTTAAGCAAAGACTGGAAAAAAATAAGCAAGGACATCCAAATTGGATTGATCCAGGAATTAATGACAAAAATTCTAAAAGACAAAAAAAAATCAATGAACATTGAACTGTACAATCTGTTCATGAAAAATGTTCATCTGGCGATTCCAAAGACAAAGACTGATGAAATCCTGGAACAATCCTTTGACAGGGTTAATGACGCTTATTTTTATGGGATGCTTGATATTCCGAATTTAGAATGGGGTAGTGATTCAACTTCCAAATTAGGATCTTATGAATACGGAACAGATACCATAATAATTAGTACGATATTCAAGAATGCCCAACAGGAATTGTTGGATTATGTGATGTATCACGAAATGTTGCATAAAAAATTCAAGTTTCAGAATAAAAATGGAAGGTCATTGCACCATAGCCCTGAATTCAAGAGGATGGAAGCAAAATTTAAAGATAGGGACTTAGTCGAAAAAGAAATATCAAAAATGGCAAGAAAGCATAGATTTAGCCTAAAAAGAGCTATTTTGTCCTTCTAATTCAAAAACTTTATATATTCTTCTCTATTTCGAAAAATAGGTGATTAAATGAGCGATAAATTTCTTCCGTTAGCTGCAATGGAAAAGATATTAAAACAAGGCGGTGCAGAAAGAGTTTCTGACAAAGCAAAAGTTGCCTTGAAAAATACGATAGAAGATTTGGCAAACGAAATTGCTTCAAAATCAATAAAGCTTGCAGTACATGCCGGAAGAAAAACAGTAAAGGCAGAAGATATAAAATTAGCTGTTAAAGATTAATTCTTGTTTAACACAATCTTTATAAATTACTTACTTAATCTAAACCTAAAAAGGTGATCTTATGGCAACAAAAATGACCCATGCTACTAGTTTGCAGAAAGGCAACTATGTAATTCTTGAAGGCGCAGCGTGTCGGGTTGTTGATGTTGAGATTTCAAGGCCGGGAAAACACGGCCATGCAAAAGCAAGAGTATCTGCAATCGGGTTGGTTGACGAAAAAAAGAGAATCGTAGTTATGCCGGGACACGATAATGTTGAAGTCCCGATAATTGAAAAAAAGACAGCACAGGTATTGTCAGTACAGGATGATACAGCAACTGTAATGGACTCTATAACTTATGAGACATTTGACATGAAAATTCCAGATGAATTCAAAGGTCAGGTTGTTGAAGGCTCTTCAGTGCTGTACTGGACGATATTGGAAGATAAAGTAATAAAGCAAGTAAAAAGTGAATAAATATGGTCAAGTTTCCAGAAGCTGAAATAAGGAAGTTCAGGAATGTTTTTGTCTGCAGAAAATGCAAGACTAAGATTAAGACTCCCAACATGAAGATTATCCAGGGAAAGGTTAGCTGCAGAAGATGCGGAAGCAAGGCTTTCAAGGCAGTAAGAAAGAAGTAAAATGGTTGATTTTCAATCTGTTGCTGCAATCATATTTATCATAATTCTGACATTTATTATATACGCAAAGAGAAAGAAACTTGATACAAAGCATTTCCTGAATGACTTCTTTAATTTCTCCATGTACAAGACAACATGGGGTTTAAGGATGATGGACTCTGCAGCCAAGAGGTACAGAAAATTAGTCATAGTGATTGGATATTTGGGGGTAGTGATAGGATTTCTGGGTATGGTGTTTATTGGATTTCTGTTAGTTGTCAATGTATTTGACCTGTTCACAAAACCAGATGCTGTTGCAGGAGCTGGATTAGTATTGCCCATTAGAGCTAAAGGGGTTTTCTTTGTTCCCTTCTTTTATTGGATAATATCCATATTTATTATCGCTGTCGTGCATGAATTTTCTCATGGATTAATAGCGAGAGCCCATAATATCAAGGTTAAATCGAGCGGTCTTGCTTTTGTGGGATCAAGTTTCAAGGGTATTGGCTTATCGCTGATTATTTTTTCAATGTTCATAAAATTGAAAGCGTCGAATTTTGATTTGATAGCTGCTTTCAGTTCATTTGAAATTTTAAAATTCTCAACGGATTTCTGGCTTACAGTTGGAATAGTATTATTTTTAATATCTGCATACAAGAATTTTTTTGTACCCATAATACCAGCTGCGTTTGTCGAGCCTGATGAAAAATCATTGATAAAGCAACCATATAAACAACAATTAAGTGTTTTTGCTGCAGGGCCTTTCTCAAACATCATAATAGCATTTTTGTTTCTGGCAGTTGTTTCTTTTGCTTTGAATCCATTAGTAGATGGAATTGTGCAGCCAAATGGAGTAAAGATTACAAATTATGTCGAAGGACAAAAATTCCCTGCTGAAAGCGCCGGAATAGGCATCGGGGAGATAATACAACAAGTTGATGGCATACCAACTCCATATGTAAAAAATTTATCAGATGCGTTAAGAGAGAAAAAACCTGGTGAAACTGTCAAAATAAAGACTGACAAATCGGTTTATGAAATAAAGCTCGCAAAAAATCCCGAAAATCAAAGTCTGGCTTACATCGGGGCTTATCTTGAGCAGGAAACAAAAATAGAAGATGATGTAAAAGCAACTTATGGTGAGTTCTTGCCAAATGCATTGATATGGATTTATGGATTGTTCATTATTCTGGTGATTTTAAATTTAGGCATTGGTTTGTTTAACTTAGTCCCTATAGGCCCTCTTGATGGAGGCAGAATGCTGCAGCTTCCGCTTGTACGATATTTCGGCAAAGAAAAAGGCAATAAGATCTGGTATTATATCGGAATGGTATTCCTTATCATTATTTTAATAAATATTGCATCTGGTTTTGGTTTGTTTAATTTATTCAGTTAGAATTATTGTTGCTTCTTGCTCTCAACATACTCCTTGACTCTATCATTGCCTGTTGGCTTTGCATTTGGGCCAAGCGCATAATATATTTTCTCAGCTTCCCCGCCCCAGGAATAATTGCCTTTTTCTTTTTCAACCTTGTTTACTTGAAATTCTCCCAAGTCAACACCCTTTTTCAGATGATAATATATGCTTCTCAAAGTAACTTTTGGAAATATTGCAACATAAACCTTGTAGAGTTCATATCCATAAGCCTTAGGGATATAATGAAGTATCTCCACAACATTCTGCCTTATCTCTGACTTTATTGGCCTGCCTTTCTTCATGAAAATCATTTTGACTTACTCATTTATATAGTTTTTGTTTCTATATGGAAAATAAATAAAATCGATATTACGATTTTTGTTATAGTATAATTTTGGTTAAATTTTTATACTACATCCTATACAACACTAAAAATAGGTAATTTTAATTTTGCTAACAATGTTCAAAAATAAAATAGGGGCTGCATCATTTGGGACAATTGTTGCAGTAATAGGCTCTGTTCTTATTTCATTAGGAATAGCTTGGTTGATAGCCCAGAACTGGCATCAATTTCCAGCTGCTGTGAAGATTTTCATTCTTCTTTTAGCAACGTCTGCTGCGTTTGTTTCAGGCACTATGTTGCGGGTTAAAGGTTATCCTGGTATAGCCAAAGCCTTGCTCGTGTTGGGTTCATTGCTCTATACACTAAGCATTTTTTTGATAGCGCAGATATTCGCCACTGAAACTACAGTTCAGGGAACTGCATGGTTATTCTTATTGGCATGGGTCGGTGTATTGGCATCTGCCTATATTTTTGATTCACCTATAAGCCTGATAGTAGCTCTCGTTGAAATTATAATCTGGTTGGTACTCCAATTTGTTGCATTCGGAGTATCTTCTGGAGATATGGTATCTTCTGGAATATTGGCTTTTTACTTTTTAGCAACAGGGGTATTATTGTACGGCTTAAGCTTGTTGCACAAATCTGCAAAGCATAAATTTGCTGCAGTTTATCGGATATGGACAATTTTTTATTTTTTAGCTTTTACTTATGTTCTAAGTTTCCAGGCATTTATCCCTTACATGTGGTCGGAAGAATCAGCCAGCTCAACTCCCGCAGTCATTTTCCTGATTTTATTGGTTTTATTGTCAGTAGTTTCCTTGATAGCAGGCATTGCCAGATCGCTAAAATCCAAGAACATATCCCAAAAAGAGATATCAGTTGTACTTGCCACAATAGTGGTATTGGCAATTTTGATCGGAATTACATCATTCGCTGTTGAGGATTCAAATAATTATATTTTTGGTGGCGGGTCTAATGCGCCTTTGGTAAATTGGGCAATTTGGATTGTCATAAACATTGCATTCATATTCCTTATCCTTGCAGTGATAGGGTATGGAACCTGGCAAAAATCCACGCAGATAATCAATTTAGGAATTGTGTTTTTTGCATTGGACATAGTGACAAGATACATCGGATTTATCATGGATTTGTGGGGATATACAAGCTTAGCCATCATATTCATTTCCGGCGGCATTGTTTTGCTTGTTGGTGGTTGGTTCATTGAAAGATGGAGGAAAAATCTTATAGCAAAAACAAGAAAAGCAAAATGAACCACTATACTCGCTTGATTATTGCATTAATCGTACTTCTGGGGATTGCCGGATCATTTATCTTATATTTGTCCTGGCCGCTTCTTACAGGCACTACAATTGTCCTGGCTACGAGACCAGTTGATCCTTTTGATCCCTTCAGAGGCCAATACATGACCATTAATTATGAAATCAGCACAGTCCCAGCAATAGAAGATGCAAAACCAGGTGACAAGGTATATGTAGCATTAAACCCTGATGAAGATGGCATATGGAGGATGGAACAGGCAACTTTGACAAAACCAGATCAAGGCATATTTATAAGGGGGATATTCAGAAGAACATTTGATGACAGTATGAGATTGGAGTTCGGAATTGAGCAATTTTTCTTTGAAAGAAACGCGGATGTACCTACAAGGAATATAACCGTTGAAGCAAAAGTAGATAGTTTTGGCCAGGCTAGAATCGTAAATTTGCTGCAAAATAGCAAACCAGTAGAAATAGAGTATAAGCCAGTCAAATTAACTTCTTAATATGCACTATTTATTCTTATTATCGGGAGATTATATCGGATTAGCTAAAGAAGAAGTTCTTAGTTTATTTGATGTTAAAGATTGTAAAATTATTGATAGGTTATTGATTGTTGATATTGATAAAAAATCTTTAAATAAGTTAAGCAAAAGGCTTGCTTTAACTAAGGAGATTCATCAATTTCTATTTGAATGTAAAATTAAAGATTTAATCAAGACAATTAAAAAATATGATTGGAACAGCATATACAAGAACAATTTCTGCTTAAGAGTAAGTAATTTATACGAGTACAATGAAAAAAACCATAATAATAAAAAAAATTTAAAAAATAAAAAATTCTCTGAAAAGAATCTTGCAGGATATATTTGGGACTCGCTTAAAAAACCAAAAGTTGATTTGGAAAACCCAAGAACAAATATTGGATTATTTTTCATTAAAGAGGAAGTTTATTGTGGATTGTTGCTAAAAGAAAACAAAGAGGATTTTGAGTCAAGAAAAGCCCATTTAAGGCCTTTTTCCCATCCTGGATCATTGCATCCGAAAGTTGCAAGGGCCTTGATTAACATTTCAGGAATTAAAGATGAAACTCTAGTTGATCCGTTCTGCGGCACAGGCGGATTCATGATTGAAGCAGGATTGATGGGAATTAAAACAACCGGTATTGACATCAGCAAGTTCATGATTAAAGGATGCAAAGAAAATCTAAAGCATTTTAAGACAAAAAATGCAAAAGTCATCAATAAAAACGCCTTGAGCATAAGCGGTAAACCTGATTATGTAATTACAGACCTGCCTTACGGCCTTAACTCAAATGTTTATCTGAAATATAATAAAAAATCATTGCAGAACAACTCCAATAAACTCAATCTAAAGATGCAAAAAAAGAATTTTACCGAAAATCTTGGGCAATTCTATCTAAAATTCCTGAAAAAGCTGAGAAAAATACTGAAATATAATGCAGTCATAATCTTCCCAAGCTATGTTGATCATAAAAAGCTGCTTAAAGCTTCAGGATTCAAGATTGAAAAAGAATTCTCGATTTATGTCCATCGAAGCTTGACTAGGAAGATTGTTAGGATAAGCTAAAATTACTCACAAGTGCTTAACGGCGTTAAATCATCATTTCAATAAACTTTCAATATAGTAAATAATTAAAAAAGACCTAATTTCATTTATTTTCAATAGAGAAAAGAAATGGTTTGAAGGGAAAGGTTTGTTTGGGAAGTTGTTAGGTGGTTTACTTTGTTCTCCTAAGTTTTTATATTTAGATAGAGGGGGCTTAATAATCTATTGTGGGTATTTGAGACTTAAATCTATTATATGGGTGTCAGTATAACCTTTGGAATAATGATTAGGATTAAATCTGCTTGGTGTTGTGAAAACTAGCTGTAATTCTGGATGTTGCCGCCAAAATATATATTTTTCTCATTTACAAGACAATTTGGGATAATTTTAAGAAAAGCTTTCTTTTTCAGAAAAAGAACCAAAAACAAGCCCCCTCTCTAGTCCTTCGGACATCTACTCTGCTTCGCAGATATTTATTGCAAAAACTACAGTGCCTCTCAGATTTATGATGATAAAAAACTACGCTTACTTCGTTGCGAATGACTTAAATATTGGATAAATTTAAATAATTAACTCTGTTAATAATGAATAATTGAGGGGTAAGAGTGGATACAGGAATTGGAGAATATAAAAGAAAAAGTAATGAGGCTGAACTTAGATTTAAAGATTGGTTAGATAAACATAGTATTCCTTATATGTATATCCAACAGGACATAGAAACATTTTCTTCAGTATTCAAAAAATATTCCAGTGGAAAAAGACCAGATTTTATGGTATTAGTACCTCATTTTGGACTTATTTTTATAGATGTAAAATATAAAAAACTTAATAAGGAATATAAGACATTCCCTTTTGATAGTGACGAAGTAAAAAAATATTCTCGTCTACAGAGAGAATTTAATTTACATATATGGTTTGTTTTATCCAATGAAGAATATGATTATAAAACATGGTTTTGGATTCCAGTATCAAAAATACTAGAGGAGGGAGTTCCAAAATATGTATCGAAGAAATCTCAAATGGACTTTTTTGCTGTACCACCAACCAAATTTATTCAAATATCAATAGATAATTCTTTAGATAGGTTATTCTCGAATCTTTTTACAGAAAGAAAAAAATAACTTATTTCTTCAAAACCAAAAACTACGGCAGTAACGCATACAGTGCCTTAAAAACTACCCTTCGGTTCGACTAACAATCTATCTTTTAGAACTCCCTAGTATTATCTTTTTCTCAACTTCTTTTCTGTCTCAGCTATTGCGAGTGTTGTTTTAATCACAGTATCTGGATTTAGGGAAATAGAATCAATACCGCACTTTACAAGAAATTGAGCGAAATCAGGATGATCTGAAGGTCCTTGCCCGCAAATTCCGATTTTCGTCTTGCTTCTCTTTGCCTTATGTATGACCTCAAATATCATTCTTTGCACAGCAGGATTCCTTTCATCAAATAAGCCGCTGACCAATTCAGAATCCCTGTCTAAACCCAAAGTCAGCTGCGTCAAGTCATTACTTCCAATACTAAAACCATCAAAGATTTTTGCAAATTCATCAGCTAAAACGACATTTGAAGGAATTTCGCACATTACATATATCTCCAGTTTATTCTTGCCCTGGACTAACCCATCCTTCTTCATCCCAGCAATAACTTGTTTGCCTTCTCCAACAGTTCTGCAAAAAGGAATCATAAGTTTGACGTTTGTCAACCCCATCTCATCTCTTGCTTTCTTCATAGCAAGGCATTCAAGCTTGAATGCTTCCCTGTAATTTCCAGCATAATATCTTGAAGCCCCTCTCCAACCGATCATAGGATTTTCTTCTTTTGGTTCAAATTCCTTTCCACCAATCAAATTAGCGTATTCATTTGATTTAAAATCAGACATTCTTACAATGACATCTTTTGGATAGAACGCAGCTCCAATCATTGCAACTCCTTGCGCCAATTTCTCAACAAAATAATCAATCTTATTTTTGTAAGCGAATGTCAGCTCATCAATAGTCTCCTTGACTTTTTTATCTTTGATCTTATTATAATGAATCAAAGCCAACGGATGTATTTTAATATAAGAACTGATAATAAACTCCTCTCTTGCCAACCCAACACCATCATTTGGTATAAAAGAAAACTCAAAAGCACTGTCTGGATTGCCGACATTCATCATTATCTGTGTTTTTGGTTTTTTTAATTTCTTCAGATCAATCTTTCTTATATCAAATTTCAATTTTCCCTTGTAGATTTTGCCAACTTCGCCTTCTGCACAGCTGACTGTAACATCAGTTCCATTTTTTACAGTCTCTGTTCCGTTTTCAGTACCCACAATAGCTGGAATTCCCAGTTCTCTTGCAATGATTGCAGCATGAGCTGTCCTTCCTCCTTTGTTTGTGACAATTGCAGAAGCAATTTTCATGATTGGTTCCCAGTCAGGATCTGTTTTGTCTGTTATAAGAACTTCTCCAGATTTAAAATTACCAATATCTTTTGCATTTTTTATTGTATGTGATTTTCCTGAACCTATTTTTGTCCCGACACTCAATCCTGTGGCAAGCACAGGCCCTTTCTGCTTTAGTGAATACTCTTCAAGTAAATTAAAATTTTTCTGGCTTTGCACAGTTTCAGGCCGTGCCTGGACAATGAACAATTGATTTGTAATTCCATCCTTTGCCCACTCCATGTCCATTGGTTTGAATTTCTTAGCTTTTTTTGAATAATAATCCTCTATTACACAGGCCCATTCTGCAAGTTTCAGAATTTCATCATCTTTTAATACAAATCTAAATCTGTCTTCATAGCTTACATCAACA
Organism: Candidatus Woesearchaeota archaeon; assembly: GCA_002688775.1. GTDB lineage: Archaea > Nanobdellota > Nanobdellia > Woesearchaeales > GW2011-AR4. The sequence goes on from NZDH01000002.1 coordinate 52,100, forward strand.
TTTTCTGTGGTATGTTTAGCTCCATGGTCGCTGTAAACCATCTTGATCTTTTTAGCGCCTAATTTTTTGCTTAAAATTGGCTTGAATCCTTTCTTGAGTGTTGGCTTAAACACATAAAATTGGTCAGGATTTACAGCACCTAAAACGACATTCTCGCCAAGACCATAAGACCCAGTAATCAAAACAGCATCTTTAAAGCCAGTTTCTGTATCAATAGAAAACATAACACCGGAACTTGCTTTATCACTTCTAACCATCTTCTGTACACCAATAGATAAAGCCACCTTGAAATGGTCAAAATGCTTGTCTACTCTGTAAGAGATTGCCCTGTTGGTGAATAATGAAGCAAAACATTTCTTGCACGCTTCCAATAATGCATGCTCCCCTCTTATGTTAAGATACGTTTCCTGCTGTCCTGCAAAACTTGCATCAGGCAGGTCCTCGGCAGTAGCCGAGCTTCTGACAGCTACATCTGTATTTGACCCATATTGCTTGCATAATCTTTTGTAAGCATTAATAATATTCTGCTCAAGCTCTTTTGGGAAGTTAGTTCCCAAAATTGCTTCTCTGACTTTTCTGCCCCTATCAGAAAGATTTTTCATATTTCCGGTGTCTAAATCCTTCAGAATATCCTTTATTTCGGATTTGATTCCTGCCTTGTCCAGAAGATAATTATAAGCATGGGCAGTGACAGCAAAACCATTCGGAATTTTAACTCCTTTTTTAGTCAAATTCCTATACATTTCACCTAAAGAAGCGTTTTTACCTCCAACAGAAGGAACATCTTCAATAGTCAGTTCATTAAACCAAAGAATAAACTCCTTTTTACTGCTCAAATCCCTATCACCTCTTATTTTTGATAAGGATATAGTCAAATATAAAGGTTTTGATTTATTATATGGATATTCAATTCAATAAATAACTTAATATTAATAAAAAAATTTAAATAGATTATAATAATACTTTTCCTGTGACCAAAATGCCAAACTTTGTCAAAGTAGCAAATAAAAACGACCTAAAACCAGGAGAAAATAAAGTAGTTAATGTTAATGGCACCGATGTTGGATTGTTTAATGTTGATGGTGAATTTGTAGCAATAAACAATGCCTGCCCGCATAAAGGTGGACCTCTTGGAGAAGGCATGCTTGAAGGAGATGTTGTAACATGCCCATGGCATGGCTGGCAGTTTAATGTGAAAACAGGCGTATCTCCTGTAATGCCAACAGCAAAAGTGTCATGTTATCAAGTCAAAGTTGAAGGTGATGATGTACTAGTTTCTTTAGAATAACGCAAACTCGTTAAGAGTTTGCGGAATTGAAAAATTGCTTGTTCGATTTTTCAATAAATTTTTATTCTCTTAATCCTTATACTAAATTATGACATCAAAAGAACACTTAATTGAGCATTGGTTGTCTTCTGGAACAATAAAGGACAAAAGAATTATCAAAGCTTTCAAAAAAGTTCCAAGAGAGAAATTCATAAGAGATAAAGATGACGAAGCATATGGTGACTGCCCTTTGTCAATTGGGCAAGGCCAAACTATTTCCCAGCCTACAACTGTTATGGTAATGACAGAAGCGCTTGAATTAAAAGAAGGAGATAAAGTTCTTGAAGTCGGTGCTGGCTCAGGATATCAAGCTGCAATCATCGCAAATATTGTTGGAGACACAGGAAAGGTCATTTCAACTGAGATCATAGATGAACTTGCCAAATTTGCACAAGAAAACATCAACAGATTAAATCTAAAAAATGTAAAGGTGATTAAGCACGATGGTTCACAAGGCTACCAGCAGGAAGCACCTTATGATAAGATAATAGTCACAGCTGCCTGTCCAAAAATTCCAAAACCATTAACAGGCCAGCTTAAAGAAAACGGAATTATAATTGCTCCGGTGGGAAACTTGATTGAGCAGGTTATGATCAAGGCAAGGAAAATAAACAATAAGTTGATTGAAGAAAACCTTGGACAATTTGTTTTTGTACCCCTGAAAGGCAAGCATGGTCACTGAATTTTTTTCTTATGTATCCTAAATTTTTCCCTTTTCATAACTTTTAGTGCTTCTTTGTACCTCAGCAGATCATTTTTTGCACCATGATGCTTGATTACAGACTCTGCATTTGTCATTCCGAGCCTGATTGCAAATTGTATATCCTTTTTCCTAATGATTCCTGATAAAAATGAAGAAGCAAAAGCATCTCCAGCTCCAGTTGTTTCAACGACCTTGATTTTATTAGGTTTTGCAAAGTATAAATAATCACTGTCATATACATAAACTCCTTTTCCACCGTCAGTTATAGCCACAATTCTAGGCCCTAAGGAGCATAATTTTTTTAATAGTTTTTCAATTTTATATTTTCCCAACAGGATCGAAGCTTCATCCTTGTTCAATATCAAAATATCCACTTTTCTCAATAGGCCCCTTAAATTTCTCACTCCTTTCCTGGCCAGATAAGAGCTAAGAACAAACGCCAGTTTTATTTTGTTTCTAACTGCATAAGAAGCAAGCTTTTCCAATGTCTTGAATGAATTTCCAATCATTGATGTAAACATAAACCATTTTGTCTTTAGTTTTTTAAGATTGATTTCATTATATCTCAGATCATCATTTGATCCCCTGAATGTCAAAATTGTCCTGTCATGCTTAATGCTGTCCAATATTATTGAGTAGCCGGTTCTTNAATTTTTAGATCTTACAACAAGAGACATATCGATATTTTCTTTTCTCAGTTCCAGCCTGACACGATGGGAATTCTCCTGGCTGCCGATTTTTCCCAGAAATGCAACCTTATGCCCCAACCTTGACAATGAAACTGCTGTATTTGTGCCACCGCCTCCCGACGTTATAATCAATTCATCAATTAAGATTTTTGAGCCAACAGGATATGCAATGCATTCTTCCCTATTTACCCCCCTAAGCAATTCAGAGAACTCAGTCTTAGCAAAGACATCTACTGTAGCACTGCCAACAGTTATTACATCATACATAAAAAAATCATTTATTTTATTGTTTAAAAACTTATCTTATCAAGAATTTCGTGGGCATTTGCAGAGTTTAGATATTTTTCAATATTCTTGTTTCTTAACTTGACCAAAAAGATTGTTTTTAATGAATCCCTTTCTTGATTGCTTACTCTTGCAATCCTGTCTGCTTCCACTAACCCATAAGGATAACCTATGAATATTGGATCAACGCTGTTGCTTGTCAAACAATTTATGGCATCAACTGCTTCTGATTTTTGTTTATTAAAAATTTCAAATCTAAAGGCATGCTTTGATTTTTTATGAAACCTGACAAAAAACATCTCTGCTTTGTGATTTGAACTGCTTATTTCGGCAATTGGATAGTAATACCACGATGCATATTTGCTTACACTCATCAATACAACACTGAGTAAATTCCCATTATCAGTAAACAAAGATGTAGTTTTGCTTAAAGCAGACAAAATAACATCATTTTTGCTGCATGACTCATAAAGTTCATTCAAATATTTATTTTCATTAGTCAAAGTAGCTTGCAAATTCCCATCCAGTACAATAACATCTGCTATTTTACCTTCACTTATCAGTTTTGCAATTTTTAGCTCTGCAAATCTTCTTAATGCATTCGCAACACTGCCTATCTCTGCCCTATTGACCCCTAACATTAGCGTATGGTCAAAAGAACTGAAAGATATATCTCCTAATCCAAGGCTATTCCCTAATCCAAAAAAAGATGCCTTATAATGAATTTCACCTTTATCGTTTATTGCCTGTATAAAGGCCAGAATCTCAAATTTTTTAGACATAATTTTCTGATTATTCTTGTAAACAACATAACATATCCTCAACAGGTTCAATGAAAAATTGGCAGAACCTAAAATCTCAGTATTTCCCCCATCAACAAAAGCTATCCTTTTGTCAGAATTTGACTTATTTATCTCGTGAAAATTTTTTGCATCGATCTTATGCGCTTTGTAGCCTTCTCCAGGAAATTTAGGATATCCTGCAGAAATTAAGTTTTCATCCAAAGATTTCAGCAGCTCTTGAATTAATTCATCATACATATGAAAAGGGAGGTATAGTGTGATTTTTATTTTTATTGATTTCACACACCATAAACAGTCTGTCTTGCATCAGTAAAATGAATTTGATGGGATATTAAGCCATTTCTCAACAACATCCCTAAAGCATATCTCACTGTTCTTTCTGGAAGCAAAGAAGCGCTAATCAGTTCTTTTTGCGTCATACTGCCTTCGTGCATCAATATTTTATATATCAACTTCGAGCTTGCAGGCATGTTCTTTAGTTTACCAATATTGACCTTTATAGTCCTTTTCTTTAACTTGCTTTCAAGTGAATATTCCTTAGAAAAAACAATGAAATTTGCATTATAAGGCGATTTCTCAACAACAATCTCTTTTGCAGTCACAGGTATTCTGGCTTCACCGTCAATAACTAAGTTAGGCTTATAGCCTTCTATATCTGTTATTTTTATTTTTGTGCTGTCAGAAATAATAATCGGTGAGTGCTTTTCCAGAGACGATATTGAAGTCAATGAAAATATGTTCGGCTCATCCAATATTATTGGACCGCCGGCAGATAAGGAATAACCAGTACTTCCAGTTGGAGTTGCGATTACAAGGCCATCACTGGTATCTCTCCAGAATACCTCTTCATTCAATTTAAGCGTATATTTGAGCAGAGACGCACTTTTAGATGAAAACAAGCTAATGTCATTCAGGCCAATAGGGCTTTTAGTTTTGTCAAATCTTGCAACAAGTCTGGATCGCCTAAATGTTGCATATCTGTTCTTCTTGATCAGATTAATATAATGCTTAAAATTCAAGGCATTTGCCTGTGATAAAAAACTCTGCATAGATGCTATAGCAAAAACAGGTATTTGCAATTTTCCTAGTTTTCTAAATGTTTTTAATATAAAGCCGTCATCACCTATAGCGATAATAAGCTCGTAATCAATCTCGCTCAGTTCTTTTTTTGGTCCTGCTATACTAAGTTCCTTGCTGATTGAATATCTTATATCGTTGTCTTTCAATGAGGTAACTACTCTTCTCGCAAGCTCTAAAGATTCCCTGTCTGCCTTGGATGTTATAAAATACATAAGAAAAAGCAAAGTGCATCATTTAATATAATTTTCTGTTTATAGGCAATTTTTGCCGGTTATTGTATCAAACCATAATTTTATTGCCTGTTTGAGTAAGTATTTAAACAAATATGTAAAAAAACAAATATGAAGCAGAAACTATTGTCTAAAAGCATAATGTCTGACCATGACAAGCTGATAGAACTAATTCTTGAGCTCAAAAAACAGAGAAATGCTGTGATTTTAGTGCATAACTATCAAAGACCGGAGATGTTCAAGATCGCAGACTATATTGGTGATTCACTGGGTTTATCTGTTAAAGCTGCTGAAACTAAATCAGATGTAATTTTATTCTGCGGTGTGAAATTTATGGCAGAAACAGCAAAGGTGCTTAGCCCGGATAAAACAGTTCTTTTGCCATCATTAGAAGCTGGCTGTTCTTTAGCAGATATGGCTACTGTTGAAAAATTGCAGGAAGTAAAGAAAAAATATCCTGATGCTGCTGTTGTAAGCTATGTAAATACAACTGCAGATATTAAAGCTATTTCAGATATCTGTTGTACATCGGCAAATGCAATAGAAATTGTAAATTCGCTCCCAAATAAAAGAATTATATTCCTGCCAGACAAGAATCTTGGAAGGTATGTACAGCAGCATACCAATAAAGAAATAATTTTATGGGATGGCTATTGCTTTGTCCATGACAAACTAAATGCCGAAACTTTAAGGGAATTCAAGCAGCGCTATCCGGATGCAAAAGTTATAGCACATCCTGAATGCAAAGATGATCTATTAAAAATATCTGATCACGTCTGCGGTACCGGAGGTATGGCAAAATTTGCCAAGTCTGACGGCTCAAAAAATTTCATTGTTGTGACAGAATGCGGCATGACTGAAAAGCTAAGGCAGGATGTTCCGGAAAAAAACTTTATGTCATTCTGTAATATATGCCCTTATATGAAATCAACAACACTGCATCTTGTTGCAAGGGCCTTAGTCACAAACACAAATGAGATAACTTTACCGGAGCATATTTTGGTGAATGCACGAAAAGCCATAGACAGGATGCTTCAGTTACCAAAAAATGCAGCCCAGGAATAAACTAATTCTGGAATTCTGGGACAGAAGCAAGGAGCTTAACATAAAGAATAAAGAATACATGGATTTTGTCAAAAAATTTTTAACATTTCTATTGAAAGAAGACATCAAAAATGGTGATTTGACGACTAGTTCCATAATTAATAGACAAAAAGATATTTCCGCCACTATAATCGCTAAGGAAAATGGCATTCTGGCAGGAACAGAAGAATTTTCACTATTAAATAAAGATTTAAGAATTAAAAGATTAAAAAAAGATGGGGATAAAATAAAAAACAACGATGTTTTGATAGAAATAAAGGGGAATGCAAAAAAAATACTGGAAAGGGAAAGAACTTCATTGAATTTGTTGCAGAGAATGAGCGGAATAGCCACATTAACTCATGATTTAGTTAAAAAGTTGAACAATAAAGCTAAACTCGCTGCAACAAGAAAAAATTTATGGGGTTTATTGGATAAAAAAGCAGTCAGCATAGGTAATGGATTGACCCATAGGCTAAACTTGAGCGACGGTATTATCATAAAGGATAATCATTTGAAAATATTCAATCACAACATTGAAAATGTTATGGATTCAGTAAAAAATAAATCAAAATATATTGAAATTGAGGTAGAAAATAAAAAACAAGCAATTTGTGCTGCAAGAATAATCAAAAAATTAAGCAATAACGAAAATTTATTTGCGTTAATGCTTGACAATATACGGCCAGAAGAAATAAAATCGATAGTTGACGAGTTAAAAAATCAAAATTTATACAACAATTTGTTGCTCGAAGCTTCCGGAGGTATAAATCCTAATGATCTAAAGAGATATTCAGATTGTGGTGTTGATGCAATTTCAATGGGTTTTTTGACTAATTCTGCAAAAGCATTGAACATATCGCAGGAAATAAAATGAAAGTTGGAATTGTCGGATGTGGATTTATAGGTACTGAATTATCAAAGTTTATAGACGAAAATAATGATTTTAAGCTAATCGGGTTGAATGATATCGATAAAAGCAAAGTTGATATTTTGATAAAAAACCTAAACCAAAAACCAAAACTTATGGAAACTGATGAATTAATTCACAAATCAGAATTAATAATTGAATCAGCAAGCACGGAAGCTGTTGAAAAAATATTAAAAAGTAAAAACTTAGACAAAAAACATAAAAAATTGCTGGTAATGAGTACAGGCGGCTTAATTAAAGATCCAAATTTACTGAATAAAATAAAAAATTGTTTGATATTGCTGCCATCAGGTGCTATTTCAGGCTTAGATGCGATAAAATCTGTAGTAGGTAAAATAAAATCATTAAGACTGACAACAACTAAGCCAATCAGGGGACTTGAAAGCGCCCCCCATATAACAAAAAACAGGATAAACCTAAAAAATTTGAAGAATAAAAAAGTAATTTTCGAAGGTAACTTAAAAGAGGCAATAATTGGCTTTCCAAAAAACATCAATGTTGCAGCTACACTATACCTTGCTTCTAAATTCGATGATATGCAGGTAAAAATTATAGCTGACCCCACCGCAATATACAACACTCATGAGATTGAAGTTATCGGAGATTTTGGAAAAATAAAGACGACAACTAATAATCTGCCAAGTGAAAATCCAAGAACAAGCTATCTTGCTCTGCTTAGTGCAATCAATATACTAAAAAATATGAAAAATAACATAAAAATCGGGAATTGATGCAATTCCAGTGGCATTTTCATAACTTTTTTAAATGATCCGCCAAATTCTAATAATCCATGTATGAATTGATCATAACTGAAAAACCAGCCGCTGCAAAAAAATTAGCAGAATCCCTGGCAGATGGAAAGCCAATTAAAGAGAATAATCAAGGTGTCCCATACTATAAAGTCACTCACGGAAATAGGGATATTGTTGTTGCATGTGCAGTGGGACATTTATATGGGCTGGCTGAAAGGGAGAAGAAAGGATGGTCATTCCCTGTTTTTGACATAGAATGGAAGCCAGTTTCTGAAACTTCAAAAAGTGCTGCATTTACTAAAAAATATTTGAACACTATAAAAAAATTATCAAAAAACGCAGATTCATTTACAGTTGCCTGCGATTACGATCAGGAAGGCGAAGTTATAGGATTAAATGTGGTCAGGTATGTTTGCAAGCAAAAAGATGCATCTCGTATGAAATTTTCTACTCTCACAAAGCCGGATTTAGTTAAGGCTTATGAAAACAAAAGCAAGCATATTGACTGGAGCCAGGCAGAAGCGGGTGAAACCCGTCACTTTTTGGATTTCTATAACGGAATAAACTATTCAAGAGCCTTGACAGCTGCAATAAAAAGCACTGGTGCATTTAAGATAATGTCAACCGGCAGGGTACAAGGACCTGCACTTAAGATTATCGTCGACAGGGAGAAGGAAATCAAGGCGTTTAAACCAGTTCCGTTTTGGCAGATACAGCTAACCGGCGAGCATAGCAGCCAAGCAATAACAGCCTGGCACAAGCAGGACAAATTCTGGGAAAAAGAAAAGGCAGATGAAGTTATCAAAAAAACAAAAGGGCAAAAAGAAGCATTGGTTGAAAAAATTGAAAGAAAACAGTTCAATCAAATGGCCCCTTTTCCATTTGACTTAACATCATTGCAGATAGAAGCTTACAGGTGCTTTAGGATTTCCCCAAAAGAAACTCTTCAAATAGGGCAGGAACTTTACACTTCTGGATTTATTTCATATCCCAGGACATCAAGCCAGCAGCTGCCTGCTTCAATAGGCTATCAAAAGATTCTAAAAGACCTATCCAAGCAAAAACAGTATTCTGACTTGGTAAAATTATTGCTGAAAAAATCAAAACTCTCCCCAAATAATGGAAAGAAAACAGATCCTGCCCATCCAGCCATATTTCCAACAGGAATTCCACCACAGGGTCTTAATGAAAGAGAATCCAAAATCTATGATCTGATTGTAAAAAGATTCTTCTCCTCGTTTGCAGAAAATGCAGTAAGGGAAACTATGATTATCAACTTAGACTGTAATGAAGAAATTTTTATTGCAAAAGGAACAAGGACAATTGAGAAAGGCTGGCACAGATTTTATGAGCCATATGTTAATCTGGAAGAGGTTGAACTGCCGCACCTTAAGCAGAATGATAAAATAGATGTAAAGAAAATAGAGTTGCTGGACAAAGAAACCCAGCCTCCAAAAAGATACACGCCTGCTTCTATAATAAAAGCACTTGAAAAAAAAAATCTTGGGACTAAGGCAACAAGATCTGATATAATAGAAACTTTATTCCAGCGCGGCTATGTGCACGGAAAAGCAATAGAAGCCACAGGACTTGGCATTTCAACAATTGAAACACTGGAAAAATACTGTCCTAAAATTATAGACGAAGAATTGACAAGGCATTTTGAAATAGAGATGGAAAAGATAAGACAAAATCAACTCAAAAAGGAAAAAACACTTGAAGAATCAAAAGATTCAATAACAAAGATAATAGCTGATTTTAAAAAAAATCAAAAAGAAATTGGAGCTGAACTGGCAAAAGCAAACAGAGAAACGCAGGATGAAATGGCATTTCTCGGAAGTTGCCCAACATGCAAAGAAGGCAAATTAATGCTAAGAAGGGGAAAATTTGGAGCATTTTGCGCTTGCAATAGATATCCGGATTGTAAAACAATATTCTCCATCCCAAAAAACGCCCTTATCAAAGCTGCTAAGAAAGATTGCGAAACATGCGGATATCCAAAAGTATTGGCAATAAAAAGGGCAAAAAGGCCATCAGAATTCTGCTTAAACCCAAAATGCCCAAGCAAGCATGTTGAAGGGGAAGCTGGAAAGCAAGCAAAAGCAATTGCAAAAGGCGATGTCAAAAGAAAATGCCCAAAATGCAATGAGGGGGATATTGTATTGAGAAGCAGTATTTATGGAAAATTCTTTGGCTGCTCTAAATATCCAAAATGCAGGCATACCGAAAAGCTTGAAAACAAGAGTGAATGATTAAACCATAAATTATTAAATATTAGCTGGTTCTCCGACTTTATGGGGAAATTACTGTTTTTATTTTTAATCTTAAGTTTGTTATTCATACCAAATGTCCTTGCTAAACAGGGCCACATGAAATTATTGGCAGTAAGGGAGACAGAAAATGGTCATGAAGGGGGGATTGCTAATTTATTTCTTGAAATAAAGCCAGGCTCTGGAAGAGTTTTTCTTGAAACATTCCCCTTAACCAGGACAGACACTCAAATGTCAACAAGATTTGCAAAGGCAATAGCATGCGATCTTATCGATAATGATTGTGATGATGTTGATTTCTTCTACACAATTACAGCTGACTCAGCCATTATAGCTGGCCCTAGCGCAGGCTCTTCAATCGCCATTCTTACAGTTGCAATGCTTGAAAATCTTGATTTAAATGAAGATTACGCAATGACTGGGACTATTAATTCAGGCGGCTTGATAGGACCTGTCGGCGGATTAAAAGCAAAAATAGAGGCTGCAAAGAGAAATGACTTGAAAAGAGTATTCATCCCAGCAGGTGAGTTGATAGTCAGGATTGACAACACGACAGTTAACCTAAAAAACCTTTCAGAAGAATTAGACATTGAAATTGCTGAGATTTCAACATTAAGCGAAGCTGTAAAACAATTTACTGGAAAAGAAGTAACCAGAAAATTCAAGAACATAGAAATTGATGACCAGTATTCTGACACCATGAAATCTCTCGCCAGGGGATTATGCGAAAGAAGCAACAAATTAAAATCTGAAACATTAAAATTAAACTATTCGATTAATATTTCTGGGCTAAAGGAAAGTGCTAAGAATCTTACAAGCAAAGGCAGGGAAGCTTTTGAAAAGTCTACTTTTTACTCTTCAGCAAGCTTCTGTTTTGGTGCTAACGTCGAATATTCTACCCTATCATTATTATCAAAAAATCTTTCAAAAGAAGAGTTAATTGAAGAAATAGAAAATATAAAGGAAGAGATAGAAGATTTCCGGAATAAAGTTGAAAATCAGGAGAAAAAAACAATTACCGATTTAGAAGCTTATATTGTTGTCAAGGAAAGGCTTGCAGATGCAGAAGATTCAGCTAATGAAGCCCTTGATGCTTTAAATAGCACAAACAGAACTGAAAGAGCTGCACGAACTATAGCCTATGCAACTGAACGAATCAATTCTGCATATTCATGGGCAACTTTTTTAGGTAAAGATGGTAAAGAATTCAACTTAAATAAGGATGTCCTTAGAAAATCCTGTCAAAGCAAAATAGGTGAAGCTAAAGAAAGAAAGCAATATGTCGACCTGTATTTTCCCGGTTCTTTAGGAAGTGTAAACGAAGAACTGGATGATGCAAATGAAGAGCTAGAAAATGAAAATTATGAATTGTGCCTTTCAATAGCAAGCAGGGCAAAAGCAGATGTTGACGTCATATTAAGCGTATTTGGAGTAGGCAGTGAACAATATGAAAGTTTACTGGAAAGAAAGCTTGAAATAGTCAAAAACAATATAGCAGAAGAGACAACAAAAGGGATCTTTCCGATCCTAAGCTATAGTTATTACGAATACGCAAATTCACTAAAAGAAACAGACTTATTTTCTGCCCTTCTTTATTCAGAATATGCTTTAGAGCTGGGCAATCTTGACATTTACTTAAAAGAGAGTGAAATAACTGAAAAGAAAATAAGTTTTAATATTGATAAAAAATTATTCGGAGTATTCATAATTGGGGTTTTGATTGGAATTTTAGCTACTTCTCTAGTAAGGAAAAGTATCCCAAGGAAAAAATCCAAATCCAGAAGAACAAAGTAATTATAAACCCAAGCAGAACAAATTACTTTGTCCTGCCGGGAAAAAAGAGGTGATAGATTATCACTTTAGAAGTGATATTATCACTATAAAATAGGTTTTATCTATTATCACTTTAAAATGAATAAACTTATATTTAAACTTTTCTATTATAAAGCACCTTTTGTAATACTTGTTCTGATGGTTATTTTTCTGTCTGGGTGTATCCCGAAAGTAACTATAGAACAGATACCTCACGAAACAAACAAAAATCCTGAAATTTATTTCTGCCCAAAAGAAGATTGTGGTAAAATCTTGGAATCACACATAAATAATGCTAATTTTTCGGTTTACTGTGCATTCTATGATCTGGATCTGAAGAATGTAATCAATGCACTTTCAAAAAAAAGCAAAACTGTTGATGTAAAATTAGTTATGGATAATACAAATAGCGATGGCCAGATAAAAGGAGAAGGCATTAAGATTGACGATAACGGGCAGTTAATGCACAATAAGTTTTGCATTATTGATGGTAGTATTATTACATCCGGTTCCCTTAACCCTACAGACAATGGAAATTACCGCAACAAAAACAATTTAGTGGTCATATATTCAAAAGCATTAGCAGAGAATTATAATGATGAATTTAATGAGTTGTGGAATGGTGATTTTGGAGAAGGGGATAATTCAAAATATCCAACAGTATTCATCAACGATGCAAAGATAGAGAATTATTTCTGTCCGGAAGATGACTGCGCAGCTAAAGTTATTGATTCCATAAAGAATGCTCGAAAAAGCATCCATTTCATGACTTTCAGCTTTACTCATGAAGATATCGCAGATGCCTTGATCAAGAAAAGTGATTTAACAATCAAAGGAATTCTTGATTCTACTCAAGCATCAGGCAGGTATTCTCAGCTTAAAAGGTTGAAAGAGTTCGGCATTAATGTTAAAAAAGACACGAATAAATACAAAATGCACCATAAAGTGTTCATCATAGATAATCAGACTGTGATAACCGGAAGTTTCAATCCAACGCTTAGCGGAGATACCAGGAATGACGAAAATCTGCTTATAATACACGACGATAAAATCGCTGATGATTTTCTGAAAGAATTTGATGACCTGTGGGAATAATAGAAAATCTTTTAAATTGATTATTCTTCAGCCGTAGCATGGTGAAAATTGAAGGAAAAGAAGAAGAATTTGACGCCTACAACGACAAAGATAAGGAGGATGATGAAGAATATAATGATGATGTAAAAGACGAAGATGACTATGACAAAAGAGATGAGGATGATGACGAAAGTGAAAGTGACGAAGAATAAATTTAAAAACAGACAAATTTTACTTGTTCTATGAGCGATGTTTTGATTATAGGGACTGTTGCATTTGACACAATTGAAACTCCATTCGGAAAGGTTGAAAAGGCTTTAGGCGGCAGCGCAACCTTTGCTTCTTATGCAGCAAGCTTTTTCTCAAGCCCGGCCGTAATCTCTGTTGTAGGAAATGATTTTCCTAAGGATTACGTTGAATTGCTGAAAAAAAAGGATATTGATCTTGAGGGGCTCCAGGTTTCAGGGAAGACATTCCATTGGGACGGCTCCTATGAATATGACATGAACGAAGCTAAAACAAACAAGACAGAGCTGAATTCACTGGAAAATTTCAAAGTCAAGGTTCCTGAAAAGTACAAAAACATAAGGAATGTTTTTTTAGCGAACATTGATCCTGAAATGCAGCTTGAAACCCTAAAACAGGTGAACAGGCCGGATTTTGTTGTCTTAGACACAATGAATCTCTGGATCAAGATCAAGAAAAAAGCTTTAATCGAAGTCATAAAAAAAACTAATGTCTTGCTTCTTAACGACGGAGAAGCAAGGCAGCTTTTCGACACTGTCAGCCTTGTTAAAGCCGCAAACCGGGCTTTAGAGCTAGGCCCGAAGGCAGTTATAATAAAAAAAGGCGAGCATGGAGCTTTATTGTTCACAAAAAATAAACATTTTAGTGCTCCAAGTTATCCGCTGGAGAATATAAAAGACCCAACTGGCTGCGGGGATAGTTTTGGAGGCGCTTTTATAGGATATTTGGCAAAAACTAAGGACTTAGATGAAAAAAATATCAGAAGGGCGATAATACACGGAAGCGTCATGGCATCCTACAATGCAGAGGATTTCAGCCTTGACAGGCTAAAAAAGTTAGCCATGAGTGATATTGAAAACAGATACAAAGAATTTCAGGATATAAGAGAATTCTAGATATCTTCTTTTAGATTTGCTGTAACAACCATAGTCATTGTCGATTGTATTTCTTTGTTCAACTTTCTAAAGCTTATCACATATTCATTGAAGTCCTCTACATTCTCAAATTTTAATTTAATCAACAGGTCATACTCCCCTGTTATTCCAAATACCTCCTTTACATGTTTATTATTCAGGATCTTACTATCAACATAGTCAGTAGTGCCGCCTTTGACAAGCATCAGCACTATGAAGTTTTCACCAATTGCCCTGTTGTTCAGTTTGACTGTAAATTTTTCAATAACACCATTTTCAATAAGCTTCTGTATCCTTTGATGGACTGTACTCGGCCTTATTCTGGTTTTTTTGGATATTTCCCTGATAGGCTCCCTGGAATTTTGTTTCAATACACTTATTATTTTTTTATCTTTCTGGTCTATTTCCATGATTTATGATAAATATCCATATAATATTTAAATTTTACTATTTTTGTCCATATTTTTCAGAAAAATACAGATATTTTACAGTTTTTAAGCAAAAAAATATATAAACATCCACAATAAACATTGCTAAGGTGGTATTTATGGACAAAGGACCTAATTATGAAGTCAAGGATATCAAATTAGCAGAGCAGGGAAGATTAAACCTGGAAATTGCAGAATCAAGAATGCAGGCATTGATGAACGTCAAGAAAAGATTTGAGTCAGAAAAGCCGCTTAAAGGCATAAGGATAGGGATGGCACTGCATGTCACAAAAGAAACTGGAGTTTTAGTGAGGACATTGATTGCTGGTGGCGCAGATGTTGCTATCACAGGCTGCAACCCATTAAGTACTCAGGATGATGTTGCGGCAGCGCTTGCTGAAGAAGGAATCAAGGTATGGGCTTACAAGGGAGAAAACAAAGAGGATTACTATAGGTACCTCAACAATGTAATTGCCTTCAAGCCGAATATAACAATAGATGATGGTTGTGACTTAGTGAGTGAAATACATCTTAAACATCAGGATTTAATCAAGGATATACTTGCTGGATGTGAAGAAACAACAACAGGAATTATAAGGTTGAATGCTATGGTTAGAGATAAAGCGCTTAAGTACCCAATGATAGCTGTCAATGATAATAAAACAAAACATTTGTTGGACAATTTCTATGGAACAGGCCAAAGCACTTTAGACGGAATCTTAAGGGCAACCAATATACTCTTTGCAGGAAAGACTCTTGTTGTATGCGGGTATGGTAGTTGTGGAAAAGGTGTTTCTTTAAAATCAAAAGGATTGGGATCAAATGTTGTAGTTGCTGAGGTTGATCCATTCAGGGCTTTGCAGGCTGTTCTTGATGGATTTAGGGTAATGCCATTAAAAGAAGCTTCAAAGATTGGGGATATTTTTGTTACAGTCACTGGAAACAAAAATGTTATTGATATTGACCATATGAAGCTTATGAAGGATGGCGCAATTCTTGCAAACGCAGGTCATTTCGACGCTGAAATAAATCTAAATGAACTAAAAAAAATATCAAAGCAAAGAAGAGTCAGGCCTTTTCTTGATGAATATTCAATTGATGGGAAAAAATTGTACATTTGCGGGGAAGGTAGACTGGTAAATCTTGCAGCTGCAGAAGGCCACCCAAGCGAAGTAATGTCTACATCATTCTGCGGCCAGGCTTTGGCATGTGAATACGCAGTAAAGAATAAAGGCAAACTTCCAATAAATGTTGTACAGCTTCCTGAAGAGATAGACGATGATATAGCAAAGCTACAGCTTGAAGCAATGGACATAAAATTTGATACTCTCACAAAAGAACAGAAAAAATACATTGAAAGCTGGCAGGAAGGAACTTAAAGTTTAGCTAGATGCTACTTAAAATCACTTTCTTCTTTTTCAACCAAAGAGAATGGTGTCTGGTCAAATAAAATCCTTAATCCATCCTTACCTATAGTAATTGGATAAACGTCCAAGCTATGATCCTGGCCGCGTATCTTTGCAACTGTGAATACTCTCTCAAAATACGAACCCTTTCTTATTCTTGAAAGGACAATAATACCCTCAAATACAAAATCTATCATATCATAAACCAACTTGTCAAAATCAGTTACAGATCTTTCAGAAACTGTCAAAAAAGTAACACCTGCCTTTTTCATCTTTTGCATAAACATAAGAACTTGCCTTCTGAACTCCATTTTGTCACCATCCAATTTAGGATAAAGATATTCAAAAAAGATCAACGAATCTAGAGCAACTCTTTTTACATTATTTTTTTTAATGGCATTTACTAAGCCTTTTATGGAAGATAATCCCCCTTTCAATGTGGCTATTGGTTTTTGTACAAAAAAAATCTTGTTCTTTTTTTCCAAAGATGTGATATCCATACCGAGATTTTTTGCGAACTCCCTTATATCATCAAGATTTTCTTCTGTGGTTATGTATATTCCGTTCTCATTATAGTCTCTTGCTCCGTAGTAGATAAACTGCAAAGCTAATATCGTCTTTCCTGTCCCGGGAGCTCCTGTCACAAGAATAGAAGAATTCTTTCTTAGACCTCCTTTTAGAACTTGGTCTAATCCAGGCACGCCAGTTTTTATAAACTCTAAAGTCAAATTATCACCCTTTTTTTGTTGTTTTTAGTTGCACTAATATAAAAGATTTATGTTTTTGAAAACAATTTTGGTGGTTTTTTTGATTTTGATTATTTTAATAGTTTTTTATATTATTTTTATTATTTAATTTCTTTTAATTTTATTATTGGAGATTAGTCGCACATACATTAATTATTAATTCACTAACAATTTGACAATATTTCTTAATTCGTTTCATCTGTAATGTACTGGGCTCTTGTCGAAAACCAACAGACAATTTTGTCCCGGTTTTCGAGCATGCTCGGAAATCTCCGATTTCCGACATAATAACAATGAAAAAATAATAAAAATGACCTTTATATAGAATTCTAAAGTTTCAATACGAAAAGTTTATATCATAACAGTAGAATTAACTACTAAAAAAGTGGTGTAGATGCTGGAAGTTAAAGAAACGCTTACAAAAGAGATCAGAAACTTAAAGGATTATATACTTCTTGTGACAGTTAATGCCAACAATTATCAAAATACAGTTACAGATATCCTGAATTTCCTGATAAATAAGCAAAACGTCCCTGGAGTTTATGTAACATTAAACAAACCATATGAAATTATTGAAAGAAACCTTCTAAGCAAGAATATAGACCCAAGGCTTATTATCTTTATTGACGCAACTTCCAGGACTCAAAAAACTAAAAAAATTAAGAATTGCCTTTACATTGGGAGCCCGGAAAAATTAAGTGACATCTCGGTTGCAATGGACCAAGCTGTGAAAGCTCTTCCATCTAGTGAGAAATTTCTGATATTTGATTCACTGAATACATTGGCTATTTTTAACAAGCCGGCAACTGTAGCGAGATTTGTTTATTTTTTAAATGGAAAATTGAGAGAATGGAAAGTAAAAGGGGTCATCATAACACTAAAGAAAGAAACAGATCAAACTCTATTGGATGAATTAACTCAGTTTTCTGATGCTAAGTTAGACTTAGGAGGCGGGCCTTAATGGTGCACTTAATAATAATAAGCATAACAACAGTTATCTTTGGAATTGCTTCTTTATCCCTTATTTCAAAAGCTAGAAATAGGCTTAGTGAGGGGTCCATAAAGAGTTATATGGGTAATTTTGCAGTTTGTCTGGCATTTATTGTGGTATTTTCAGTATGGCAGACTGTAAGAAGTATTGTTGGCTCTGATACTTTTATTGAAGAGCAAGCTCACTTCTTAACATTCCCAGAGTACATATTCATAGTGTTTGCTTATATAGCATTCATTATTGCTTCATTCAGAGTCACAAAAATAAGTGAAGAATTTGGATTTAAGGAAGCAGGAGAAAAAATAAATGAAATAATGAAAGAAAAATCACATGTCACTGCAACTCCGCCAACTGATAAAACAAAAAAACTAATTTCCAAAAAACAAAAACCTAGTAAGAGAAAATCTAAAGCACCCAGTAAATAAAATGCCATTGAAATCCCAGGTAAGTGTTGAGTACATGCTTATAATGGGATTTGCAGCACTTATGACCCTGCCTTTACTGATAATTTATTATACATATTCATCTGACACAAGTGATTCTGTAGCAGCAAGCCAGGCTTTACAGATTGCAAGAAAAATTGCAGATTCATCAGAATCTGTATATTATCTTGGAAAGCCATCGCAGACAACATTGAAACTTAATTTCCCTGATAAAATTGACTCAACAAATGTCTCAAACAGGGAAGTTGTATTTAAGATAAAAACAACACAAGGGATAACAGAAGTTGTAGAAGTTTCCTCTGTCAATATGAGCGGTACCTTGCCAACTTCACAAGGAATACACATTATAACATTAAAAGCCCAAGACGGTTTTGTTCAAATAACATCAAATTAAAAGAGGTGGTGGCAAATTTATAATTTGTCTAAGTTGAGCACGAGCATTCTCTCAAACAGCTACCTCCTAATGTAACCGGAGGCAATGAATGGATTCTAAATCACAGGTAAGTAATGAATTTTTTATATTTGTAGGTTTGGCTTTTATAATAGCCATAGGCTTTACAGTTGCTTCCCTTGACCAATTGAATGATTTCAGAATTGAGGAAGAAAGTGAGGCTGTGGCAGATCTTGCATTCAAACTGCAAAGAGAGCTGCTCTTAGCTGCTAATGTAGAGGATGGATATGTAAGAGTATTTGAAATCCCGGATAAGCTTGAAAGGATCAATTATTCATTAGCAACACATAATTCAACTTTAACAGTGCAGTCAAAAAACAGCCTCTATATTGTGCCGATTCCAAACTCAGTTGGAAATTTAAGCAAAGGTACCAATATAATTAACAAAAGTGGAGGTGTTATATATATCAACTAAAGCTCAAGCCTGGTATATGGACTTTGCAATAGGATTGCTTCTATTTTCATTTACTCTTGCAATCTATTTTGGCTACACAAACAATTTTCAAAAACAGGAAAGTGGTGATTTAGATTTTTTGCTTAAAGATGCGAAAGCTATATCATCTTCTCTTGCTTTAAGCGGTTATCCCAATGATTGGGATGCTTCAACTGTTGTGAGGATAGGTGTTTCAGATGATCAAAGATTAAATTCAACAAAACTAAAATCTTTCAAGCTTCTGAATTATTCACGAACAAAATCAAGTTTAGGGACTACTTATGAATATTTTGTACATTTCGTCAATCAGGATGAAGAAGTATTGAATGTAGACAGCGTGTGTGGAGTTGGTCATTCATTGATTAATACTAGCTACAACATTAAGAGTGCTTACTATTACTCTGATATTGCTGACTCTTTCCTGAAAGATTTTATGGAGACTACTTTCAAAGCAGACATTTATTTTGGAGATAATCCAGGTGATTTGGACGACATAGACAGCTTGAAAACCAACATAAGTAAGTATGGATTTCTGGTAATGGAGCATGCCTCTTTATCAACTTCCAATTATAATGATGTCAAAGACGAAATAAACAATTTTTCTTCAAGTGGTAATATATTTATGATAAGCGGTCAATTAACATCAGCACAGGGAAAAGAACTTGTTGGGGTTGATTTTTTCAAAAAATCAGGTCAGTCAATAAGTGATAGGAATTCAACAGTAAACAATACAGACCAACACCTAACACTAACTAAAGACGAAAATATAGTTTTTGCCCAGGCATATTATGTTGAGAATGAATCAGAAGCTATCGGATTCAAGCAAATTGCAACTTTTAATAAGGACGGAAAGAATGCGATTTCGAATTGGAAATACGGCAACGGCTCTGTTTATTCCTTCAGTGATTTTGATGTTTCATTTTTCAATGGAGATTTTGTAAATATGATAGAAGCAGCAGCAAAAGGCATCGTTGGAGGTACTTGCAACCCCATCAATATCACAAGTTTAAACTTAAAAAATCTTGTAAAGACCGAACGTTACTTAAATTACAATTCAGATATAGTAAAAATGATAGTTTATATATGGCAATAATGCAGTAAATTCAACAATACAATAAAAAATTAAAAATTTTTCAAGCAGAAAAATATATCATATTTTTATACAATGAAAAAATTAAAAAGAGCAATATTTTTTACAATTGATGCCCTGCTTGCCTCAGGCATTGTAATCATAGCAATACTTCTTATTTCTAACTTTTATTCCGTAGAGCAACAAAAAGTCAGTATAAGTTTTGCTTCACAAGATTTAGTCCGGGTTTTCTCCACAATGACTGTTGGGGAAGTGAATAATGCATATGTAAAAAATCTCACTTCAGCTGGCCAGATAACAAAGTTGAACAATACCATACTGGAACAGATTGGCGATTTCTGGGCAGAAGGCGACCTTGATCTGGCAAAAAATTTTACAAGAAATCTTACTGAAGATATAATACCGAGTAATTACGGTTTTAGTATCTTAGTCAACGGCGAAGAGATTTATGCAAGAAATCTTCCTGTTAAAAGGGCTCTTGTATCATCAAGGAAAATAATTTCAGGCATTGCAAAGACAAAACCAACAGAAGGGTTTACTTCAAGAGTTTTGTTGAATGGGATTAAAAGCAAAAGAACAAACGCTTATGTTTATTTTGGAGGTTATGAAGGTGATGGAAACCTGACTAAAAAATTGATATTGCCAATTGATGTAATCACATTTAACAGTTCTTATCTCGAAGTTGATGGTGGTGGAGATTTCGACCTTTACATCAATGGCATATTTTCTGGAAATTACACAAAAGGATCTGGTGGTGGNGGTGATATGCTTGCAGACAAATGGAATCTAAGCAATGCCTATCTTGATAATTTCAAACCGGGAGAGAACATAATAAATTTGAATTTTACATCAGGGGGCAGATTCATTGCTGGTGGATTTTTAAAGCTAAATTATATTACATCTTCTCTTAATGACACCAGAATCCCTGGCAGTGAAAAATATATGTTCCCTGGAATTGATGGCGTCATAAATTTGTATTCTTCTTTTTATCCCCAAAATAAGCCGGATTACATGAACATTTCTTTGCATTTTTTAAGCCAGTACGCGTTATACCTTACAATTGGAAATACAACAATTTACCAATCGCAAGGTTCTGCAATTGAACAAACAGTTGAGTTGAATAACTCTAATCTTTCTAGTCTTCTGAATTACAGTTCTCTCAGCCAAAAAACCGTTCCTCTTAGACTGGGCCTTAGAGCTGGAAATCTAAGTTTAGGTGCAGGCTCAACAAGTGATGCTGTGCTGATTACAGACAGAACAGGCAGCATGTCAGCTTGTGATGTTACAATTAATTGTAGCACACCAGGAATTTGTGATACAAACCCAAGCGGCGGCTGCCATGAAAGAAGGGATAAAGTTGCAATAGACTCTGATAAAACTTTTATCAACACGATTTTAAGTACACAGGGTAATGAAGTTGGCTTAGTAGGATATGGCAAAAGAGCAAACCCAGTTTGCAGTTTCCATGATATTGATACTAATAATGCATCATTAACAAGCCGAGTTGATGATTACTCTAATGAATGGTGTGGTTGGACATGTATTTCATGTGGAGTTGTAAGGGCAACACAACTTCTAGGAGAAAAGGAAGCATTACATGAATTTAATGAAACTAAAGATATAGATACAACTCAACATCATGTAGGTGACTCAGGTCCTGTTTCAGTTACTGAAACATTAAATGTTGAGATTGACAGATCAAAATTCCTGAAATCAAGATTGACTGTTGTTGGCAAGAATATTGATTCTGATAATGGCTACCTGGATTGTGTTTATTTTAATGGAAATTATTTAGGAAGAATGTGCATAGCCCAGTCAACAAGCAGTGGTGGATGGCACACCTGCTCATATCCGCTTAAGCCAGAATGGTTCCTTTCAGGAACATCTTCTGGAAATTCATGGCTCCAGACAACCCAGGCTGATTTTGAAGCAGGCACTTTAAGCAATATCGATACAACAGCTTCCCCTGGTGATGCCAAGTTAACTAATGGATCATCAGGATTGACTCAATTATTTTATGATGATTTCGATGATAATGATATTACTGATTACAGCAACACAAATGGAAATTGGAATACAGTGACTGAAACAGGAAAAGGATTTGTATTAAGACAGACTACCAATCAACACACCATAATATATCAACCTACCCTTAGTTTTGACGGAAGTTACACTGTAAAGGCAACTATGTGGAATGAAGACAACGATGCAACCGGAGTTGCCTTCAGGGTAAACACTGCTGATGCTGATAACTTATACAGCTGCTCTGCAACATCGGATGGGGCTTTCAATGCAGGGATCTGGAGGCATGACAATGACTTAAGCCATACCCCTTCAAGCAATTTAGGAGGGACTTCATGGAACTATGTAAGAAGCAGGTGGTACAACATAACAATCAATGTCAACGAAACATCAAACACAATCAGGTGCACTTGGGAAAGCTCAGAAGCAGGTATAGAGCTGGATGTTACTGCCACCGACGATGATGTTAGGGAGTCCGGCTCTGTAGGCTTCTGGTTGTCTCAGGAAGATAATTTCAAAGGTGATTTATTATCTGTATGGAGGGATTTAGGAGCTGGAGGTGATAGTGGCACGGCATTATCTCAAGTTTTTGATGCCGGAACTTCTGCTAACTGGGATTCGATAAACTGGACTGAAAATGTGCCTGCTAATTCAAATATCACATTGCAGGTTAGAACCGGAAACACGCCTACACCAGATGCTACTTGGGATAATTTTGGATGGACAGATCAGCCATACAACACTTCAGATGGCAGCAGTATTATACAAGAGGCCGGAAGATATGTTCAATGGCTGGCCACTCTTCAAAGCCAGAATTCAAGTCTTTATGCACCTAACATAAGCGATGTAAATCTAAATTATTCAAGCTATTTTGGCAGTAACAATGTTACAATAACCGGCGCCAATACAAATAGCTGCTTTGATACTTCAGGCGAACAGGATGACTGGGATTTCAAGGATGTAAAATTAATAGCTTGGCAATCAACTAATTCTTCAAAACTAGATTATGATACAAATTCCGCTGAAACAACAGTTGATGATGGTCAGGAGTCAGCAACAGTGACATTAAACATCAATGTTGACAAATCCAAAATGCGGTCTTCATATCTTGAGTTTGAAGCTATTGATGTTAGTCCCAATTATTATGATTGTGCCTATGTAAATGGAAACTATCTTGGAAGAATAGATTATCAAAAATGGTCAGGCACAAATGAATGGCAAAGAATGCTGTTTGATGTGCCAATAATATATGTCAACAATGGAGAAAATAATATTACCCTAAAAAGCGGCACGACAAGCGGGTGTGAAAGGACAAGTGGTGATAATGATCTCTGGCGTTTCAGGAATGTTAATCTGAGCGTAAGATGGACAGATGAAAATGTCAATTATGGTAGATTCAAATCAATGTTGGTAATGAGTGATGGGGAAGCAAATACAAAAATCGGAGATTGCCTAAGCTGCGATGCCGCAGGGGCAAGGGCTGAAACAATCCAAAAAGCATGTGATGCCCATGATTTATACGGCATCAGCATTTATACCGTTGCATTTGGCAATGTAGGGTCAACTGCCATCGACACTTTAAATCAAACAGCATGCTGTGATGAC
The DNA here is from genome assembly GCA_002688775.1 of Candidatus Woesearchaeota archaeon. Classification (GTDB taxonomy): domain Archaea; phylum Nanobdellota; class Nanobdellia; order Woesearchaeales; family GW2011-AR4. The sequence continues at coordinate 75,914 of NZDH01000002.1, forward strand.
TGCTCTAACTTTTACATAAGCAACGATGCAGAGGAACTGCTGGGCATCTATACCCAGATTGCCCAATCAATCGTGAATGTCACTTTTGTGGGTCAGTCTGTAAATCTAACAGGGGGGAATTTAGTAAGGACTAGCTTATACCCTGACTCATATATTGCCTTTAATTATACGCCGATATCAAATATCCAATTCAATAAAATACCACTTGGATTTGAAACCAGCAGGTTTGACAATAATATTTCAACAGGAACTTTGACAATATATGCAAACACTTCTGTTTCAGATGCCCGCGTCACATCTTATTCCGGAAGCAAATGGACAGATAAGTTAGTCGTCAATGGAAATACTGATTATACGTTAAGTGACTATGCAGATGATTATCAGATTTTAGGCGATCCATTTGCCGTAAATATTCCGGTAAGCAGCATTAACCAAGGGTCAAATAGCATTACAATAAGCACAGGTTCAAATTCAACAACACCGACAGGAGGTTCAAATGACAGCCGGGTAGTTTATACACTTTTGGTGAATGGTTTTGCAGATTATTCTGCTGTAGTTTCAAAATCAGATGGTTGTTCCTGGACCGTTACTTTTGAAGACGGCTCAGCTGCAACAATGAAAGTGCCTTCAGATTATATTGGTGCTGATATTTGCAGTTATTCTGGTGCAACTTATGACACAGATGATGCGATTGATATTGCTGTTTATCAATTATTTAGGAATCTTGATCTGGACAAAAACGGAAAACTTGACATCAATATAGATGAAACAAATCTTGATGTCAATTCATTGACAGTGTCAAAAGTTCCATCATTATGGGGGCCTGCAATAATTGAAGTAAGGGTATGGGAATAAATCGAATGGCGAAAAAAGGAATTTTTTACACAACAGCTGCAATTGCCCTAACTGTAGTTATAGTAGTTACTTATAGTGCTTATAGCACTTACAGATTAAGAGACAGAATGGACTCAATTGAGACAAGGATTGAATCAGTTAATTTCTTCATAAAAGATGTTGAAAATGACATAGACAAAGGTGTTTTTATTACTGGATTTAGGACCCTTTTGAGTTTTAATCAGTTCATTACAAACAATGGAACTTTTATAGATGACATCAATGCAAGATTCAAAGAATCATTCCTTAATGGAACCATTAATGATCAGCCTTTGAGCTTGATGAAAGATTCCACTTTTACAGACTGGGCCAATAAGATCTCAGCAGAGGCAGACGAAATAGACATTTTATTCAATTTTGAGATAATTGACGTTAAATTAAATCAAACAGATCCTTGGGCAATAGATATTGGATTGAACATTAGCTTAGACATAAGGGACAAAAGAAATACCAGCTATTGGATTAGAAACAGGTTATTGACAACACAAATAAGCATTTTAGATTTTGAAGATCCCCTCTATGTAATTAACAGTAATGGACGAGTTACGAATACAATAAAACAATCAAATACAACGGATTTTGTTGTCAATGGCAAAGTTGATAATCTCTTGGATCACATGAATAATTCATATTATATTGCACATAATGATACACCGAGTTTTTTAATGCGATTTGAAGGAAATTTAGGTAATTCAACTTACGGAATCGAAAGTCTTGTTAATTTGGCTGAATTCCAAGAGCAAGGTTTAGCTCTGAAAGACAGAAGCATTGTAGATTATATTTATTTTGGGACCAAGAGCACGACAAATTTCAGGATAAACAATACCCCAAGCTGGTTCAAAATTGATCAAGGACATCTTGATGCTTATCAAGTTACAAATATAACAATTTAAAAACAGAACATTTTTAAACGATTAATAACAAAAATTAATCAAAATGAGTCTAAAAGGAGGCATCATAGAAACTGGTGTTGACAAGCTGGTAAAGATTGTCAAACAAAGAGGGAAAATTGCCTTAGCAGATGCAGCAATTGAACTTGGTGTGGGCACATCTGTGATCCAGGAATGGGTTGAGTTTCTTGAAGAAGAAGGAATAATAAGTGTTGAATACAAACTTACAAAACCATATCTTGTTGAAAGAAAACTTACTAAAAAAGAAGTTGAATCCAAAGCAAAGGAATTTGCAAGCAAGAAGGATGTGTTTGTAAGAAAAGCCGAGGTAAGCTTAAGTTTTCTTGAAAAGCAGGCAAAGGATCTCAAAAAAGTTAAGGAAGAATTTGATAAATTGAAGAATGATCTGGGGATGGAGCTTGACACCGTCAGAAACGATCTAAAAGAATTAGAAAGATACCAGCAGTTGAAGCAAGATCTGCAAAGACAGGTTGAAGATCAAAAAAGCGAAATGAAGACTAAAATAGAAGAGTTCTCAAGGCAAATCCTGAGGGAACAGAAAAAATATCAGGATTTAGTCACCAATATAAAAAGGGAAAGAGAAGTATTGTCAAAAGAAAAAGTAGAGGCTGTATCAATAGAAAAAAGTGAAGAAATACTTAACCAAAAATTAATGGATCTAAAAAACATGATTGGGACAATAGAAAAAAGGATTTCAAATGAAGATATTTCAATTAAAAATTCTGAATCCCACATAAAAAGATTAAATCAAGTCATTTATGAGGTAAAAAAGCAAGCTGAAGATGAAAAATCTGCCATAGATCCGTTAGTGGAAAAGAATAAGGAGCAGGAGAAAAAAATTGTTGAGCTTCAGAACAATATTATCAAAAAAATAGCCAAAAAGCATAAAGATGCTTCAGATTTAAATAAAATGACAAAAAAAGTGAATGATTTTTTTCAAAAAAAACTTGGAGTTGTGAACTTAGTTGACAAAGTTAACAAAGACAGGGATGAATTGGAGAAAAACTTGATAGCCCTTATTAAGAGGGCTAAGTCTTTCCAACTGAGCGCAAAAAGCAGGGATGTTGGAAAAGAGATGGTTGAGCTGGAAAAAAAATTCAATGAAGTGAATAAGAAGAAAGATATATTCGAAGTTGAACTTAAAAAGTTAGCATCATTCTTCAAAAGATAAGATCTATTTAAAAAAAAGAGGTGTAAATATTGCCAAAGCGACATAGTTCAAAAAAGAGCAAGAATAAAAAAATAATAAAATCGCCTTCTAATAAAAATATTCCAAAGAGCAAGGCAGAAGTTCCTAAGCACCACCCTATTGCTGATATAAAAGAGAAATACAAGGAAGAAAAAGAAAAAATAAGCCATCAACTTCAAAAAGAAAAAGCAAATATTATTGGTGTTTTGAAGTCCTTTAAATTTCATAAGCATAAAGATAAGGGAATAGTAAAACCTCAAATTCCTGAGAAAAAAGACATCAAAATTGAAGATTCTAATAAAAAAGGTATAAAAGCTGAAGTGCAACTTACAGGACTCCCTCCTATCTCAGAAGCTGCTCAAAAAATTGAAAAAAAGGAAATTCCAAAACATGAATTGCGTGTACCTACTCCAAAAAAAGGAGACATAAAAATTCTTGGAACGTATAATTTTGTCTCAGATAATATACCCATCACGATCAGGGTTTACAAAATGAAGGGAGAATTTGTCCCCATATATGATGTCTCACTATCAACTATCAGCAAGAACACAGAGATCATTCTCGAGAAAATAAGGGAAGAATTGACAACCCAGGTAAGTTTGGGGATGGTGGATATATTAGCTACAAAAGAAACCGGAATTATTGAGCAAAGATTCATCGATACTATAACCAATTTAATCAATAAACATTTCCCTGATGCCGACCAAGAAACAACAAATTTTCTAAAATCATACCTGATACAAAGAAGTCTTGGGCTTGGAAACATAGAAATTCTTATGGACGATGCAGACCTTGAAGAAATAGCGATTAATAGTGCAGATGAGCCTGTATGGGTTTATCATAAAAAGTTTGGCTGGCTAAAAACAAATATAATGCTCTCTGATGAAGAGCAAACAAGGCACTACGCTACCATGATTGGAAGGAGAGTTGGAAGACAATTAACAATTCTTGAGCCATTAATGGATGCTCACCTCAAGGGAGGTGACAGGGTCAATGCAACTATTGAACCAGTTTCTGTTGGAGGAAACACAATAACATTAAGAAAATTTGCAGCAAAACCGTGGACAATAACTGATTTCATAAAAGACAACACAATATCAGCAGAAGCTGCTGCACTTATCTGGCTTGGAGTTCAGTTCGAATTGTCAACCTTGATTGCCGGAGGAACAGCCACTGGAAAAACATCCATGCTTAATGTTGTAGCTAATTTTTTTCCCCCTAATCAGAGGATTTTAAGCATAGAAGACACTCGGGAAATACAGCTGCCAAAATTTCTGCATTGGGTACCCATGGTCACAAGATTGCCAAATCCAGAAGGCAAGGGTGAAGTCTCAATGCTTGACTTGCTGGTAAACTCATTAAGAATGAGGCCAGACAGAATACTGGTTGGAGAAATAAGAAGAAAAAGAGAAGCTGAAGTTCTTTTCGAGGCAATACATACAGGCCATTCTGTTTATGCAACAGTACACGCAAATGATGCTAATGAAACAATAACAAGGCTTACTAACCCACCAATTGAAATTCCAAAAACAATGCTGCCAGCTATATCTATGATAGTTGTCCAATACCGGAATAGAAGAACAGGTGTAAGAAAAACATTTCAAATTGCAGAAATATTGCCAAATTCTGAACCAAACATACTTATTCAGTTGGACATAAGAAAAGGCATCTTAAAAAAAGTTGCAAACTCAAAATCACTTATACACACAATAGAAATGTTCACTGGTTTTTCCAGAAATGAACTTAAAAAATCATTGAAAGAAAAAGTTGCTGTATTGAAATGGCTTGTAAAGCGTGATGTTAACACAGTCAATAGTGTGGGAAGAGTAATAGCAGAATATTACACAAATAAGGATAATTTGATGCATCATGTAAAAAAGAACAANGTATTGGGTGATTGAAATTAAATCAAACCGTCTAAATTTGCTATTTCTAAGAATTTCTAAAGCATTTCCCACGCTTAAGCTAAAGCTAAAGCAGGCTGGAATTGACGACAGACCTGAGGTTTTCATAAAGAAAACTTTTCTTTCGGCATTCTATATGACAACAGGCCTAGTTGTTAGTTTATTTTTGGTGCTGGCAAAATTTGAGGTTATCAAAGCTGTTGCTTTTTTGATTATACCAGTAATATTTGTCGTAATGTTTTTCTATATGATAAGACTGCCTGACCTAAAAATATCAAGAAAAGGCAGGGATATAAGCAAAGAGATTGTATTTGCAGGCAGATTTATCATAATAGAACTTGAGTCAGGCGTTCCACTATACAATACCATGATAAATGTTTCAAAAAATTTTGAGGTTGTTGGTAAATATTTCAAGGAGATAACAGACAAAGTTGATCTTGGAACAAGCATGGAGGATGCTTTAAACGAAGCAGTCGAGTTCGTTCCATCCGATGACCTGAGGAAGCTATTATGGCAGATTATAAATTCAATAAGGACCGGTTCAGATGTCGCGGGATCTCTCTACTCTGTGATGGAGCAGATAACGAAAGATCAGATAACTGAAGTCAACAAATACGGGAAAAAACTGAACCCATTGGCAATGTTCTATATGATTATAGCTGTTATATTGCCATCGCTAGGCATGACAATGATGATCATATTATCTTCGTTCATAAACTTTGAATTAAGTCTTACAATATTGCTTGTCCTGGCAGGTTTTCTTGGATTCGTCCAGTTTATGTTTATTTCCATGGTGAAGTTCTCCAGGCCCGCGATTGAATTTTAACAATGTTTAAACTAAAAAACATCTTCAAGAAAAAAAGTGAACCGCAGCCAGAGAGAAAAATTGATTTTTATAAAAAGAAATATAAGAAAGCCCAGCAAAAAAAATTAAAAGCTAAGGAGAGAAAGCAGAGATTAAGAGACTATATTGGGAGGGCCGGCTTTGAGGTAAGCACAAAAAAACTTCATAAAATTTTTTTTAATATTGCTATTGTGATCAATCTCCTGATATCCTCATTCCTTATTTATCATTTCTCCGTAACGTTTGGCATTACATGGGGCACTGTAGTCGCTTCAATGATAGTATTGTGGATTTTTGTTTTTATTTTACTGATAATAGCCTTGTGGGTCATATTTTACGTAGCCGTAGATTTGAAAATTTTCAGGAGGAAGGTTGACATTGAGGAAGTTCTTCCGGATTTTTTGCAGTTGACAGCATCGAATATAAAAGCCGGCATGACAATAGATCGTGCTCTATGGTATGCAGTTCGTCCCAGGTTTGGGGTTTTAGCTAATGAGATTGAGATTATTGCGAAAGAAACAATGAGTGGTGTTGACTTAAAAGTAGCATTAAAAAAGTTTGCAGCCCGATATGATTCTATCATTCTAAAGCGAGCTGTAAGCATGCTTAACGAAGGTGTTGAAGCAGGAGGGGAGATAGGGGATTTGCTCAATAGGATTTCATTGGATATTCAGGAGCAAAAAGCAATGCTCAAAGAAATGGCTGCTAATGTAACAACTTATGTAATTTTCATTTCGTTTGCAACCGTGGTTGCAGCCCCGTTATTGTTTGCATTGGCTGGTGTCCTGATTTCAGTTGTTAGTAATCTGGGCACAACCTTAGGTGGGACATCAAATGCTGCCGTTAGTTCTGGAATTCCGATATCATTTTCAGGTACTGGTGTAACCCAAGCTGACTTTAGGATTTTTGCAACAGTTTCCCTGATTATAACTTCATTTTTCTCGGCCATGATGGTATCAACAATAAAAAAAGGAAATATGCAAGCTGGATTAAAATATATACCTATTTTTATAGGGATAACATTGACTCTTTACTTTGTTGGGCAGGGCGTAGCAGGTAAGCTAATAGGATTATTTTTCTAGTGGATATAATGTAGTATATGAAAAGATTTAAATAGTAGTTATTCAATTGGTATTTAAAATATTATCCAAATTAATATATTTAAAAATGAGGTGAAATGATGGGTAGTTCTACTCCATTCAATAAAAAAGGCCAAGCAGCTATGGAATTTTTAATGACTTATGGCTGGGCCATTCTAGTTGTTCTTGCTGCAATCGCAGCCCTTGCTTATTTCGGTGTTTTAAGTCCTGAGAAATTTCTGGGCGAAAAATGTGTTGTAGAGCCAGGTTTAGCGTGCGTAAGCCACAAAGTAGAGTCTAACCAGATAACTGTTGTGCTTGCACAAAACAAGGGCAAGACCTTGATTATAGACAGCATAACCGTGGGTACTTGCAGCGGTTCATTTAATACTACAATGGTGAGCGGTACAGATGCAACATTCGTAATAGGAGGTACATGTGACAACGGAGTTTCAAAAGAAGGTTTTAAAGGAGATATAACTATCGGATACACTGAAAAGAACACCAACCTTACAAAAACAGCGTTTGGTAATCTAAACACAAGAGTTGAATAATCACAAAGTTTATAAATATGAAATTTTAAGATAATAAAATATCAATATTTTAAAAATAGAGGTGAATGGGATGATAAACAAAAAATCACAAGCAGCCCTTGAGTTTATTATGACTTATGGCTGGGCCATTCTAGTTGTTTTAGTTGCCATAGGAGCTCTAGCTTATTTCGGCGTTTTAAGTCCTGATAGGTTTTTACCGAGCAAATGCAATCTGCAAGCTGGAATTGCATGTATAGACCATAAAGCAACACCTGCACAAGTCCAGGTAAGACTAGTAAATTCACTGGGTTTTGATATAGATACAATAACTGTCAAAGCAGGCAGTTGCGGAACAAGTAGTTCTCCAGCAACATTGGCAAACGGAGCTCAATCAACATATACGATAACCTGCAGTCCTGTGTTAACTGGATCAAAATATAATCAGCAGTTAAACATTTCATACACAGTGACAGAAACCAGCATAACTCACAACAATGTTGGTCAGATAACAACAAGGATTGAGTAAATAAATTATTTTTTTTCTTTTTTTTAATTTTTATTTCTTCTATGTAGTTTTTCCCGGTTTTGTATATAATAGTCGTGAAATTCGCTTAAATGGGTCGCTAAAGGGCAAATTAATCCACGCATCAGAAAAGATTTTATAGAATTGGATTAAATGGGAAGCATGGACGCCAAAATTCAAAAAATACTGTTGACCATATTCTTCTTCTTTCTTGCCGGTCTGTTCGAAATTGGTGGTGGTTATCTGATATGGCTGTGGTTAAGGGAAGATATGGGATTTATTCTGGGAGTAATAGGCGGTTTTATTCTTTTCTTGTATGGAATTGTTCCAAACTCTTCAGCCATCACATTTTCATAGGATTTACGCAGCATATGGAGGAATATTCATTGTTTCGTCCATTATCTGGGGATTTATCGTCGACAAGAAAACCCCAGACAGGTTTGAGATAATAGGGGCATTGATTACGCTAGTAGGAGTTATAATTATTTTCTACATGCCAAGATAAAGTGATAAAAGGTAAGATAGGGATGATAATATTTAGCAGATGTAATAAACAAAATCAAGTGATAAATCAAATAAAAAATAAAGAAATTTAGTATTGTTCTTTCTTCTTCTGCATCATGTAATAGCCAACTGCTGCTACAACAACAATTACTAATACAACAATCCATGCAATTGGTGCCTTGCTCTTTGGCCCATCAAGTGGAGGTACAGCAGGCTCTAAATCTGTTGGCACTTCTCCTGTTGGTACTGCTTCTTCCCCAGGAGTTTCTTCTCCTGCCTCTTCTTCTGTTGGTGCTTCTACTGGTGCTGCCTCAGTGCTTCCAATTGCAAATGTGCTGAATCCAGGTGTTGTTGCTTCGTATAACACATTGTCTGTATCACTTCCTGTCATTGTTGTTGGTAATGGGTTCCATTTGCTGTCTTTGAATCTGTATAGTACAACATTAGCTTCTGCAACACCATTAGTTGCTAACCACGATTTTGGTACTTTAAAGCTGATTGTAATTGATGATGTATCAGTATCTGCAATGTTCTTCTTTATTATTTGTAAGTATTGGTATACTTGTGCTGCTGCTGCTGATGTAAGTGGATTTGAATTAAAGCTCTCAACAGTTAATTCAGCTTTTGTAACTTCATTCTTAACATTAACAGTAATTCCTGTTATAGCTATTTTAACATTATTTACATTCATTGCAGCACTTGAACCTGCTGCCAAGCTATCCCAAACTCTGCCAGCTGATGCGACTGTATTGCTGACTGGAACTGCACCTCCACCACCACTACTGCTACTGCTACTGCTTGAGCTTGCTGCTGCAGCTGCTGCAGCTGCACTTGTTGTGAAACTGCGAGTTCCATTAACTATGCAGTTTTCACTAAAGTCACACAAAGTTACATTATAGTAATAGGTTGTACTTCCAGTCAAGCCGCTTATTGAAACTACTTGTGTTTTATTAAAGTCTGACTGTTCAGCTTGTAATAGAGTGCCACCTTGACTGCCATTCAGGACATCCTGGTCACCATGGTATAAAACAGTTGCATTAACTGATTCATTTACATTGCTTATAGTGACATCTGCAGTGGTTGTTGATGCACTTGAGGTGATAGCTCCAGTATTGGATTTTGTTGTATCAGTCACTGTAAAGTTCCAGATATATCTATTTGTATTTCCTTTTGAATCAATAACCCAGAAGCTAAAGTTATAACCTGCACCACCACTCTTGAATCTTTCTGTCTGGCCGATGCATACATCGCCTGTCTTTTCCATTGTAGCATTTGCTACTGTTCCATTCAAGGACGAGAAACATGACACTGTATCTTTCGAAACAGTTATGTTTGGCAGGAACATGCTTACGCTTTGGTTTTTCAATGTCGCCGGGATTTGAGTGCCAGATGCATTTCCTGCAGGAGTTGTTACATTAACCCACGGATACACTGAATCATTTACGAATGCAACTACACTAAAGTGTGGAACATATATGTCTATTCCATTTTTATCTGCTCCTGTCCCATTTGAGCTGTTCCAGCAAGCTGATCCAGACGTAAAGGTAAAGCTTGGATTAAAGTTTAACTCACATTCTGTAACATTTGTCTTATTTGTGAAGTCATTTATATCTTCAAAGAACCATATTTCAAAATTCGAGCCTATACTATATTGTGAAGAATTGACAGGATATCTGATTTTTGCATAATAACTGTTATTGTTTGGCAAGAAATTTCTTATACTTTGATTGAACCATAATAGTTGCTGAACATTTACAGTCCAGTTATCTTCAATTCGAGATATACTTGCTGAATCGTTTTGTCTCACTGTGAAATTGTATAGACCCCAATTAGCTGCAGAAGCATTAAACACTATTGTGACATTTGTGTTGCCATTGCCGTTAGTATTACTTCTTCTACTAGTGTTTAGGGCCATAAATAGCTTTAATGTCTGGTCTGTAACAGTTCTTGTATCTACCAATGGTTCGCCGCTTGCATTAGTCAAGTTAACTAGAGTTATGTTGGCACCATCACCTCCAATGCTAGTGTCTGTGGCTATGGTAAAGTTTGTATTAAAACTTATCAAAGTTCCATTTGTTCCATTTAATCCTAAAGATGCAAAGTTTATTGGCCCGTCAACCACAAATATGATTATGCTGCTATTTGCTACATTTCCTAAAGTATCGTTGACACTTATCTTTATAGTATGTGTTCCTGCAGATAGATTGGTAGATGAACCTACATTTACATCTCCTAACGAGTTATTTAGTGTTGAATTTGCTATGAATTGTATGCCTGTCCCATTAACTAATACTTTACTGCTTCCATTGCTTGAGTGGTTTCTAAACTGATCACTTCCGTCCAGATATACTCCAATTGTATCTACACCGCCCTCGCTATCGACTACTGTCACACTTACATTTCCAATGCCTGCAAATCTTTGTCCTGCTGTTGGACTATTGACTGTTACAGTTGGGCCAACATTATCTACTGTAAACCCAAATACTGTGGTGTTTGAACTGCCAACATTATCATTTACTGTTACTGTTATAGTCTGATTTGCCGAGGTAGTTGGGCATGTTGATTCATTGAAAGGGAAAATAACTGTGCTGTTAGTTACTGAGATATTTGGAACTAACTTAACAGATGAGGGATTACAACTGGTGATATAAGTTAAATTTTGAACATTTACGGCTAACCCATTTACCGAGAAATTTATGCCCATTAGTGAGGTTATCCGGGATATGTTAGTATTGTTTATTGTCCTATTTGAAAAAAAGCCCGGAGGTACACTAAGTCCATCTGATCGGGTAACTCCATTAAATATAATCCCTGGCTTTCCACTCTGAACTCCAAACTGATGTATATATAGCTCGGAATTTCCCCAGACATCTTCTGCTGTAACTCTTACAGTATGAGTTCCGTTTGCCAAGGCACTACATCCACCTTCATCTTCATTGCCTTTTAATGTTACAGAACCATTCCTCTTGTTTTCCACTACTGCACCTGTATACAAGGTGTACCCCACACAAGCAGCATCAGCAGCAGTAAAAGAATCAAACTGTATGGATAAATTTTTCAATGCATTACCCTCAGAAACATTCCAATGAACTGTTGGTGTTGCATCTGAGGTGTTTGAATTATTTAATGTGTTGTTTGTCTCTATAGTAACTGTTATAGTCGGCTTTGTCGTGTCGTTGATTTGCACTGTTATATTCATTAACACACCTAATGCGTTCGAACCATTGGCATTTTTGTTTCCAAGTGTATCATTGACCAATATCCTGAATGTTACGTTGTGTCCTTCAAATACCCCTCTTCCTGCTGTCGGAGTAAAAGTAAAGTTAACTGATCCATTTGTATTTATTTCTCTTGTGGTTATATTGTGATTTACATCACCAAGTGTTGTGTTTACTGTCTGCCAATTACCACTAGTTTCATTAAAAAATTGAAGATCTGCATTAAGCGGACTCGTCAAGTTATCACTCACGTTTGCAAAGATATTCATTGTTAATCCTTGTGCCCATGTACCAGCACCACTATCTGGAACAGTGGATGGGTCAGAACTGCCGATACTTTCAACACCAATCAATTGTCCAACTACTGTACCATTTGTGATAGTAATATTCCCTATAACTGGAGGTATCTGGTCAACTGTAATCAAAAACGAACTTGTGAAACTTGCATTCCCGCCTGCCCTGTCAACTACGCCAATTGTTATGTTTTTAGTTCCATTTGACAATCCGAATGTCGATGACCCAATAGCTACAGTACACTGGGCTGCTTGTACAGCCTGTCCTGTTGGTGAACAAGTAAGGTTATCGTTGCTTGCGTTATACTGCCTTACCAAAGTATCTACATCTGGGGCTTCTACATTATATATACTCAAATTTAATGATGTATTCCCGCTGCCTGTTATATTTACACCTGTACCATTATAGTCAGTAAAATTAAAGGTTATCGTAGGGGTTGTGCTGGTTGTGTTGAAGTTCTGGAATATATCGACCGTTTGCACTATTAATGGAGCAGCAACGTCCACATATACTGTTAAGTTAGTTGAAAAAGTTATATTATATACATTAACATCTGCTACAAGACCTGTCCCGTTCCTGCAGCCCACACTCCATACAAAATAAGCATCTTGACCAAACGTAAAGTTAATCCAGCTTGTGGTCCCGTTTGTTATTTTTGAAGATTGGTTGAATACTAATGCCTCTTCAGTACCATTAAATTCAGCATGTTGCAGCCAAGCACCGCTTATGTTACTCCAAAGAGTGCAGTTTCCTACAGGCCCATCCACCCAAGTCGGAGTAAAAGTAAAATTTACATTTCTGCTGGCACTGATTGTCCCTGTCACCGGAGTGTCGCCAACAACTGTCACAAGGCCAAGACCATAAACCAAAAAAACACCTAAAATCAAGAAAATTAAAACTACAGAAAATAACAGAACTAAGTTTACCTTTCCGTCTTGAGAATTAAAAATATTACCCAAACCCTCTTTTTTCATTATCGGTCCTCTTTAATGGATGATTTAAACAATAATGGTTTAATAACATATATTTAAATGTTTTGATTTTTGATATTATAATTTTCAATGAGATTTATATAAAAATTTGATATTTGGGCTTCCTGAACAATGAAAGAGATAAGTTATTAAACGAAATTTAAAAGATTTATTTTTAATGGCAATAAAAAATATTTCAAAAAATAAGATAATGGCGAAAAACACTGAATTTTGCGACGATATATTATCTAAATTTATCGGGCTGATGTTCTCAAGGCCACAAAAAAAAGCTTTGATTCTGAAATTTAATCAAGAGGAAAATATTTCTCTTCACATGGTTTTTGTTTTTTACCCTATTGACGTCTTATTCCTGAGCAAAAATAAGATTGTCATTGATAAAAAAGAAAATTTCAGGCCTTTTACATTCTATAAATCAAAGAAAAAAGCAATGTATGCAATTGAATTATTGAATGGAACAATTAAGAAAACTAAGACGGAAATAGGAGACAGAATTGGTTTTTGATTTTTTAAAATTTATAATAAAACAACAATCTTTATATAACGATAAAAAATTCTTTGCATTGATGGGGACGTCTTATAACCTGGCTATTATGCGGGCCTCCAGTAATGGAAATATGAGCCTTTGGGCAATGAATTAATTTCCCGAAGATAGCCTGAGATCGGGGTTCAAAAAGAATAAAACTCTGGAAATTCCCTGCGTCCCCATTTAATTATATAAAAAGAAAAAATTAATTAGAAAAATCAAAATCAGTAATAAGCTTCGCCTTGTGCTTGATCAGGGATATCCTCAGCCACAAAATCGCTTGTTTCTTTTCTTGGTATATATCTCCTAGCTCCAAGATATAATCCTAAAGCAACAAGCAAAACAACAAGGCCTATCAAGATTGTTTGCAGCAAAGTTTTCAATACAACTGCAAATAACTGTCCTTGGATATTTACAACATTCCCTTTCAGGGTTAACTGATTCAAGATCTTGTCATTACCTTTTACCATTACTGTAAACAATTGTTCTCCAGCCAATTTTGAGTCTGTTGACAAGAATACATTTACCGTCTTAGACTCTTCTGGTTCAACTATGAATGTGTTTGACTCTGTCAGTCTTATATTAGCCCAACCAGCCCCATCAAATAATAGTGTGTATGTATTTGCATCTGGACCTTGGTTCGTCAATGTGATTGGAAATATAACTTCTGATCCGTCATTCTTAACATCCTGTTCAACTACTGGTACGTTAATTATAAGCTTGTCGTTAACAACTTGCGTAGTTTGATCGCTTAATCCTAAAACAAAAACAGGCAATTCTTTTACTTCCTTGTTCCCGCCAAACTGTGAAGCTAATTCTGTTCTTACTGTGTAAGTTCCAGTCTGAGCACTGTCAAGTATTTTCAAGACAAAATCTTCTGTTAATTCGCTTCCGCTATTCTCAACTTTCCCTACAAACTTTGTAGTTGAAACTCCAAGTTCTGGAATGCTGACTTTTGCAGTAATGCCGTCAAGAGCTACAATTCCGCTGTTTTTGATATTGAGCCTGACTCCAAGTGCTTTTCCTGCCTTAACATTATTTTCCGGGCTTAATTCTATGCCGCTTACGATCAAAGGAGTCTCCTGTTGGTTTAATTTCAAACCATAAAATTTCTCCTCAAAATCCCCTTCTGCATCAACAACTCTTATTCTAAGCCTTAAGTTTTGCTGGTTAAAGTTGCCTATTAATTTAGGTAATTCAAACTCAAGTTTCTTTAGAACAGTTTCATCATCCCTGATGTCAAAAATTGCTGTTGTATCAGCTATTACTTCTCCGTTCTCTAATGTTAATATAGCATCAACACGTGCATCTTCAATGTCTTCAAGAGCAGTTAATCTAACTTTCAAATCAAGTTCGTCTGTATCCTTATCCAAGTCGACAAAATTGTTTTCATCTTCGATTATGACTTCTTTTTCAATTTCAACGCTGTCAACTGAAATATCTAATGCACGGCTTGATCCAGTTCCTGAAACACCGTCTTCCATAACAATGCCATAAACCTGCCTTACAAAATCTCCTTCAGCGTCGATTAGATTAATTGTTAATTCAAATGAGTCGCTGTCCTTAAGGTCATCCAAAAGTTCTAATCTCAAAAGTGCTGTAGCGCTTTGCTCGTCCAGCAAATCAAAATTAGGTGAAGCATCTGCCACAACAGTGCCTGTCCTTAAATCCTTCAAAACAGCTTCAACATGTGCATCGTCTAAATCCTCTAAAGCTGTAAATTCTACTAAAACATTAAATACATCAGCTTCGTCGATAAAATTAGTTCTTGAAGAAGCTATGACTTTGGTGTTTACAAATACCCTGTCCAAAGAAACATCAAGACCCCTGCCCGAACTTGTTGTCGTTCTTGTGCTTTCTGTCTTGATTCTGTAATGATTTGTTTCTGATCTTTGTTCAGAATCTTCTACTCTTACTCTCAAATCAAATTCTGTTTCTCTCTTTAGTTTGTCAATTAAGGTTAAGGTTAATGTAATATGGCCCTGTGTACCTGCGTTTAAATCAAAAATCCCTGTTGAATCTGCAACAGAATCTCCTGTTCTTGTGCTCCTTAAACTGACTTCTACATGACCAGCTTTCATATAATCGACAGCAGTCAAGTCAACACCCACAGAAAATACATCTGCATCATTGATCAAGTTTGTTCTTGATTCAACAACAACATTATTGTTAAGTTCTACTTTGTCTATTGACACGTCAAAAGTTCCGCTTGAGGAAAAACCTCCTCTTTGAAAATGATCAGCATAAGACATAGTACTAAGTAAAAGCGCCCAGATTATCCATATAGCATACAATGCTCTTAACTTTTTCATCATTATAAGTCCACCCCTCACGATTTGATATAATACCCCTATTCTTAAAGTTTTCGCTATTGAATAGTAGGTACAATTCCATACGATGATAGAACTAGTATATAAATGTTTCGATTATTAACCACATCAAAGTGGTAACAAATATGGGGTTTATATAGGGTTTGAATACTATAATATATTTAAATTAGCCAATTACACCATTGCTCATGATCACCATAGTAGGTGCAGGTCCGGCAGGCAGCTATCTGGCCTATCTGCTGGCTAATAAAGGCAGGGAAGTTACTTTAATAGAAGACCACGACACTATAGGCAAGCCTGTACAGTGTACTGGAATTGTCACTCACTCTATAGAGAAGTTCTTCAGGCTTAAAAAGAAGGTTATAGTCCAAAAGCTCAATAAGGTGATAGTAGTAAGCAAGAACAACAAGATTTCTGTAAATCTGGGAGAGATAGTCATGTGGCGTGATAGATTTGACCAATTTGTTGCAGACATGGCTAAAGATGCTGGCGCTAAGATTCTTACAAATCATCAATTTATGGGATTGGATGGAAAGCAGTCTGTCAAAGTAAAGGACAAAAAAGCCGATAAGATAAAGGATATCAAAACAGATATCATTGTAGGCGCCGATGGCCCTTATTCAGCTGTCGCTAAAGCTGCAGGACTTGATTCGAATTCTAAGCATTATATAGGCATGCAGGCAAAAGTAAAGCTAAAGATGGACACAGGTTCATTTGAGACTCATTTTGGCAATGACTTTCCAAACTTCTTTGGCTGGTGCGTGCCTGAATCTGAAGATACTGCAAGACTTGGAGTAGGTTGTTTTCAGAATGCGCAGGAATATTTTTACAGATTTCTAAAAAATAGAACAGGAAAAAAAGATGTTTTGTGCTGGGAAAGCGGCTTGATCCCAGTCTACAACCCAAAAAAAATAATCCAGAAAGATAATGTTTATCTGATCGGAGACGCAGCAACACATGTAAAGGCAACAACTGGTGGCGGGATAATTCCATCTCTCAAAGCAGCACATACATTATGTGATTGCATCATCAACAAAAAAAATTACAACAAAGAATTCAAAAAACAATCCGGCAGAGAGCTTCTTTTGCATCTTAGGATAAGAAATACACTAAGCAAATTCTCTGATAAAGATTATGACAGATTATTAAACTTGATGGACAAAGAAAAAGTACGAAAAGTCCTAAAAAAATATGATAGGGACACCCCAATTCCTTTAGTCACTAATCTGCTGCTAAAAGAACCAAGATTTTTGTATTTCGCAAAAATGCTTCTCACTTAACAAAAGCTTTTTAAAAAACACTTTTTACCTTTAATTCCTCGTTCGTATGGTGGTTATGATTCATGGATCCGAAAGAAGATGATGAAATATCTATAGATTTTGGTAAGATAAAGAAATTCTTTAAGAGTGATGAGAAAGAAGAGAAAAAGGTAGAGGTAAGTACAAGCGATTCTCCAACTAATCAGGAAGCAAAGGATGATGATGTATCTATTGACTTTGGTAAGATAAAGAAATTCTTTAAGAGTGATGAGAAACCAGATAAGACAGAGCATACACCAACTCACGAAACTGCAAAAGATGATGGAGAATTGTCTTTTGACTTTAGCAAGATTAAAAATATTTTTTCCTCGCGAAGTAAAAGTGAAGCAGATTCTGAAGACGAATTGCCGATTGATTGGGGTAAAATTTCTAATTTCATCAAAAAATATGGCATAGTGCTTATTGCCTTAATACCGATAATCCTTTCTATCTATATAAGAATGCAAGCAGGATTCCTGCCAGTAACAGATGAATGGGCAGCAAACAGCGTGATCAATGGAATAACATCGCAAATCAGGAGCCAGATTGACCAGCAATATCCTAATTTGCCTGATGCAAATAAAAATGCGCTGGTGGACACAGAATTCCAGAAATTGTTAAGCGAAAACAAAAAAGAAATTGACGATCAGATTAAAGCAACATCCCTGCAGTTCAAAACATTTTTTCAGGATGAAAATGGGAAAAACTACATGCCGGACATAGATCCGTATTATTGGTTTAGGTACGCTAATAATATTGTTGACCATGGATATCCCGGTGATATTCTAAGAGATGGAAAGTCATATGACAATCACCAACTAGCTCCGCTTGGAAGGCCTGTAGCAGGAGACACGTTCCATGCATATTTCCTGGCTTATTTTTTCATTTTTTTTAATTTTTTTATACCTGGCTTAACAGTAATGAGGTCTATGTTTTATTATCCAGTATTTATCGCTGCTCTGTCTGTTTTGCTTGTATTTCTGATTGCAAGAAGAATAGCTGGCAATACAGGTGGTTTTTTCGCGGGCCTTATGATGGCTGTCAATTCCGCATTTTTAGGAAGAACCCTGTTTGGGCATGCTGACAGCGACGCATGGGTTGTGTTCTTTCCTCTTTTGATTACCTGGCTATTCATAGAAACTATGGATGCCAAAAGTAATCTCAAAGTTATTATTTTCTCTGCACTTGCAGGATTTTTCACAGGATTGTTTACATTCGCTTGGAATGGCTGGTGGTACATTTTTGATTTTTTAATAGCAACCATAGGTCTGACATTTTTATATTTGGTATTTACAAACTTTGGCGAGATAAGAAGGAATATAAAATTTTTATACCATAACCCAACATTAAGGAAGATTATAATTGTCGGTGTTATATACTTCTTGTCGTCAGTTATATTTGTTACTTCATTTTCAAGCTTTGATATATTCAAAAACAGTTTTATCGGACCGTTAGGATTTACTTCAATCAAGGCCCCCGTTCTTACATTATCTTTATGGCCAAATGTATTGACAACGGTTGCTGAACTGAACGAAGGATCGCTAAACGGCATTATAAATTCTGTTGGCGGAAGGTTTATGTTTTTCATAAGCCTAATAGGTTTGGCTCTGGCTATATCAAGAAAAGAGGGACTAAGGAAGTTTGATTTCTTCTATATACTTGGAACTGCATTATTTTATGTAATCTTGTTCATAAGATTTGGAAATGACAGGCCTATATTTTATGAAACATTATCAATAATAGGTGTATTAATCTGGATAATGATCCCATTATTGCTTAGGATTATAATCTCCATTTACGAAAAAGACCAGTCTTATGATTTTAAACTATCAATCCTGTTATCCCTATGGATTGTATCCACAATTTTTGCCAGTATAAAGGGAATTAGGTTCACCTTGCTGCTTGCTCCTGCATTCAGTGTTGCATTTGGTGTTGCTCTTGGAAGATCATACACCTACATTTCCAGACTGCTGACCAAGGAACTAAAAATTCAAAAAATTATAGGAAGCAGCATCTTGATTTTGTTGTTGATATTGGCTTTTTACGTCGGTCCTACAAGAGGCGCAATTAATACCTCCAGATCAGACATCCCGATTATTAATGATGCTTGGTTTAATTCCTTAAATTCAATCAAACTGGACTCAAAAGAAGATGCAATAATAACATCATGGTGGGACTTTGGCCATCATTTCAAGGCTATAGCTGACAGACCTGTAACTTTTGACGGCACAACTCAAACTTTCCCTCCTGCCCATTGGGTCGGAAAATTGTTAATGATCAGCGATGAAAGAGAAGCTATAGGCATTTTAAGAATGCTAAATTGCGGCGGCAACAATGCCTACAATGAATTGTTCAGGATGAACAATGATACACACAAGTCATTGGCAATTGTAAACGAGATTATTTTATTGGATAAAGACGACGCAGAAAAAAGATTAAAAAAGCTAGGCATTAATGACGATAAAATTGAAAAAATTCTTTCCAACAGCCATTGTCAGCCCCCTGAATCCTACTTCATCGCTTCAGAAGATATGATCGGCAAAAGCGGTGTTTGGTCTCATTTTGGAAGCTGGAATTTTGTTAGAGCAGACATATGGAAAAACGCACGAAGAATGTCACAGGACAAGGCAGTTGAATACATGATGGACAAGTTCAATTATACAAAAGAAAGAGCAGAAAATACTTATTTTGAAATACAGTCTATAACAACAGACAGCGAAGCTAATGCATGGGTTGCTCCGTGGCCTGGTTATGGAGGAACAATCAACTGCAACAAAAACGAAAATGGCATTTTTGTCTGCAACAACGGCATGCAAATAAACTTGAGCAACAACGATGTTTTTGGTATAGATCAACAAGGAACAATAAGACCTAGATCCGCTGCGTTTGTAACAGAAGATGGAATTATGATAAAGGAATTCGATGGCAGGACTCTTGACTTTGGCATGACAATCATTCCCCAAAATGAAGATCAAGTTCTGGTTGTTTTATCAAGCAAAGAATTGACTGGGGGGATGTTTACAAGAATGTTTTACACTCAAGGTCATGGCCTAAGATATTTCAAATTGTTTAATCATCAGCGTGGATTGACAGGGACCAGCATCTATACTTACAAGGTTGATTGGGACGGCAAAAACACCACTATTGTGGAAGATTATGTGAAAAAACCCGAACAACAAGAGGAAAAAATTACAGAAACATCGGCAGCTGAACCAGAAGATGCTGGTGATGATAATATCGCAATATCAAATAATAGCAAAAATTCAAATAACACAAACTTAAATAATTCTTAAATGAAAACAAGCAATATCTGGGCAGTGATTCCTGCCTATAATGAGGAGAATGAGATTTCCAGTATAGTCAAAAAAACAAAAAAATATGTAAAAAACGTTGTAGTTGTTGATGACGGCAGCGATGATCAAACAAAACAATTGGCCCAGAATTCAGGCGCTAAAGTTCTTAAACACCTCGTTAATTTGGGCAAAGGAGCTGCTCTCAAGACAGGTTGTGATTATGTTGCCAATAAAGGTGCAAAATTTATCATTGCGCTAGATGCTGATGCCCAGCACAACCCAAACGATTTACCTAGATTTATTGAAAAACTAAAAAAATATGATGTAATTTTTAGCTATAGGAAGCTAAGCAGAGAAATGCCATTGATTCTTCGTATCGGAAATTGGTTTATATCAAACACTGTAAAATTTTTATATGGAATTAAATTGAAAGACACCCAATGCGGATTTCGCGCTTTTTCCATTGAAACTTACAGGAAGATCAGGTGGAATGCCCCGGATTATTCAATGGAATCAGAGATGATATCAAGAGCAGGAAAGCAAAGGTTAAAATATGTGCAGATTCCAATTGATACAATATATTCAGATAAATACAAAGGAACGACTGTCCTGGATGGTATAAAAATTGTCCTGAACATGTTTTGGTGGAAATTTTTTAACAATAAGAACAAGGAGTAGAATGGTACTTGGAATACAGATTGCGGGATTTTTATTCGGTATGTTCATGATTTACTATTCTTTTGTCAATTATAAGAAGAAGCAGTTCAACGCAAAAGAATTCGGTTTTTGGTTTGTCTTATGGATGGGATTTCTGGTGGTTACGATATATCCTGCAATTTTAGATCCACTAACTAAATCATTAAGCTTCTTTAGGACACTGGATTTACTAGTGATAAGCGGAATGTTATTCTTGATTGCAATAAATTTCTATACGTATGTCGTCACTAGAAAAAACCAGAAGCAACTGGAGAAAATTGTCAGGTCTATAGCAATAAAGAAAGGAAGGAATAAATAATAATTTCTAGAATAAGGTATACATTTAAAAAGCCCGATTTTATACTCTCGTCCATGGTAATATTAATAAAATTCATTGATAGATACATAGGTAATCCAATTTGCAACTTTTTAGGATTATTTAATAAAAAAATTCCGGATAATATTGAACCTAATAAAATTCTGGCAGTCCAGCTATGGGGCATTGGGGAAACAATACTGACTCTTCCTTCGCTTGAAGCACTAAGAAAAAAATTTCCAAAATCAGAAATAGATGTTTTAGCCACATCAAGGAATAAAGATGTTTATTTCAACAATAAGAATATAGACAATGTTATTTTATTAAAAACAAACCCATTGTCCATTCTTGGCTTTATTCTTAAAAATATGAAAAAATATGAATTAGTTATTGACATGGAAGAATACCTGAATGTTTCAGCAATCATGTCCTTTTTTGCAGGCAGGCAAATTGTCGGCTATTCTCATGGCTCAAGGTCGAAATTATACACAAACAAAATCAAGTACAATGACAAGCAGCATGTAGTAGAAACATACCTGGATTTGATAAGAAATCTGGATGTGAAATATGACACTAATAAATTGTTAAAATTAAGTTTTTCAAAAAATGATAAAAATCAGGTTGATAAATTTCTAAAAAACAATGGAATTAAAAATAAGGATTCTGTTGTTTGTGTTGCCCCTGGAGCTGCAGAATCTGCAAAAGCAAGAATGTGGCCTTTTGATAGATACGCTGAACTTTGCGATGAAATAATAGCAAAACATAATGAAAAGATAATTTTCACAGGAGCTTTGAATGAAGCTGAATTAATAAACACAATACAGGAAAAAATGGAATTCAAAGATAAGGCAATAAATGCAGCAGGAGAGATGACTTTAAATCAAACATTTTATCTTGTTAGCAAATGCGATCTTTTTATCGGCAATGATGCAGGGCCAATGCACATCGCAGCTGCACAGGGAGTCAAAACTATCGGATTATTCGGACCGAACCTGCCAGTAAGATTCGGACCTTTTGGCAAAAAGAATGTTGGCTTGTATAAGGGGTACAACTGTGAATTCAGCCCTTGCATTAACGTACATAAAGGCCAAGTTCCAGACTGCCTTTATCCAAAAAGAAGCAATGATTACCAGAAATGCATGAAAAACATTAGCGTTGATGATGTGCTGAAAGAAGTCGAGAAATTAGTTTAAACAACATGCACATATTCCCCATAAGTAAAAAATCCAACTAATTGCTTTATCTTGGCTATTTTTGGAAACAAATCTTTCTCTAATGAACTTGCTGCTCCAAACAGCTCAAAAACTTCAGGCTTGAAGATATAGATGCCTGCGTTTACGATGTTTGTAGAGTAATGCTTTGGCTTTTCCTGAAAATCAACAATTAAATCTCCATCAAGTATTGCAATTCCATAACTGCTGGCTTTTTCTCTCGTCATCAACCCCATTGTTGCAATATTATCTGATTCTGTGTGTTTTTTAATCATCTTCAGCAAATCAAAATTATTGTACGTATCTCCGGACATCACGATAAAGCTGTTGTCAATTTTTCCTTTTACAGCTTTTAATGCATCTGCATTGCCTTTTGCCTGTTTTTCGATTATTTCAACATTTATTTTTGCATCTGAAACTTCATTCAACAGCAGATTCATGTTTTTAGTGTGCTGGGTTACAATATAGACTGTTTTTATTCCGAATTTTGAAAAAAATTCAATTTGCTGCTTGATTAATGATTCGCCGTTGACATTTTTCAAAGCAAATTTTTGATGTTCTCCCTTTAATAATATGACAGCAGCACTGACTGACTGCTCCTGCAGTCCTTTTTTTAGAAAATATTCTATTGCCTGTGACCTGCTCCTTATGACAGAGCCGTCTACTTTTGAATCTACAAGTTTCAACAAGGAATTGTCAACCGATATTGCTATTTTTGCTTTACTCATTGGTATGAAAAAGTAGTATAAAGTATTACTATTTATACTTTTATATTCTAGACTATATATTTATAAACTAAAAACAAAAGATTTATATAGAAGTTAATAAGTATGAAGTATTCATACCATTATGCAAAATGACACAACACAAAGAAGTGCCTAAAGTCTGGGGCAGGGAAATCTGGATTGTTAATAGGGATTACTGCGGCAAAAAATTGGTACTAAACAAGGGTTTTCGATGTTCAATGCACCATCATAAATCAAAGGATGAGACTTTTTATATCTTAAAAGGTAAAGTTTTGCTCGAGATAGGGATGCAAAAAACCATAATGCTCCCAGGTGATTCAATGCTGATAAAACCTAATCAAAAGCATAGGTTTACCGGCTTGGAAGATTCTGAGATAATTGAATTCTCTACGCATCATGAGGATTCCGACTCATACAGGGATGAAGCCTCAGGAAAAGTAGACTTGGATAAGTTGGAGCTAAAATGAAATGCTTAGTGACAGGCGGAGC
>NZDH01000003.1 GCA_002688775.1 Candidatus Woesearchaeota archaeon
GCAAAAGACGAGACAGACAGGGATGCAGTTAAAGAATTAGTTGATGAAGGCAAGGTGTTGGTTGATGAGTCAAGACAAGCTTTAAGATCATCTCATGACAAATTAAGGGATATTGTAGAAAAGATAAGGGATGCCGGTCATGAGCTGGAAATTGATGAGGACGAGTCTGTAGATGTAGAGGAAGAAGATGGAGCTGGTGATGATGTAATAGTGGCCGGAGCAAGCGCTGACGAGCCCACTAGCATAAATGTAACAGGCACATGTGTAGATGAAGACGGCAATCCTGCGCCACAACCAAATGATGGTGTTGGAGTGTGTCGAGGGCATGACGGAAGCGACAATGACTATGTTTGGTCAGGACCAGGGCCCGATGCTGAAAGTGAATACTGTGGCTCTAACCCAGAAGTAGATAATGTGCCATGCAGCTATAGATGTTCCACAGGCGAAAGAGTCGATCCTGAAACAAACCGGTGTGGACCATACCCTTGAGGAACGTTATAACTTTGGAGGTAATATTAATGAACAGGAACAAACCTGTGAATGCCCTAATGGAGCACCACAAAGTTTGAGTTCTGGTTGCCCAAGCTAAACATAGGTTCCGAAAATTTTAAATACTAACAATGAAATGGTTAAATTAAAAATATAAAGAGGTTGATTTATGTTGAAAAAAATTTTAATAGCTTTTTCGCTGATAATGGCATTAATGCTCTTTGCCGGATGTAACCAGCAAGAAATGCAGGCTCCAGAGCAGACAACCGAAGAATTAGAGGAAACCGGAGAAGAAGCAGTTGATGAAGTCGGAACAGGAATTTCAAGCATAGACGATGTTGATCAGGAACTGGGTGCAGATGAGCTTGAAGACCTTGATGATGTCCTTTCAGACATTGAACAGATATGATTTAACAATTTTTAAATAATAGTTCTTTTTCTTTTGTTTTTATGATAGAACTGGATGGCAGCTACAAAGAGGGTGGAGGTCAGATCTTAAGGACAGCATTAGCCCTATCAACATTAATGAATGAGCCGTTTGAAATAAGCGACATAAGGAAAAACAGGCCCCAGCCAGGATTAAAAAACCAGCACTTATTTTGCGTCAGGGCACTGGAAAAGTTATGCAGTGCAAAGATCGAAAATGCATTTTTAGGCTCAGATAATTTAAGATATTTTCCGGGAAAAATTTGTGAATATTGTGGCTGGTTCTGAAAACGGATCAGAAGCTTTTGTATTTCTGGACAATGATTACCTGAACGAGAACAACAAAGGTTTGGACACTGTTATTGGAGTAAATGAAAGTAAATCAGATATTGGAGAGTTCAAGCTATATAATATAGCTTCTGCTGAAAATTATGGTGTTCATGCCATCGACATCAATGTTGTCGGAAAAGGATTCAGGATTTTCACGTTTACGTTTGGTTAGTTAAAATATATATTAAATTTTTCATTTAATCGTTAAACATTGTTTATAAATAGCAGATACAAGTTATTCGGCAGGAGTGGTTTGAGAACATGAATAAGAACTATTTTTTGGGATTGATTTTATTTTCAATTTTGTTTGTAAGTGCATGTACTGCTCCTCAGCCAGCAGGTCAGGTTGCTGCAGGCCAGGGTGGGCAGCAAGTCAATACAGTTCAGCAAGGAGTATCTCCTGGAATCAATCGTGGCCAAGTACCTCCTGATTTTACGATCAAGACAGTTGACGGCAAAGAGTTTACATTAAGCCAGCTCAATGCGCAAGACAAGCCTGTCTTGCTTTATTTCTGGGCTTCATGGTGCCCATTCTGCAAAAGAGATTTTGCAGCAGTGGAGGGAGTTTATCCTAAATTTGCTGACCAAGTAATTTTCTTAGCGATAGATCTTGATACAACTGAGGGTGCAAATATAATCAAGCAATACCGAGATTCACGAGGTCTTCAGGCTATTAATTTTGCCCCTGGAAATGGAAAAGTTCTTTCAGATTTCCAGGTGACAAGCACAACGACAAAGTACGCTATCGGCAAAGACGGCGTAATACTCTATAAAGGCTCTGGCGCATTTAATGAGCAGCAATGGGAAACTTTATTTAATGCACTAGCTGCCAACTAATTAAAATGCTAGACACAGCTTTTCTTTATTTTGCATTTATAGCAGGACTGGTGGCATTCTTTGCTCCGTGCAGTTTTGCCATTCTTCCTGGATATATCACTTATTACATTTCATCTTATTCAAAAGAAGACAAGAAAAAGACATTAGTTGGAGATATTATTCAGGGGTTAATTTTCGGCATTATAGCAAGCCTTGGATTTTTTACAGTTTATGGGTTAGCTGGCTTTGGAGTCATAGCTCTTGGCCAGTTCATCAAGCAATTTGTTCCATGGATTGCAATTACAACAGGCATTCTTCTTATCATTATCGCAATATTAATGCTATTAGGCAAGGAATTTCTATTTTTCCAGTCACCGAATGTAAATGTAGCTCATAAAAATGAAAAAATGGGGATTTATCTTTTTGGTATTGTTTATGCAGTTGGCTCTCTAGGTTGTGTTTTCCCAATATTTCTATCTATAGTCGTCCAGGGCCTGGCTTCAAACTCAGTTCTTGACGGAGCTGCAACAATCTTTGCATATGTTCTGGCAATGAGCCTGGTCATGATCACAATCACAACACTGACTTTCGCAACAAAATACGTAATAATCAAGAAACTTGAGAAAATCTTGCCTTATATCAAGAAAATAAGCGCAATAATTTTAATAATAGCAGGAAGCTACATGATTTATTATCAGTATTTGTTGTTTATATGAAATTTTATTCTTATCGTCCAAAATGAAAAAAATACTCTCAATTTTGCTTATTTTATTATTATCTTTCCCATTTACATATTCTTATTTCCATCATGAAGATGAAATAAACTGGCAGGAATATAACCAAGATGCATTTGACCTGGCGAAAAAAGAAGACAAGCCAGTGGTTATGCTCATCACAGCTATTTGGTGCTACTGGTGCCATGTTTATAGGGATGAAACATTGCATGATCCTGAAGTTATGGATTACTTAAACAACAACTTCATTGCAGAAATGGATTTTTGGATTGGAAGATAAACTGATTGGGTTGTTTTGAATTATTTATCATATATTTTCTTCACCAACAAAGCATCTCCTTCAATATTAGGACTTTCAGAGATTGCAACGCCCTTGACATTGAAATCTTTTATTGCTTTTACTAACTCTTCAAATTTTAAATCAGATTCTTTAAGAGTTAAATGATGTTTTTCACCTTTTTCTCCATAAGCAATGCCTGTGATGTGGATGTGCATGTTCTCAAGCCCTTTTTTGCCTAGTTTTTTCTCAATTGCTTCAAAGATACTGCAAAACTCTTTGTAAGAATTATACTTTCCATTGGTTCTTGCGTGAAAATGCGCAAAATCTACACAGGGCATTACATTATCGAGCTCTTGACTTAGTTTCAGGATTTCATCAACATCTCCAAATTGTGTTGCTTTGCCGGTTGTTTCAGGCCTTACCCAGATATTATTATTTTCTTTTTTCAAAATTGTTACAATTTCCTTAAGATTTTTCTTTACAGTATCATAAACCTTTTTCGGATCTAAACCCATGTAAAACCCAGGATGAAAACAAACACTATACCCACCACATAAGTTTGTAATCCTTGCAGAATTCACTATTCTCTGGATGCTTGCCTTTATCTTAGGCTTTTCCAGAGAATTTAAATTAATATAATAGGGGGCGTGACAAGTCAGGGCAATATCGTTTTCAGAAGCAACTTTCCTTATTTCAGGAGCTTTTTCTTTTGTTATATTTATACTTCTTACAAACTCAAGCTCCATACAGCCTAAACCAAGTTTTTTTACTTGCTTGATTCCATCAAGAGTTGTCCTTGGATCCGCGCTTAGGGGAATTCCAGCTGTTCCGAATAGGAGTTGTTTCATCAGGAAAAGTTAGTTTTAGGTTATTTTTAATTATTCTTATTTCAACTCACATAACCCCTTAGCAGCATCCTTCCCAAAGTGCTTAGGTTGATCTCAATCCTTCCTTTTTTCTCGTTTGTGTCAACTAAGCCCATGTCTTTTAATCCTTCTGACTTTAGATTTCCATTGATATGGTAGGAAATCAGAGGCAGGCTCATTTTTGTCTTGTTGCTCAGCTCTTCAAGTGAAATGCAGCATTTTGGCTTGCTGAGGGTTTTCAGAATTTCCATCTTCTTGTCTGTCAACAGCTTGTAGTAAGAAAACTTCAGCACAGGAAGCAACATTGTCATTCCATTGTCAACAGAAAATGCTTTTATTCCATTCACAAAAGCAGCGCTTGTAGCAGCGCATGTTGTCATCCTGTCTCCGGTTGCTGTGTTAACAAGAATGTTTTTGTCCTTTTCAACTACCCTTATTTCAGCAACTTTCCTGAACATCTCTTCCCAAAGATTTCCTTTTATCTCAATGATCTTCGCAGGTATCTTAAACCTATCCAGATCCTGGACTGTTTTATCGGCATCCTCCATCCTTTCAGGAGGAGCTAAAAGAATTATTTTTTCTGTTGGAAATTCTCTCAAACCAATGAACAAAGCATCCATATTGTCGCCAACAGGCGCAACTATAATGTTTTTCTGCATAATAATCACCTTAATTATAGTAAGGTATATTTATATTTAAAGCTTATTGTTTAATGGTTAAAACTAATGTTTAATCAGAATTTTATCAAATATCTAAGAAATAGGGGTTTGAATTCAAACCATCTCATCAATGTCAACACACATGACTCCAGAGTTCCCAAAAATACATATCACCTTTTTCATTGTATTCTCTGCCTTGCCAAAATAAGTATATCATTATGATGTTTAACCTTTTAAACACAAATTTCTAAGAGTGTAGCATATTAAAACCCATATTTAATCATTAGACACAAAGTTGTTAACTAAAAGAAAATTTTATTAGTTTACCAATATCGATAGGTGAATCAGATGGATCAAAACAAAATTGCACGAACTGATCATAAGATTACAACTATCTTGCTATTCTCGTTCCTTGCTGTGATTTTGTTTGTTTCAGCATGCACTCCTTCTAATAAAACAAATTCTGCCCAAGACCAAAACACTCAGACTTCAGATACAGATGATTCAGAAGCAGATAAACAAGAAGAGGATCAAGAATCTCAAGATCAAACATCAGATAATGACGAAATCCAATTTTTACCTGATGGAACACCATATTTGATACATCCAAACCAAATAAGGGGAGGCGGACCGCCAAAAGATGGCATCCCATCAATTGATAATCCAAGTTTTGTAACTGTTCAAGAAGCTGATGAATGGCTTGAGGATAATGAAACAGGTATTGCAATCATCCACAAAGGAGTTAAACGCTTTTATCCATTCCAGATTTTGGTATGGCACGAAATTGTCAATGAAAAAATTGCAAACGATCCTATATTAGTAACTTATTGTCCATTATGTGGTTCTGGAATTGTATTTGAAAGAAAAATTGATGGAGAAGAAGTTGAATTTGGAACTTCTGGAAAATTATTCAATTCAAACTTAGTCATGTATGACAGAAAAACTGATACTTACTGGAACCAAATTGGTGGAAAAGCAGTTGTTGGCGAACTGACTGGCAAAGTACTTGATCTATTCCCTGCAGATGTGACAACCTGGGGTGAGTGGAAAGCTGTGCATCCAGATTCTGAAGTCTTAAGCAGGCAAACTGGATTCATAAGATCGTATGGCACAAACCCATATGGAAACTATTCTAAAATCAGACGTATAATATTCCCTGTAGATGAATCAGATGACAGTTTGCACCCAAAAGCTGTTATTTTTGGAATTGAAGTTGATGGAACTTACAAAGCTTACAGCGAATTCGATGTAAAAAACGCAGGAGTTATAGAAGATACTATAAATGGTGTGAATATAAAGGTTGAAAGAGACGAAGCAGGCCTTGTAATAATCACAAACTTAGAAACAGGCAAAAGAATTCCACATGAAAGGGATTTCTGGTTTGCATGGTTTGCATTCTTTCCGGATACTGAGCTTTATAGTCCGGAAGGTTAATTATTTAATTTAATCTCTTTTTAATTTTTTATTATTTTTGAATAGTCTTTGATTGGTTTTTATTTTATTGAGTTTTAGTATTGAAAATTATCCACAAATACATTAACTAGGGGGTTAACAAAAACATAATCAATTATTTGTGATTGTATTTCTTCATTAATGTGCTTTACTCTTAATAACAATAAAAATAATACTTTAAAAAAGAAACCCCCTCTAAAGCAAACTGCTTCCAAACTGCGTAATCGACCCGAATATTGCTTTCAATGGCATGCAAATAGTATCGACAACGGGATTGCTGCTGAACACTTCAAAAATGCAGAATAAATAATATAATGAGACAAGCAGCATAAAGATTCCAGCAACTAGATTAATGATTCTTTTGTGTTTTGTAAGCCATCCGATGATTGCAGTGCTTTTTCCTGAAGAAATCAATGAAAATGCCAACAATGGAAATCCAAGCCCAAATCCAAAACCAAGGAAGTTAGTCATTCCAGATAAAAACTGCGTTGTTGTAGCTGCTCTTGCGAAAAACGCAGCGATAAAAGCAGGATTGCAGGGCAAAACAATCGCTCCAAAGAAAAACCCAAATGAAAAAGCGCTTACCAAAGGATTCTTGGAGAGTTTTGGAGTCTTGGCTTTTGGTATGAACCTGCCAAAATCAACATCGAATATCAAAAGTAAGCTGATAACAAATAAAATCCCAAAAGCAATTGGAGAAACAATATTTATCACGTTAGTAAGCGATGCCTGGAATAAAGTTGTGAAGACTATGCCTATCAAAAGCATGAATGCAATGACCCCAAGCGTTGCAATCAACCCGAATAGGGCATAAGTCTTGCGATCTGAACTTTCTCCCCCTAATTTATTGGCAAGATAAGTCAAAAAACCAGGATACAATGGCAGGACACAAACTGCAGTCAAGGGCGTTAAAATTCCAAGAACAAAAGAAGCTCCGATGTCTGCAAATAAACCTGCCATCTTATGCTGAACACTCCTGTGCAACAGTCTGTTTCAGATTACTTGCGGATTTCACTCCAAATGGAAGCAATTTAAATGACTGGTCTTCGCATACCAATATCTTTGGAACAAGAGGTGCGTTTATCACCCTAGGCCCAAAATCGTCTATCAAAGATCTAGTCACTTCAATCGGTGAAACTGCATAATACCAGGTAAAATCATGCTTTGTTATATGATCTAGAACTCTCCCTTCATCTTCATTCTGGTCTGTGTCAAGTGATATAGTTATAATATCATCCCCAACATCAGCATGTAATTTTTTTACTTCTTCCTGCTGCTGTGTGCAGATTGGGCACCAAACAGCAAAGCTTTCCAATAAAACCGGTTTGCCCTTGAAATCAGTGACTTTGAAAGTTTCGCCAGTCCTTACATCTTTCAATTCAGCCGTCATCCATAACGGAGTCGATACCACAGCTGCAGTATCTTCAATCTTAGGAGGAGAGCTTGTCTCAGTAGTCTTATCATCAGAATTTGAATCAGTTTGAGCAGGAGCTGAAGTATCCTGGCCAGGAGAACAAGCTGAAACTATAAATATCAAAGATGTGAAAATTACAATGCCTAAAAATGAATTTGAGCTTTTCATACCGCCACCCCTTATAAAATTGTGTCCGAATTTATTTATAAAGGTTTTGTTTAACTTTAGCAATTGACTTTAATCAAATATTTCATAATATAACAAAAATATTATATACAAATTCAATATACCTAAACAAAGTAAAATGACAAAAGAACTAACAAAAAACAACAACAAGTATTACATCTGTGAAGAATGTGGTTTTGCTTACAAAGACAACCAAACAGCAGCAAAATGCGAGAATTGGTGCAGAGAAAAACATAGCTGCAATACAGAAATCACAAAAGACGCTGTAAAACTGGATTAATTACCTGGAACTATCAGACTGCCTTTCTATCTCCAGCTTTTTTGAAATTGCGTGTGATGCGCTGCTGAGCTTGTAAGCATTCAGTATCTCTTCTGAAAGCCCGTCTACCATTGATTTTTTTGTGTTGAAAGTGCGATGATAAGCCCCTTGCGTCATGTGCCTTAATACCAAATCAACTCTTCTTTGCGGAGAGCATTCAACTGCTTTTGGATATCGGGCTCCGCCATATTCTATTGTGATTATCTCCTCTCTCTGCGCTGCATTCTCTAATGCTTTTACAAAAACTTTGATTGGATTTTCTTTTGTTGTTTTTTCAATCTTCTTAAAGACATCTTCCACAATTTCAGATGCAGTATTTGCCTTGCCGGTTGTATGGTAGCTTGTCTTGAAATGCTTCTTGCTCTTATGGCCGGGTATCATCAGCTTATTTATCAGCCTCTCTACAATGAATGTCCTGCTTTTGTGAAATTTATTCCCGGCATACCTTGCTCCTGTTCTGGGAACAATCCTTGGGTTTAATGTAACATAAGGCTGCAAACCTATATCCTCAATCTTAATTCCATCCATTCCCCATCTGTTAAAAACTTTTATTTCAGCCATTATTTTCTTGCCTTCTCTAGTTTTCCTTTCAATAAAGCATCCAAGCTTTGATCATTGACTTTTATGACCTGCCACCTTACACCAGGGATATCTCCTTTGGAGCCGCCCATTGAGCCGCCTATGCATTCAATCAAGACTTCGTCATGCTCATCTACCATTTTTGTTGCTCCATCTCTTGGCAAGAATGCAGTTATCTGTCTTCCATTCTTTATGAGCTGTATCCTGACGCATTTTCTCATAGCAGAGTTTGGCTGCTTTGCCTCAAGCTGAACTTTTTCAAGCACTATTCCTTTTGCTTGTGAAGCGCCTTGCAGTGGATCTGAGCGTTCTTTCAATCGCAAGGTTTTCTTGATATATGGAGCATAGTGCCATTTACCTGCCTTTCTTCTTCGCTTTAATCTCTTTCCAGCATATAATCCACGTGCTTTATTTCCCATCTTAACTTTAGTATTTTTGGTTGCTTTTTAAAACTTACTATACAACCTTAATCTCCTTAATATCAAAAAATCTTTTTACAATGCTGCTCAGATGATTGAGATTTTGCCTTTCCCTGCCTATCAAGATGGCCCTTGTGCTTGTGTCTTTTCCCTGTATTGTTATAACGCCGTCTTCATTTTTAATATCTAAAGCTTCAGTTGGGTATATCATATTTTTTACAAACTGCAAAACATCATTGCTGAACTCAACAAGCTTTATCTTTTTCTTTAATGAATTTTCTATTCTTCTGATGTTGGCGCCATTCTTCCCTATTGCCTTCCCCATCTCATTTTCCTGAACAATAAAGATAAGCCTGTCATTTGCAATGCAGTCCTTTACCTTAGCGCCGGTCATGGATTCAAAAAGCGTTATCAGCTTTATCAGCTCAGAATCAAACTTGATCTTATTCACTTATTCGCACCCTTAATTACAGCCAATACAGATATAGAAAAAGGCTTTTTGCAGATAACCCCCAAAGTATCGTTCGGGTAATTTAATTTATGGATCTCTGTCTTATTTAAGCCTGCATAATGATTGATGTTTTTTTCAACCCTGGCTGGGCAATTTGAACTTACTAAAACTTTCTCGACTTTTCCCAGTCTCAAACTTTTAACAGACCTTTCAGTGCCCATTATAAGACTGCCTGCCTTCAACAATTTCTTGATTTGAGCTGAGCTGATCTTTTTTGTCATGTTGATTGTATTATTCTTTTCACATTAATGACACCGTTCTCTGATTTTGAGACATCAATGCTGTCTTCCCCATACTTGAACTGTATGATCTTGCTGGATGCATCTCTTACAGTATTGTCGTATTCGACTTTTAGATCCTGCATTGCGTTTGCAAGCCTTCTGTACAAATAACCGCTTTTAGGCGTCCTTAGGGCAGTGTCCATCAATGAGTCTCTGCCAGTCATCGACCCAAAGAAAAATTCTGAAGGTGTCAGCCCATTCTTGAATCCATTGCTGATAAATCCATGCGCTTCAGAAGTCAAGTCACCTTTTTTGAAATGGGACAATGTTCTTTTATCAAAACCGTTCTCTATTCTTTTTCCTCTCATTGCCTGCTGGCCTACACAAGCAGCCATCTGCGCCAGATTCAATAGGTTTCCTCTTGCGCCGCTCTCTGCCATTATCATTGTATTTGTTCTCTTGTCTGCATGAATCGCCACTGTCTTTCCTGTTTCATTTCTTGCTTTGTTCAAAACTTCCAATATCTTCAGTTCCAAAGTTTCCTGCAGGGTTTTTCCGGGGAAAGTATCCAGTTTGTTTTCCTTGAATTGATTAATCAATATATCGACTTCCTTTCTTGCTGTGTCTAAATCTTCCCTTACTTTCATTTTAGCTGACTCGGGCAAATCAGTGTCTGATAATGCAGATGTAAATCCCACCCTAAGCAGATATTCTATTCCTAATCTGAATATCTTGCCAAGCATATCTATGTTTTTATCCTTTCCATATTTTTGATGGAGGCTTCTTAACATCAATCCTGACTCCTCGCCTAATGAATTCCTGTCCATTACTCCTGAAACAATCTTTCCATCTTCTACCACTACATGCGTCTCTTTATCGCATCTGTTTTTTGTCCGGTCGCATAATCTGGAATGTCCTTCATAGTCAAAATCATCCGGCAGCAAGACGCTGAAAATTTCTTTGCCAGTAACAATAGCCTTTCTTGGAAGTTTTGAGAAATCGGTTATGCCAACTGACGATAATATATCAACACCTTCTTCTCTTTTAATTGAATTGGCTTTTGTCAAAACATAATTCCCGGATATTGCATCTTGTGTACAGCCAATGATGCTTAATCCATATCTTAATGAAATAAGCTGTGTCTGGACCTCCATCAAAACTTCAGCTTCTGCCCTTGCTTCCTCTGTTTGGGGTATGTGCAGGTTCATCTCATCTCCATCAAAGTCTGCATTATATGGTGTGCAGACAGCTGGATTCAATCTCAAAGTTTTTCCAGGCAGTATTTTGATGCGATGGCACATCATGCTCATCCTGTGCAATGATGGCTGCCTGTTGAAAATTGCTATGTCTCCGTCCATCAAATGCCTCTCCACAATATATCCTGGCTGCAGCTCTTCCAAAGATGCTTCTTTAGTTTCCTCCGTTATTTTCTTCTTTTTGCCGTCGGGTCTTATTATATAATTAGCTCCGGGGTATTTGTCAGGGCCTTTCTCAACAAAACTTTTCAAATATTGCATGTTCCACTCATTTACTCTTTCAGGCACTGAAAGTTTTGTTGCAATTATGAATGGTATTCCCACTTCAAAAAGTTCCAGCATTGGATCAGGGCTTATGACAGTTCTTGCGCTGAAATTTGTTCTTTTTCCGGCAAGATTATGCCTTATCCTTCCTTCCTTGCTCTTTATCCTCTCGGTCAATGTCTTCAAGGGCTGGCCGCTTCTGTGTCTTGCCGGTGGCAGTTGCGCAATGTTATTATCGAAAAAAGTTGTAACGTGATACTGGAGCANATCCCATAAATCCTCTACGATGATTTCAGGCGCGCCTGCATTTATATTTTCAAACAGTCTCTGGTTTATCCTTACAATGTCCCCCATCTTGTGTGTCAGGTCATCTTCGCTTCTTTCTCCGCTTTCCAAAGTTATGCTTGGCCGCATGGTCACAGGAGGTATAGCCAATATTGTCTGCACCATCCATTCAGGCCTTACATGAGGCACTTTCAGGCCNAATATTTCTATGTCAGAGTCAGGAATTTTTTCAAGTCTNGATCTNACTTCAATNGGGCTTAATCTTTTTTCATCCTCTAAAAAAGTTGTTGGTTTTTCCAGGTTCACTTTTTTCTGTTTTGCTTTGCAGTGAGGGCATTTGCTTGTTGTCTTTAATCCTGCAATGATTTCCTTGATTTTTCGCCTTCGCTCCTCGACTCCGTTTTCTTTTTCAATCTGGTCGAGAATTTCCTTGTTCTTGCTGATTTTATTGTCCGGGATAAGAATTCTCCCGCAATCCCTGCAAGTGCACTTTAGTACTGTCAATATTATATTTACAAATTTTATGTGAATTATTGGTCTTGCCAATTCAATATAGCCAAAATGCCCAATACATTCTTTTAATTTTGAACCGCATGTCTTGCATCTTAATCCTGGATCAATGACACCCAACCTTATGTCCATCAATCCCCCATCAACAGGGTAGCCTTCCTTATCGTAAAGCTCCGGCGTGACTATTTTTGCAGAAGCCATCTTCCTGATCATTTTTGGACTTAACACAGAAAAAGCGATACTCCTGACTTGTTTGTAAATATAGCTCTCTTCCTGCTCTATTCTTTCAACTTTATCTTTCTTGCCTTCAATAGCCTGTTTTACAACTTCAAGCTCTTGTTCTGTTTTCTTGTCTTTCTTTTCTTCTTCTGCCATATTAGGTTCACTTTTTCTTCGCTTCTTTATCTGAATTTTGCCCTTTAACTGTTAAATTTGGAAGCCCNGTTCCAATCGGAACAGGCTGATTGATCATTACATTCTCAACAACCGAGTTAAGATTGTCAACTTCACCGACAAGCGCTGCATTGATGATGTGCTTTATCGGAGTTTCAAAGGAAGCCCTTGCCAAGACGCTTGATTTTTCGTTTACNACNCCGTATCTTGTTATTCCTTTCAATGTCCCGCTCACGCACATTGTGTCTGCCACAAGCATTATGTGCCTTACATCAACATTAAGTCCCTGGCTTTCTATGACTTTAAAAATCTCATTCACAATTGCTTGTCGTGCTGCTTCAATACCCAGCACTTGCTCTATCTCAAAGATATTATTTGTTATTGTTCTATAAGCATCTACTTCTTCCAGCTGCAGGATATCTGCAAGATTAGAGCCTGCTGTGATTATTACAAATTCATCTTCTCTTTTTACTGGTAATACCTGGGCTATCCCTTTAATTCCTTTTACAGTTATGCCCTTTATTTTCTCTTTTGTCTTGTATGAGTCATTAAATGTATCCTCTTTGCTTCTTGACTTTAAGATAATCAACTCTTTGTTGTCTTTGATATTATAACCCTTTAGCTGTTTTGAAATAGCATCCTCAACTTTGCCTATTGTAATGCCAATCTCTTTCATTTTTTCCCTGTCAAGCTTTACTTCAATGGTGAAGTCTGCGATATTTATTGTAAACTCTGTTGAGATGTCCTGCAGTTTAGTTTCCTTAATTTGCAAAGCAAGATGCCTTAATTCCTCTATTCTCTTGCCGGTCGAATAATGCTTTTTCAGGTAAATCTCCATCATCGGGTTTTGAAGCTCTTTTCTGCCATCGAGGATTTCAATAATTCTTGGCAAACCCAAAGTAACGTTCATTTCTGCAACACCTGCAAAGTGGAATGTGTTCAATGTCATCTGGGTGCCTGGCTCCCCAATTGATTCTGCAGAAATCAAACCAACTGATTCTCCAGGATGNACTCTGNGCATNATTNTATTCNTTGTAAGNCGCTTCCAGGATTTTTTTCAATTTGGCGTCNCTTANACTTTTAGGCAGNTTGCTCCTGATATCNTCCATTATTTTATCCGGAAGCTTGCCTTTGTATTCTGAAATTANNTCTGCCATTTTATTNNNTGNNTTTTTATTTTATTTTTGGATTTTGTTTAATTTTATTGAATTTTTAATTTATTTTTTCTTTTTTAATTTTTATTACTTTGAAAATTCTCTGAATTTTCTAAGTTCCCAGAAATCTTTGATTTCTGTGATTATTAATTTTTTATATTGAATTTTTTGTTATTGTACTGGGCTCATTTTAAAAATAAAAAAATATTTTTTTAAAAAAATCCCTCATTTAAATTTTCAATACTTGCTCTCCAATTGAAGTTTTGGATAAATGCCCAAGCTCTTAAACTCATCAAGCATTAATTTGAATGCATAGCTTATCTCAATGTCATTGATGTCTACATTTTCTCCGCATATTGGGCAATAAGATTTGTTCTTGTAATTATCCTTGATGGCGATTATACCGCAGCTTTCGCAGACCGGAACAACTGTTTTGTCGCTGTCAAATCTTTCTTTTAGCAGTAATGATGCACCATGGGCTACAAAAGTGTCTTTTTCCATCTCTCCCAATCTTAATCCGCCTTCCTTTGCTCGTCCTTCTGTCGGCTGTCTTGTCAAAAGCTGTATTGGACCGCGGGCCCTTGAGTGGATCTTGTTAGCAACCATATGCTTTAACTTAAGATAGTACATATTTCCGATGAATATTTTTGCCTGGTACTGCTCACCTGTCTGCCCGTTGTACAAAGTTTCCATGCCGCTCTCCCTAAATCCCAATGAAAGCAATTCTTTCCTCAATCTTTCTTCTGGCTCTGCATCGAATGTTGTTCCATTGATGTGTCTCCCGGCCAAAGCACCTACTTTGCCGGCAACCATTTCGATCAGATGTGAAATTGTCATTCTGGATGGGATTCCATGCGGCGAGAAAATCAGGTCCGGAACAATTCCATTTGCTGAGAATGGCATATCGCTTTGAGGAACAATCAATCCGACAATTCCTTTTTGGCCGTGCCTGCTTGTGAATTTGTCTCCGATTTCAGGAACTCTTTCATCCCTTAATCTTACCTGGATAAGCTTGTTGCCTTCTTCATTCTCTGTTATCATCACAAAATCAACAACTCCTTCTTCCCCATGCTTTAAATTGATGGAACTTTCCCTTCTGGTGCTTGATGCCAGGCTGTATTCTTCCATTGAACTTAAGAATCTTGGCGGAGAAGTTTTTCCGATTACAACATCCCCTTCCTTGACCTTTGCTTCCGGATAGATAATCCCGTCGTCCTCTAAAAATCTGTAATCTTTTTCTGTCTTGTATCCCTTGACATCTTTATCCGGAATTCCTACTTGGTCAATCAAGCCGCCGGCATATCTCAATTCCTCTGCCACGCTTGGCCTGTAATATGTTGATCTTCCGAATCCCCTGTCAATGGACCCCTTGTTAAGAATAATTGCGTCTTCCATGTTATATCCCTTATAGCTCATGATAGCCACAATTATGTTTTGGCCGGCAGGATGCTTGTCATAACCAGAAATATCGTGCATTATTGTATTAACAACAGGCAATTGTCCATAGTGAAGCAAATTAACATCCATATCCATCCTTACAGCAAAATTTGATGCATAAAACCCAAGTGCTTGTTTTTGATTTTTTGATCCTGCATTAAGCCTTGTTGACTGGTTGAAGTTTCCATACGGAACAAGAGAAGTACAATATCCAAGCATGCTTAAGGGTGTTATTTCCAGATGTGTATGTTCCGGAGTCAACTCACCTTCAAAAAATGCAACTAAAGAATTTTCTTCCTCTGCAGCATCCAAATACTCAATTATGCCCTGCTTAACCAGATCACTCCACGAAATCTCATTTTTTTCCAATTGCTTTATGTGCCTCTCAGTCAGTAACGGGACGCCGTCCTTGACTATTATCAAAGGTCTTCTTGCCCTGCCTTTTGAGCTTTCCAGCTGGATTTCATTTGCATTATCTTTATAGAATACATTAAGATTATCAGTAATTATGCCTTTTCTTCTTTCTTCCCTTATTTTTTGCACAAATTCAATAGGATTATCGACACTTCCTACAAATTTACTGTTCAAATAGACTTCTGCCATTTTATTTTACAAGTTTTAGCTCCATTCCTTTCAACGATTTCAAAATTTCATCTTCGTTTGCGCTTCCGGATATCGTGCAAAGCAATGAAAGATTTTTCCTCAGGCCAATGTTGGTCCCTTCCGGAGTTTCAATAGGGCATAATCTTCCCAGATGCGTCGGGTGTAGCTCTCTTGCCT
Source organism: Candidatus Woesearchaeota archaeon (assembly GCA_002688775.1). Lineage (GTDB taxonomy): Archaea > Nanobdellota > Nanobdellia > Woesearchaeales > GW2011-AR4. The sequence continues at coordinate 15,781 of NZDH01000003.1, forward strand.
CAAAATTTTCCTGTGAAGCNCTCAAAGGACTTACAACTCTCTGCAAATGCGACAATGTCTCAAGATAATTCAATCTTTGAATACGCTGGCTTATCCCTTTTCTTCCGCCAACCCAAACCCCTGTTGCCATTGATGAGTATATTCTTTGGGTAAGCAGTTTATCCCTGATTATGACTTTTATAGAAGGAAATTTTCCTCTTTTAACGATTCTTTGGAAATTATACAACAGATCCCCTATAAGGACTTTCAAGTTCAGTCTTATCAGGTCAGCAAGCAGGTCGCCGCTCATCTTGAGTCTTTTATTGATGTAATGGTCCTTGTCATCGAAATCCAGTTCATTGTTTGATGCAAGAATATATTTCTTGAGCATTTTGCAAAGGTTATAGGCCTTAGAAATCCTGTCTTCTTTTTTTATGCCAAGATGAGGCAATAAGTATTTGTCAAGAATTTCCCTCATCCTTTCAATTCTTATTTCTTTTGATTGTGTAATTCCGATCTTTTTTGCAATAAAATCAAGAGCTTCATCTTCATTTTTGATGCTTACAAACTCCAGTAAGTTAATTATAACTTCATCAAATTGCCTTTCTGATGAAATAAATCTTGTTATTTCCTCGTCTTTTAATAATCCTAAAGCCTTTATTACTGCAATGATCGGGATTCTTTTTACTCTGGTGAAAGTGAGATAGAACAGCCCGTCTTTCATCTTTTCAAGGGTATGCGGAATCTTAAAAGAACCGTATTCTGAAAATAGCTTGCCTACAGTTGCACTTGGGCCTGTTGCGTTTTCTTCTATTAAAAATTTGTTGGAAGCCAAATCTTCAATTGTGATAAGGACTTTTTCAGTTCCGTTGATTATGAAGTAGCCGCCCGGTTCATCCGGATCTTCGCCTTTTGATATCAATTCCTCTTTGCTTAATTTATGCAGATGGCACCATTTGCTCTTCAGCATTATTGGCAAATTTCCGATCTGCGTGTCAAAACTTTCACGCTGAACGCCATTGATATGCGCACTGACTGTTATCCAGGTAGGAGCAGAATAAGTTATTTTCCTTAGCCTTGCTTCCATTGGGTAAATGTTCCTGCTTGAACCATCAGCTTCAATCATTTTTGGCTTTTCGACCCAGATTTTGTCGAGCCTTATCTTGAATTCGTCAATATTATGGGGGATGATTGTCGGTACAATCTCCCTGTTCTCTTCAATTATGTTAAGAAGTATTTTATCAATAAAATTATTGAACGACTCAATATCTGAATCTACAAAACTTTGCTCCTCAAAATATTTTTGGATTAGGATTTTTCCGTATTTATACATCAGATACCACCCTGTAAAAAACTGACTCTCCGGCTGTTGGACTTTTTCTGATTATCTTTATAACATCGCCCGACTTGGTGCCCAATTGTTTTATAGCTGAATCTGTCTTGAGAATTTTTGGCATCTCTTTAGAAGTTACATGATATTTTTCAAGTAGCTGCCCTTTTTCTCTTTCACCAAGCTTTGAGTGTTTTGGAGTCAGTATGTGTTTGTCAACTTTGAATTTTTGCTTCTTCATCTTTTGGTTTGTCGCTATTTATTAGGATATAGTGGGCCGGACGAGATTCGGACTCGCGACCACCTGATTAAAAGTTTCACCCCGACTGCCTGCAAATTTATTGCAGTCATTTTCGACAGATGCTCTATTGCCCAATTGCTAACAATTGGCAATTACCAGGCTGAGCTACCGGCCCATTATTATGAAAGCGCCCTGGTCGGGACTTTCGACAGCATGCCGCTGCCCTGTGCATACGGCATGCAGATTTGAACCCGAGTCGAAGCCGTTCCGCATTATTCAATACGACAGGGCTTCATGATAGTTGCTGCAGCGAAATTAATTTTTTATGCCTTTACGCTGTTCCAGGCTACACTACCAGGGCGTATAGTGGAATAAAAGGCATAGTAATCCCTTCTTAGCAAAAATAACAATGAAATCATAGTCTTTTGTCTAAAGAAGGATTATTTTCCATTATGAGTGGGATTAACTTCTTGTTTATAAAGGTTGCGGAATTTTACAGTAAAATTATCCTATAATATCTAACAACAAGTGTATTCTGTTTTAATAGTATTTAAATATTTTGATTTGGTATTTTTGGTAATTATTTAGTATGAAGTTTTTCAATCCGTTCGCCACAATATTTTTTGTTTCATTCGATTTTGAACCCGTTCGCGACTTCGTCGCTCACAACAGTTTGTGCTCGGCCTTCGCTTGTTGCCAGGCGCTCAGGCCTCGCCAATCATTGCAATATTCCGAGGCGAAATTTAGTGGCAAAACAAATTTCGCCGAGACTAATTATTGTTGCCGAAGGCAACGGATTGAAAATGTAAAATCAACTTCAGAAATCTAAAATATTACATATTTTTCTCAAAATCTTTATATATCCCCTTCTTATTCTAAAAACTATGAAAAGAAGTTCCCGTCGATGGAAAAAGAAGCAGCAAATGCGTTGGAAATGGCAGCGCAAGAGAATGAAGAAAGAGAGACGACTAAGAAAGAAGTCTAGGTAAAAAGGATATTTTTAGGGTGGTGATCAAAATTTCAATGATGAATGATATCTCAAAGACTGACCCTGAAGTATATGGATTGATAAAAAAAGAAGGAACTAGAATAAGAGATGGTCTGGAGTTAATTCCAAGTGAAAATTTTGTTAGTAAGGCAGTTCTTCAAGCATTAGGTAATTTCTTTAATTGTAAATATTCTGAAGGTTACGCTAAGAAAAGATATTATGCTGGAAATCGATTTGTTGATGAAGTTGAAACATTAACGATAGAGAGAGCAAAAAAAGCCTTTAAAGTCCCGCATGCTAATGTACAGCCTTATTCTGGAAGTCCAGCTAATCTTGCTGTTTATGTTGCATTATGTAAGCCCGGTGATACTATTATGGGGCATAATCTGCTTGATGGCGGTCATTTAACGCATGGTTGGAAAGCAAGCGTAACTGGACAATATTACAAAAGTGTTCCTTACCATGTAAAGACTGATGGTTACTTAGATTTGGATGAAATTAAAAATTTAGCAGAACAGCATAAACCAAAATTAATTTGGGTTGGCGCAACTGCTTATGCAAGAGAATTTCCTTTTGAAGAATTAGGGAAAATTGCAGATAGTGTAGGGGCTTATTTAGTGGCTGATATAGCTCATGTTTCAGGTCTTGTGATAGGGGGGGTTCATAAAAGTCCTGTTCCTTATGCACATATAGTTACTACAACAACTCATAAAACTTTACGAGGTCCAAGAGGTGGAATGATAATGGTAACTCAAAAAGGCCTCGACAAAGATCCTGAGCTGGACAAAAAAATTGATAGAGCTGTTTTTCCTGGATTACAAGGCGGCCCTCACGATAATCAAACTGCTGCAATTGCCGTGGCACTAGAGGAAGCTATGAAACCCAACTTTAAAGAATATGCAGCACAAATTGTAAAAAATTCAAAAGCTTTGGCAAAAAGTTTAATGAGTAATGGGATTAAGTTAGTCACAAACGGTACAGACAACCATATGATGCTCGTTGATCTTACTCCATTTGGAAAGGGGCATGGGACTTTTGTTCAGGATGCTCTTGAAGCTGCCAATATGACAGTTAACAAAAATACAATTCCTGCTGATCCTTCTTCTCCTTTTTATCCTACTGGAATCAGGTTAGGAACACCAACAATAACTACAAGGGGAATGAAAGAAAAAGAAATGGAAATGATTGGAAAATGGATAGCTGATATTGTTAAAGAGATCAAAGATTACAATCTACCTTCTGACAAGGAAGAAAGAAAAGCTTATCTGAAAAAATTTAAGGAAGAAATAAGTAAAAATGAGAATATTAAGAAAATAAAAAATGAAGTTGTTGAATTATGCAAGAAATTTCCATTGTATCCTGAGTTTGATGTTCTAAAATGACAGCTGAAATAATCGACGGGAAAAAAATCGCAGAGAAGATAATCAATGACTTAAAGTCAAAAGTAAAAAATCTTAAGGAAAAGCCAGGTTTAGCTTTAGTTTTGGTCGGCAACAATCCAGCTTCTGAAATTTATGTCAATTTCAAGGAAAAAGACAGCAAGGAAGTTGGACTTTATTGCGAAAGGTTTAATCTTGATAAAGATATTAACGAAATGGATTTATTGAAATTAGTCAATGATCTTAACCAAAAAACAAACATACATGGAATTCTGGTTCAATTGCCATTGCCAAAACAGATTGATGCAAACCTGATCATAGATTCCATACTGCCTCACAAAGATGTTGATGGATTTACCCCGCTTAATTTGGGTAATTTAGTTTCTGAAAATACAATCTTAGCCCCTGCAACTGCCAGAGCTGTTCTTTATTTGATTGAATCAACTGGTATGGAAATCAAAGGGAAAAACGCAGTTGTTGTAGGAAGGAGCAATACTGTCGGCAAACCAACTGCCATGATGTTGCTTGAGAAAAATGCAACTGTTACAATATGTCATTCTAAAACAAAAAATCTTGCAGAGCATACAAAAAAAGCTGACATTCTTGTTGTTGCCTGCGGAAAGCCAAGATTAGTTACAAAAGACATGGTAAAACAAGGTTCTGTTGTTATTGATGTAGGCATTAATCGTGAAGGCGGCAAACTTATCGGTGATGTCGACTTTGAAAGCGTCAAAGAAGTTGCAGGTTACATCACGCCAGTCCCAGGCGGTGTAGGTCCTATGACGCGAGCTATGCTGCTGCAGAATACCTTGAAGGCAATGGAATTGGCTAAACGTTGATTATTCTTTAATCCTTACCTAATTTCCTACAGAAAACCATGTCTCCCGTACCATTCCCTGACACCTTCTTGACCAGGTATTACTAATGCAGATTCTTCGGCAGAAATTTCCACCCTGTGGTCTGGAACTGCCAGAAGCCTTTCCAAAAGGGCTTTTGGAGCCCTCCCTCTTGTAGTACTTCTACCAAAAACCCTGATAGTTCTTGCTGGATCATCCAATGTTATCATGCCGCCTGACAATAGCAATTCATTTATGTCTACTGTCTCACCAACTTTTTCAAGTGTATCTTTAATTTTTTTGTGAGAGAATAATGTAAGTTTTTCATCGTCATCGCCAGCTTTCACCCACAACATTCCATATAGCCTAACCTTATTTTCCCCATCACTGTAAACAACATACTTGCCCCTACAATGTTCGGGATTAGCTGATTTCGTGATTGGACCAAATATCCCAAACTCTGCCTCAACTCTTACCAATAAAGGAGGGCTATAAACTAAGTCTTCCATACTTTAAAGTAATCCCAATTGTATTATAAATTTACTCATTACATAAAAAATATTAAATAGTCATTTGATTAACAGGTGGATAATGGTACTCAACTTAGAACTCAATGTGGTTGAAATCAAACAAGAAACACCGGATGTAAAAAGTTTCAAATTAGATTTAGGTATGCAGACTGTTGATTACAAGCCCGGCCAATACTTCATGGTTGAACTGGATATTGAATCTGATGAAAAGATAAAACCATTGTCAATTGCTTCATCTCCAACAGAAGAATTCATTTTGATTTGCACAAAATCAGGTGAAAGTGATTTTAAGCACAAATTGGACAGCCTAAAAGTTGGCGACAAAATAAAAGTAAAAGGCCCGATGGGAATTTTTGTCCTGAAAGAAGACGCAAAAGAGATAATGTTTCTCAGCGGAGGTATTGGAGTAACGCCTTTCAGGAATATGATAAAATATGCTTCTGATAATAAGCTTCCGATAAAAATGACTTTGCTTTACTCAAACAAAACACCAGCAGACATTGTCTTTGAAGATCAATGGCACTCTTTTGAAAAAGAAAATCCAAATCTCAAAGTTATCCATACAATCACCAATGCTGAAGGCGATGACTGGCAGGGCAGAAAAGGAAGAATTGATGAAAAAATGATCAAAGAAAACTGCAGCGATATAAATAACGCTGTTTTCTACATCTGCGGCCCGCCGGGAATGGTTGATGGGCTGACTAACTTATTGAAAAGCATGAATGTTCCGCAACAGAATATCAAGATTGAGAAGTTTGAGGGGTATTGAGAGTTAGATAGACCCAAAACCTTTAAATATCAACCTATACTCTTCTGCATAAAGGGGGTTCTTATGATTAATCTTGGCATTTTAGCATCCACCAAAGCCACAGATATGCAGGCCATAATAGATGCTATAAACTCCAAGCAGCTTGATGCTAAGATTTCTGTTTTAATTTGCAACAAACAAGATGCTTATGCGCTTGAAAGAGCTAAAATTAGCAACATAAAAGCGGCTTTTATTGATTCTAAGAATAAAGAAAGAGAAGATTTTGACAAGGAAGTTGCAAAAATTCTTGATGAAAGCAATGCAGAACTGATATTGACTATCGGTTACATGAGATTTCTAAGCCCTTGGTTTGTGAACAAGTACAAAAATAAGATAATGAACATCCATCCAAGCTTATTGCCAAAATATCCGGGAATGGATAAGGCAGTTCATGCTGAAGTTTTAAAGAATAAGGAAAAAGTAACAGGAGCAACCCTCCATTTTGTTGATGAAGGAGAAGACACAGGGCCAATCATATTCCAAAAAGAAGTAAATATTGATGAAAACGAAACAATTGATACATTGAAACCAAAAGTCCAGAAAGTTGAGCAGGAACTGCTGGTAAAAGCAATAGATTTGTATAGCAAGGGAAAGATAAAAGTCGAGAATAATAAAGTTAAAGTAGAGGATTAAAAGAATTTGATTATTTTTTAAAAATAGTTTTTTATTGTCAAAAAGAGTCCAGTACAATACTGAAGTAATGAGTGCACAAATAATTCATTAAGTGTATGCGAACCAGTCGTAATTGTATTTGCGACTAATTTTCAATAATTAATAAAAAATAAAATTGATTAAAAAATCAAATAATAAAAAACAACAAATAAAATGATTAAAACAGCTTTGATTTCAGTATCAAACAAAGAAGGAATTGCAGAATTTGCAAAAGAGCTTTCAGAGCTTGGAATAAAAATAATATCCACCGGAAACACATCGAAAATTCTTGAAAAAAACAATGTAAAAGCAACCAGAATTTCTGAAGTCACCAAATTCCCGGAGATGCTTGACGGAAGGGTAAAGACGCTGCATCCAAATGTATTTGCAGGCATACTTGCCGACAGGAAAAGCAAGAAGCACATGGGGGAATTAAAAAAACTGAATATCAAAGCAATAGACTTAGTTGTTGTGAATTTCTATCCTTTTGAAGAAACCATGAAAAGCAATTCCGGATTAGGCGAGATAATAGAGAACATTGACATCGGAGGCCCTTCTTTGGTAAGGGCTGCTTCAAAGAATCATGAAGATGTATTGGTGGTGATTGATCCCAAAGATTATCAGGAAACCATAAAAAGAATCAAATCAAAGCAGATCGACCAGAAGTTCAGAAAGAATCTTGCCACAAAAGCGTTTTTGCAGACAGCAAGGTATGACACAATCATAGGCAGGTATTTTGCAGAGCATTTCCTCAATGATTCCTTGCCAGACATATACAATTTTACCTTCAGGAAAATACAGGACTTAAGGTATGGGGAGAATCCGCACCAGAAAGCTGCTTTCTACAGGGCATACTGGATTGATGAAAGCTGCGTGAGCACGTCAAAGCAGCTGCATGGAAAAGAGCTTTCCTACAACAATATTCTTGATGCAAACGATGCTTTTGAGCTGATAAAAGATTTCAAGGATCCAACTGCAGCTGTCATAAAGCATACAAACCCAAGCGGTGTTGCGTCTGCAAAAAAGATAGAAGCAGCTTACAAAAAAGCGCATGAAGCTGACCCAAAATCAGCGTTTGGGTGCGTCATTGCATTGAACAAGCCTTGCAATGCTGAAACTGCAAAAGTGATGAAGCCGTTATTCATCGAAGTTGTCATATGCCCAAGCTTTGAAAAAGTGGCTTTGGAAATTCTGAAAGCCAAGAAGAACATAAGGCTGCTTGAGACAGGACCCATAACCAAGAATTACAAAAGTCCGGACATGAAAAGAGTTATAGGCGGGCTTCTTGTGCAGACAAGGCAGTATCCAGACCTGAATGAAAAAGATCTTAAAGTCGTTACGAAAAGAAAGCCGACAAAGGAAGAACTGAAAGACCTGATCTTTGCCTGGAAAGTCAACAAGCATGTAAAGTCAAATTCCGTTGTTTTCGTGAAAGATGATGTCACAGTTGGGATAGGTGCCGGCCAGATGTCAAGGGTTGACGCTGTCAACATCGCAATCATGAAGAATGAAGAAAAGATAAAAGGTTCTGTAATGTCATCAGATGCATTCTTCCCTTTTAGGGATGGAGTTGACCAGGCAGCAAAAGCAGGAGTGACAGCAATCATACAGCCCGGCGGCTCAATAAGAGATGAAGAAGTCATAAAAGCAGCTGATGAGCACAATATATCCATGGTGTTTACCGGGATAAGATTGTTCAAGCACTGAATTTATATACCAATAAATCAAAATCTAAAAAACAATCCTTATAAACTCTATTTAACTACTATTTCTTATGCTCACCGAAGAACTCCAGAAAGAAATCTATTTTCCTTATGATAAAGTCAGGGATATTCAATCTAATATGATTTCTGATGTTTATAATGCTGTAAAAGATAAAAAAAGCATCATTATGCACGCTCCAACTGGAATTGGAAAGACGATTGCGACATTGGCGCCAATCCTGTCATTGGCAATGAAGCAGAACCTTACAATATTTTTCCTGACATCAAGACAGACGCAGCACAAGATTGTTGTGGACACTTTAAAGCAGATCAAGAAAAAATTTGGCACTAATTTTGAGGTTGCCGACGTCATAGGAAAAAAATGGATGTGCCTGCAGAATGGCGTTGAGGCAATGGCATCAGGCTCTTTCCATGAATACTGCAAAGAATTAAGGGAGGGCAATAAATGCGAGTTTTACCTTAACACAAGAAAGAAGAATTCACAGCCGACTGTAGCTGCACAGCAGACTATTGAAGAATTAAAAGTCATCGGGCCCTGCCATGTGCATGAAATGATAGAGCAGGGAAGGAAAAAAACAATGTGCCCTTATGAATTGGCGACTTTGACTGCTTCAAATGCAAAAGTGATAGTTGTTGACTATTATTATATGTTTAATCACAGCATCAGGGAAAGTTTTCTTCTTAAAATTAAAAAACAGCTTGAAAATATTGTTTTGATTGTGGATGAAGCCCACAATCTGCCGGCAAGAATCAGGGAGCTACTGACTCAAAAAACTTCAAGCTTGATAATTGAGAATGCTAAAAAAGAAGCAAGAAGGTACAACTATAAAGAAACACTTGAAAATCTTGAGATTGTTGAAAATGCTTTGTTTGAGACAGGAAAAGACATCGATAATGAAAATGTCGTGACAAAAAACGCTTTTGTTGATGCAATAACAAAGGAAAAAAGCTATGACGATGTCCTTTCAGAGCTTTTATTTGCAGGAGAGGACATAAGGGACAAGCAAAAGAAAAGCTTTATCCTGAGCATCGCTAAATTTCTTGAAACATGGCTTGGCTCTGACATTGGTTTTGGAAGGATATTGACNAAATCAATGGAAAACAAAAAGCTAAAAGTCATTTTGTCCTATAGGTGCCTGGATCCTTCTCTAGCTGCAAAGGAAGTCATAGACAAAAGCTATTCGACAATCCTGATGTCGGGGACTTTGACTCCGACTTCAATGTACCAGGATATTCTTGGTTTCGGAAAAGATGTCGTTGAAAAAGAATACAAGAGCCCGTTCCCAAAGAAAAACAGGTTAAATTTAGTGATTCCAAAGACAACAACAAAATTTGTTGAAAGAAACCATAAGCAATACGGTGAAATAGCCAAGATTTGCGGAGATATAGTAAATCATGTCAAAGGAAATTCCGCAATTTTCTTTCCAAGCTATGACCTGATGTTGAATGTCAATGAACATTTCCGAAAAGTATGCAAAAAGCCAATTTTTATTGAAAAACAAAAAATGATAAAAACAGAAAAAGAAAAATTGCTTGCATCTTTTAAGGATCATAAAGGCGCTGTGCTTTTAGGAATCTCAACAGGCTCTTTTGGAGAAGGAATCGACATGCCAGATGTACTCAAAGCAGTAATCATTGTTGGTTTGCCTTTGCAGAAACCCAATGTCGAAACTAAATTGTTGACAGAATATTATGATGACAAGTATGGACGAGGTTTGGAATACGGATACTTTCTTCCTGCTATAACAAAATGCCTGCAAAACGCAGGCCGTTGCATACGCTCAGAAACTGACAAAGGCGCAATCATTTTCCTGGATGAAAGATACGCCTGGAAAAGCTATTTCCAATGCTTTCCAGATGATTGGGATATTGAAGTTGATCTGGATTATATGGGTATCTTAAAGGTGTTTATGAGTAAAAATTAGCTACTCTCCAATAATCAATATACAAATTCCTATACTAGTATCTAAAATCGAAATATTTAAATACTTGTACTNTTCTCCACTTACTATGGTTATTTTGTTCGACAGGTTTAATCTGCCTGAAGACATATATGAGGTTGTATTTGCAACAAAGCAGCAGATAATCGTTGCCAAACTCCTTATAGAGATGATTAAGGACAACGGTGGCGAGATAGGCAAGACAGAGATGTCTTTGTTCGCAACTAAGCTTCATGAAGGTAATTTAATTACCGATTTAATAGATGAACCCCCATACAAAGGCAAGAAAGTCAAGGTTTCATACAACAAAAGGCAGTTTTATGACAGGATCTTGACACCCATGAAAAGCATGGGATTGATTGATTACGATCTTTACAAAAAAACATACAAGATAAGCGACAAACTCAACAAGGATTTGCAGCATATAGGATTATTGTGGATCAGAGAGATGCGCAAACCACCAAAATCAATGGTAAGGTGAATAATAAAAAATAATGCTCTTCAATTGGCCCCCTCGAAAGATTTCTTCTCAAACCACCCCCACGTATAAATCATTTGGGGGGCCAAATTATTTAAAAAAGAGGTGATAGGGGGATCAGTTATTTTCTAATCATGGTTGATGAAAAACTTGTTGAAAAAGGAAGAGAATTATTTGGGAAGGGTGGTAGTGAAGGTGGTGTATATGACTCACTCTTGGAAGGTGGAATGAAAGAGAGTGATGCGAAAAGAACTACCGAACAACTAAAAGCTGCTCAGCAAGTGAAAGATGCTGAAGAAGAAAAAGCAAAAAACCTAACTGGACAAGATACAAATACAACAACTCCGAATCAAAAGAAATCTTCATGGTGGCCATATATTCTCGTCTTCATAATCATAGCAGCAATTTTAGCGTACCTAGTTTATACTGGCACGATAAAGTTTTAATTAACCAATTCATACTTTTATCATATGATTAACTTCAGCAAGCTAAAGGGGGAGCAGCTTAAGCTAGCTAAAAAAGTGTTGATCAAGGATTCTTTTGAAAAACTTGAGCTGATTGGCGGAGTTGACGCAGCTTTCAAGGAAAATAAAGTCATAGCTGCTGTTGTGGTTTGCGATTACAAATCAATGGAAGTAAAAGAAAAAGTTTATTCTGTCGTGGATGAAAAACTCCCTTATATGGCAGGGTTTCTTGCTTACCGAGAAGGGCCTGCTATATCAGAAGCTTATGCTAAGCTTAAGATTAAGCCTGACATTTTAATTTTTGACGGCAATGGAATCTTGCATCCAAGAAGAATTGGATTAGCATCTCATATGGGTATTTTGCTCGAACAAGCCTCAATAGGAATTGCAAGAAGCCTTCTTGACGGAGAAGTAAAAGATAAGATAGTTTACATCGACAAAGAAGCAAGGGCAGAGTTAGTCACATCAAGGGAACACTCAAAACCAATCTACATAAGCCCAGGCCATAATATCAGCCTGAAAACATCAGTTGAAGTTGTCAAGAACTGCATAAGATTTCCCCACAAACTTCCTGAGCCATTGCATTTAGCTCATAGATTTGCTGATGAGATGAAATAGAAAAAAATCAAATCCCTAAACCCATCCTGGCTTCTTCACTCATCTTTTCAGGACTCCAAACAGGGCTGAAAGTAATCTCAACATCCACTTCTCCAATCCCTTCAAGAGAGGAAAGCTGTCTTCGGACTTCATCAACTAACTGCGGTCCATAAGGGCACATTGGCGATGTAAAAGTCATCAAAATCTTTACTTTATTGTTGTCAATATCTACATTATAGACTAGTCCAAGACTCCAGATGTCATAATTTATCTCAGGATCCTGCACTTTCTTCAGGATTTCAATCACTTGTTCTTTATCTACCATGGGAATAGCAATATCATAGTGTTTTAAAAATGTTTTTGTTAGCATAATTAGAAAATATTATAAATCATTGGAATTTTAAAGTGAAAATGGCAGATGAAAACAACAATGATGAGGAAGATATCTACAAGGAAAAAAATGTTGAACAGGAATTAAAAGACGATGAGATCTCTCCGGGAGAAGCTGGCTTCATGGAAGGCTATGACAAGGACCTTAACAAGGAACAGCAGAAACGGAAATCCAGAAAATAGTTCTCATAAATAACAACATTTAAATTGACCTTAGTAATTTAGTTATTCTATGAACTGGCAGCAACTACAATATCTAAAACCCAAAAATATCAAAAGATTACAAGATAAATTTCTAAGAAATTTTATTCAAAACCAGATCCCTTATCACCCTTATTACAGGAATTTATTTAAAAAAAATAAAATAAGTTTTGACGACATTAAAACAACTGATGGCTTAACAAAATTGCCTTTTACATCAAAAGAAGATGTTGCACCAACAAAAAGTAATCCAAAAAGATTTCTTGATTTTGTATTGCAGCCAAATAAAGAGCTCATTAAAAAACATGCGTCATTGAATGAAAAAATAAAGTCAATATTAGATAAAAGCCATTTATATTATGAATACAAGCCAATCCACATCCATTTTACAACCGGAAGAAGCGCAAATGCAGTTCCAATCCTGTACACATCCTATGATTTGGAAAAGCTAGAAGAAAGCGGCAAAAGAATGATAGATATTTTTAATATTTCTAGTAATGAAACTATTATCAATGCATTTCCTTATGCACCACACCTTGCTTTTTGGCAGACATTCTATGCAGCAAAAGGGGCTAATCTAAGGAGCCTTCAAACCGGCGGAGGAAAAATTCTAGGGACAGAAAAGATAATAAAATCAACTGAAAGCATGAAAGCATCGGTTTTGGCTGGTATGCCTGGTTACCTTTACCATTTGTTAAGAACTGCTAAGGAGAAAAAGTCAAAATTGAATGATTTAAAACTGGTTGTTTTTGGTGGTGAAAGGGTCCCTTCAGGATTGAGAAATAAAATAAAAAGTTTATTATCAGCTATGCATTCTAAAAATCCAAGAGTTTTGTCAAGTTATGCTTTTACAGAGGGGAAGGCAGCCTGGGTTGAATGCAAAGAAGAAGCTGGTTATCATCTATATCCTGATCTTGAATTTATAGAGATTGTTGACAAAAACAATGAAAGGGTCAATGAAGGTGAAAAAGGGGAAATTGTTTACACAACCTTAGACTGGCGTGGTTCAGTTTTCTTAAGATACAAAACAGGAGATGTGACAAAAGGACTTTACTTTGAAAAATGCCCTCATTGCAAGCGTACTTTGCCAAGAATTGATGGATCAATTGAAAGAAGCTCTGAATACAAGGAATTCAAATTAGCTAAAATCAAGGGCAGTTTTGTAAATTTGAACGCTTTCTTTCCCATCATGATGTCGCATAAAGATATTGAAGAGTGGCAAGTTGAAATAAGAAAAAAGAATAATGATCCTTACGAAGTTGATGAATTAATCGCTTATGTTGCACCAAATAAAAAAGCTAACTTCGAGAAATTAAAAAAAGACTTAAGAAATAAAATAACAACAGCAACAGAGGTTACACCTCAAATTGTCAAAGTCAATCTGAAAGAATTGCTTCAGAAACTTGGAATGGAAACTGAATTAAAAGAAAAAAGGATTGTTGATAATAGGAAGCAATAATTCTTAATATTAAAAGAAAAATCCAACAACATGGGTGAAAATTNAGTGCAGAGGAAAAATCCATACGCAGTGTGGATTTTTCCTTTGCGAATAGGGTTTTGACCAACAAAACCCGTGTTTGAACCCAATGTTGTTTTTGGATTTTCTATATAAAAGACACACTTGTTAATTCTAATACATTTTCAAAAAATTTAAGTACTTAATTGTAAATTATCAAACAATGATCCAAAAATCTGGTTTATTGGAGTTTTGGAAGGAAAATTTTAGCTTTAGGGATATTGAATTAAGGGCATTCAGGGAAGTGAAAAGAGAAGATTTCATTCCTGAAAAGCTGAAAAATGCTGCATACGAAGATATGCCTCTGCCTTTGATGAGGGGAAAAACAATTTCCCAGCCTACAACTGTCATGATGATGACCAATCTGCTCGAACTTGAGAAAGGGGAAAAAGTTTTTGAGATTGGAACAGGCTCAGGCTACCAGGCAGCTATTGCTGCAAGCATAGTTGGTCCAAAAGGAAAGGTCATTACAACTGAAGTCGTGCCTGAACTTATCCATTTTGCAAAACAAAACCTAAAAAAAGCAAAAATAAACAATGTTGCTGTATATGAGGAAGATGGCTCCAAAGGTTATAAAAAAGAAGCTCCTTATGACAAGATAATAATCACAGCAGCCTGCAAAGAATTCCCAAAAGAATTATTGGATCAGCTAAAGCCCAATGGAATGATTGTCGGGCCTGTCGGCAACCAAAATGAGCAGGAAATGGTCCGCGGCATCAAAGACAAGAATGGGCATTTAGAACTCGAATTCTTCGGACAGTTCTTGTTTACGCCAATGTACGGCAAATATGGGTTTGAGATTTGAATAATATTACTAAATTTTATCACTTTTTTTGATAGTAGTGCCTACCGATAAAAATATAAATCTGATAATAAACCTAAACGAGATGAAAACAGTATACTCGGATCATGCTTTAAAGAGAATGAAGCAAAGAGGCATAACTGAATTAGAGATTCAACACGTTCTTAGCCACCCTTCTTATGTAAAGAAATCTTTTGAGGGACGAAAAGAAGCAGTTGGAAATATACAAAACCGCACTATTAAAGTTGTGTTCTTTGAAACAGAAAATTATATAAAGGTAGTTACTCTAATTTGATAAGATGAAATTCGAATATGATAAAGATGTGGATGCAGCATATATTTACTTACAGCACCCTATAAAGGAAGGCGGAGCAAAGAAAACAATTCAATTGAATGAAAACATCATTCTTGATTTCGATGAAAATAACAAACTACTCGGAGTTGAAATATTGGGCGCTAGTAAAGTTCTAAATAAGAAAGTTCTTCTTGAAGCTCAAGCATCTTGAGGTTTGATTCAGTTAACTTTAAATACCTTAACAACAAGAAACATAAAAAAAGGTGATTAAGGTAAAAAAATCATTATCATTACTAATTGTAGCTTTTCTATTTCTCAGTTTTCTTGCTTTTGCTCAATTTGCGACTACTCCAACCCCCATAAATGATGCAAGACCTGAATTTAGAGATTCAAGAGGGGATTTTGATGATGGATTTAGAGATAAAGGATTTGACCAGCCTGATTTCGGCAGGGAAGAAAGAATTATAGAAGACCTGATGAATCGTTACCTAAGAGGCGAGCTGAGTGAAGATGATTTGCGAAAAAAAGCAAAAGAAATTTTTGGAGACAGGTATGATGAACTGGAATTTAAAAGGGGGATGGAAGAATTCAAGGACCGATCAAGAAGAAAAGATACATTTTCCTATGAACATGAAGGATTCAGGCCTGAATATGAT
The DNA here is from genome assembly GCA_002688775.1 of Candidatus Woesearchaeota archaeon. Classification (GTDB taxonomy): domain Archaea; phylum Nanobdellota; class Nanobdellia; order Woesearchaeales; family GW2011-AR4. Next base: position 31,586 of record NZDH01000003.1, read on the forward strand.
ATTGGGCCGTCTTATGAAGGCTATTCTGATGAAGAAAGAATATTTGGGATGGTCTTTGAGATTATTGGGGATGACATAGATCCAAGAGACATAAAGCAGCACTGCAATGATCCAAACAAGATTGCCGACATTGTAATTGAAAAATTCAGGGAAAAAGCCGGAGAAGTGCAAAATTTCTGCAGCAAGCTTGATAAAGACGAGTCAGACTGCACTGAAAGATCAAAACAAGACTGCTCAAGAATAGGTACTCCTTTTGTAAGGGAAGACGCCGGTGAATTGGAAAAGATACAGTCAATTGCTTCATCGTGTCCTCCGAATAAAGCTGCAATAGTGGAAGCATGCAAGTCAAGAAATAAGTTCATCCTTGATGACCAGCTGCAGTATATAGATGAATCATGCAGAAAAAGATTTGATTTTGAAGGTGACAGATTATTAAGGGAATGCGAAAGATTCAAACAAAACCAGGATTGCAATAAAGAAGATTTTCTGAGAAGATGTTTGGGTGGAACCCAAAGGGACGATTTTATCCCAGTTGACAATTCAGGCAGAGGAAGTGTCGGTTTTCTATATGCAGAATGGGAATGCTATGATGGCTATACTGAATCTCATGGCGGACAATGCATATCCCAAGGCGAATGGAGCAACGATGCAAGAAAAACTTGTGAAAATCACTGCAACCCTGACACAGGCAAATGCGGAGTAAACAGTTTCAGCGTAAGGGACGAATGCCGAAGAGGCTCAGATACAGTTTGTCCTCCGATCGCATTGCCATTGTGCGTTGAAGGATATAAACTTGTAAAGCATTTTGATCAAAATGGCTGCGAATCTTATGATTGCGTCTTTGAAGAAACTGCATGCCCTCAGGATGCAAGGGAATGCCCTGACGGAAGTTTTGTTTCAAGAGTTGGCCCTAATTGTGAATTTGAAGCTTGTAAAAAAGAAGGAAACTGTGCTTATTATGACAGGAATGGGGTTAAGGAAGAGCACTGCGCTAATTGCGGGAATGGAGTTTGTGAATCTTATGAAGGATGCACTTCATCTAGTTGCAGCGAAGGTGTTTGTACTAGTGATTGTGGAGGATTGTATTGTCCACAGGATTGTGAACCAGTTGGATGCACAGAAGATGCAAAAATCTGCCCTGACGGAACTGCTGTCGGAAGAATACCTCCTGACTGCAATTTTGAACCATGCCCTTCAAATTTTGAATGCACCACAAAATCAGATTGCGGAATCGGAACCTGCCATGATGGATCTACTTTTGACCAGTATAACTGCCTAAACAACCAATGTGTTCCAATTAATTATATACAGGATCCTTGTTATGTTCCCTGCCCTGAACCTGTAAGGCCTCAATGTCCTCCTGATTCATTTATAGAAGAAAGATTTGATGAAAAAGGCTGCGTATTTTATGAATGCAAACAGCCAGAATGCCCACAAGTTCAGGAACCAACATGCAATCCAGATTCTACTTTAGAAACTTATTATGACAGTGCAGGGTGTATAACAGACTATCAATGCATAAAGAACGAAATAGCATGTCCTGAAATTGCCAAACCAAGCTGTGGAGAAAATGAAAGCATTACATCAAGATATGATGACTCAGGATGTGTTGTTGCTTTTGAATGTATCACTATAACAAGTACAAGCCAGATTACAGGCAATGTTATAGCTGCCACTTATGAAGATGTCTTAGGTAATTGTGAACATTCCTGGCTAGAACAGGAAAGGAGCTGTTCAAACACGCCTTCTTCATGCGACAGGAATTCTTTTATTGAAAAATGCAAAGAACAGGAAAGGCTGCATTACTCCGACAGCGACTTCAGGAACAGGGATAATTGCGAACTGGAATCAGAAGCTGAGCTAAGGCATGTTGAGCAGAGATGTTCAAGGATGGAAGAAGACAAACAGCGCTGCTTTGAAGACAGCAAAAGAAGATGTGAAGAAAAAACAGGATTGGCGCAAAAGTGTACTGGAACCTTGACTGAGGAGAATTTAAGGAAGTTCATAGTCAGGGAAGCCGAGATAAGATGCAAATTCGGCGACATAATAGAAGATGAGGATGATGTAAGGGGGGCTGATAAAGTCGAGATTGTTTTGGCAGTCCTGAACACAGCAACCCAGGATGATATAACTAAACTGGAATTATTCATCGATGACTTGCATGAAGAATTAAGATTACAGGATACCACTGTTTACAAAGGAATAATATCCCCTAGCAGTTTTGGTGACATAAAATTGCTTCCATTCGTTGCTAACGCCAAGATAAGCACTTTCGCAAGTTCTGACAGGTCAAGAGAAGTAAAAACAGAAATTGTTGCAGGGCATAAAGTTAGAGAAGCTGCAGGCAAATTAGCTTCATTAAGAGATTCTGATGTTCCAAATGAATATCTTTACATCATAGAAGACAAGGCAGGCGATGTCCTTGATGTTTCAGATGAATTAGAAGCCATTGAAAAGAAAGAAGATGACAAAGGCATCGGATACAAATTAAGATTATTGTTAGGGCTTGCAAAAGCTGCTGAACGAGAGGAGATTAACCAGCTTACATCAAGCAAGGAAAAACTAAGTGATTCAATCTCAACATTGACTAATCTGATTGACGAAGTCCCAAGCGACGTTGCAAAAGCAATTCTCCGAGAACAAGTTGATAATCTAAAGAGCCAGCTTGATGAAATAGAAGTTCTGATCGAAGTCAAGCAAAAGAAAGCAAAAGGTTTGTTTGGGATTTTTGGGTAAGTGAGAGTTCTGGATGGTTTTTGGATGTACTTTTACAAAATTAAAATTTATTAAGTTTAAGATAGACTAGTATCCTATCAATAATTGTATATGAAGTAACTATTAAAATCAAATAATAAAACCATTTTGTTGTTTGTGTTAAAACTTCCATATTTAATATCCAATAAACTAGAAAAGCAAGAATAAACAAAGCATTGAAAAGATCTTTATGTTTAAGATATAACTTATCTATGTCTGGGAATATTTCAATTTTTTTAATATACTCAATTTTTAGTAACCTAAGAATCCAATTACCCAACCTAGATAAGCTATCCCCCACCGTTTCAGAATACATAATCACAAATTTATAGAACAAATATGCAAAATAGCAATGAAAAACAGATAGATAACAGCTTGGATAAAAATTATGGTTAAAATTGATGTAGATGGGTTGGTTAAGATTTCGTTATTCTCCTGATATAAAACATACACAAAAACAGACATAAATGCACTTAAAACTGCAGAAACAACAATCAATATTAATTCTTTGGAACTCAGATTATCTTTAGCCATAATATTATCTTTGATTCTTAATATAAAAACATTTTGTAAAAGTAAGGCTCAAACATTTTTGGCACAGAAAAAGTGGTAGCCCCTTCTGGCATTTAACACCACTTCCACCAACCCCCAAACTTTTTTCCCATATTATAAATAACCACTACCCACTGGACATGGACGCGTGAACTATTTAAAGCTGGAATTCTATCATTGTTGATAAAAATAAAGAAAAAATGGCCGAGAAAGGCCATAAGACGCTGGACTAAAAATCAGTTAACGTTGACCCATGGTAAATTATACAAAGGACATATTTATAGTTTTCGGTAAAGCCGGGGTGGCTGAGTCTGGCCTAAGGCGCTGGACTTAAGATCCAGTTAGCGTTGACCCTAACGCTACGAGGGTTCAAATGCTAATGGAGGAGTAGCTGTAATTCCCTCCCCCGGCGCCGAAAATAAACTAGAATTTAACTTATCTACTATAACCCCTTCTTCTGTGATGATAACCGCCACCACGATGAGACCTTCCGCCTGAATGTGATGGTCTTTCTCCTGAACGGTGTGATCTTTCACCGGAATGAGATCGTTCTCCTGAATGAGACCTCTCACCTGAATATGATGATCTTTCACCTGAATGATGGGATCTTCCTGAGCCATGAGAACTTCTTCCTCTATATCCTCCTCCATGGGATCTTCCGCCTGAGTGGCCTCTGTATCCACCTCTATGTCCGCCTCTATTTGAATATCCTCCTCTGCGATCGCCACGGCCTTGTCCGGAATCTCTGGATCCGGCAAAGAAAGCAACTCTCTCAAATTGAGGAACCTGAACCTGCTCTATGACTATTGACCTGTCACTCATCACATTTCTGAAGTTTTCATGGTCTGCTTCTGCAATGAGTGAGATGACTGTGCCTTCCTGTCCGGCTCTTGCTGTCCTTCCGATCCTGTGGATATATTCTTTTGAAGTTTTTGGAGAATCATAATTGATGACATGGCTTACATTCTTTATGTCCAATCCCCTTGCTGCAACATCGCTTGCGACCAAAATATCAATCTTCTTATTATGAAATAGGTCAATTGCCCGCTTTCTCCTGTTTTGCGTCAATCCGCCATGCAAACCTTCTGAGTTTACGCCTTGTTTGTAAAGATTTTTGCTCAATACATCAACTCTTCTCCTTGTTGCGCAAAATATCAAGGTCAACCCAGGCGATTCATGCTTCAGAAGATGCATCAATAGTGAAAATTTATTTTTTGATTCAATATCATAGAATTGCTGTTTCATCTTGCTTTCTTCAACATAAGACTGGACCTTGACTTTGACAGGATGTTTCATGTGATGCCTTACAATATCCTGCACCTGTGTTGATATTGTAGCGCTGAACAGCAATGTCTGCCTGTCTTTAGGTATCTGGGAGATTATTTTCTCAACATCTTCTATGAATCCCATCTCAAACATTTTATCAGCTTCATCAAGAATTAAGGTCCTGACTTGATTCAGTTGAATCGTCCGCCTCTGGACATGATCGAGCATTCTTCCGGGTGTTGCAACAACAATGTTGGCGCTCATCAGGGAATGAATTTGCGGATTGATAGAAACCCCGCCATAAACCTGGATAATCTTCACACGCATGTGCTTGGCAAATTTTCTCATTTCTGTTGCGACTTGTTCGCACAATTCGCGGGTAGGAACTAATATTACAGCCTGCAATCTATAAGCAGGATTTATCTTTTCCAGTGTTGGAAATCCAAACGCCGCAGTCTTTCCTGATCCTGTCTGAGACTGCCCAATAACATCCTGCCCTTTCTGGATTAAAGGGATTGCTTTTCTCTGGATGTCTGTCAACTCAGAAAATCCTAATTCCTGAAATGCTCTAGCCAGTTCTGGCTTTAAGTTTATGTCTAAGTTCATTTTTACGTTCAATTAATCTCAGAAATATAGCATTTATTTGAAGACTGAACCACTAATCATCAATATGTATATTCCTGCTCTTCTAAAGCTGATATAATCCCAGCTTTTTGTTGTTATTACTATATCTCCATTATAGGGCCCGCTTTTTAAAGGTTTCTATTGTATTTAGAATTTATAAACTTCTTAAAATTGGCTAGCCTTGAGAAAGTGGTTGCAATACATACCCCATTCCATGTCTAGCAACATAACCTGAGCACTGCATAGCCAATAAAACAGATACAACATTACATGTAGCTTCAAGATCCCTAACAATTACAGCAGCTTCTTCTTTAACTGTAGTAAGCCCTAATTCTTGACCTGGAGAGTATCTCTCTAATAAAGTAGAATGTAACAATTCTGCTATAGCCAATGTGTCAGGATCAGTTTGTTTCATTAATTTCAGAAAACAAGTTTATTTTATAAATTTAACTATCTTGAATCAAAACACACACTTTCCTTCTCTTAGGAGCAACACGACATCCTTCACAACAGCTTGTATTGTGTTTTTCTTTGCATCCGTCACAGGAAATAAACAATTTATCGCAGTCAAGGTTATGGCAGTTCATTATTTCATCTGATTTGACTCCGCACCAAACACAGTTGTCGATCGGCTCATGGTTTTTATTCATCGGTACAGCCAGCCTGTCATCAAAAACAAAGCACTTTCCTTCCCAATAAGTGTCAGGAAATTCATTGCAGAAACTTAAGATACCTCCTTTAAGCTGTGATACGTTGCTGAAACCATGCTCTTTCAGGAAAGCAGACGCTTTTTCGCATCGAACGCCGCCAGTGCAATAAGTAACTATTTTTTTATCTTTAATATCTTCGATTTCATTTAATTTTTCCGGCAATTCCCTAAAAGTGCACATACTTACAGTTCTTGCATTCCTGAACTTGCCAATTTTTGCTTCATAATCATTTCTCATATCAACCAAAACAATGTCTTCTTTTTTGTCAAGTGATTCTTTCAGTTCTTTTGGCGTCATATAGCTGGCAGTATTCTTAAGATCGACATCAAAACCAAAATTAACAATCTCTTTCCTTAACCTGACAAACATTTTTCTGTAAGCAGGTTTATCTACGAGCTGTTCTTTAAAATCAATATCAGAAAACAAAGGATTGCTTCTCAAATTTTTCTTATATTCTTCAACAATATCTTTTGGGCCGCAAACACAGCCATTAATACCCTCTTCACCCACCATTATCCTGCCTTTTAATCCTAATTCTTTGCAGAATTCAAGATGCTGCTGCTGGAATTCCAGAGAATCATTTATTTTAACGTATTTGTAAAAAGAAACTACAAGTTTTTGAGTATCTTTCATATTCTTGCTCTTATGATCTTTCTCAATTTTACCAATTCAGGAAAGTCATAGAAGAATTTGGCCTTCTGGTCTGAAATCTTGTTCCCATTTGGCTTTTCCTGAAGAACAAATGCAGTCCAGGATTCTGCTATGTCTTCTCCGGGGTTTGTTGCAGCATAGTCAGTCACAAACCTTGATTCATATTTGATGTAAAAATTATCCAAAGCTTCGTAATATTCATCATCATCTTCAATTTCCTGAAAACCCAGGAATTCATCATAGGTGCCTTTCCAGAATTTGCTGAAGAATAGGTTCATATAGGAACTTTTTTTGGTGCAGCCTTCCCGGGTAAAGAAGTTAGGATTGCAGTTTTTCTCAAGCCTGATAAAATCATCATCTGAAAGGTCTGCATTCAGTATCAGATCAACCTGTTTTTCATTCAATGTCAGCAGATGCCCGAATTCATGTATCAAAGTGTATGTCAATTCTTTCTTGTCAAGCTCATTGCCGCTCACAAAAGCATCCTGGATGTCAATCATCAAATCCCAATTTTTCAGGTTTTTTTCATTCTGGTTTACTGCAGCAAAAGTCTCTTCTTTTCCGTCAGTCCCGACATGATATTCGACCAAGAATGGCGTATTGGACAATGGAATGAGGGATTTATACCTATCCCAGATTATTTGGTGCTTGTCAGAATCATCCTGCAATGTCTTCAATGAATTGTCATCCAATGCCGGCTTTTCATATAATTGGATAGCCTCGCCGTTGATATTGTATTTAGCCAGGATTGTAATATCTTCAGGTACTATATCCTTGAAATCCTCTTCGCCCTCAAAAAAATCCTCGCCTATGTCCTCTGCATTTTGGCTGATCTCTTCCTCTATCCTGAGGCATTCCTCTTCAGTATCACAATCTATGTAACATAATTTCTCAACCGGATCGTATTTTTCACCTTCAAAACAGTCTTCCGGCTCCATGAAGAAGTATTCATCATCATAAAATTCTTCTTCATCATAGAATTCATCATCAAATTCTTGTTCAACATCTCCTACCTTATCAACTTCTTCTACCTTATCAACAACTTCTTCATTATATTGTTCTTCAGCGTAAAAATCCAGGTTCTCATCTGTGTAATAAACAGGATCAATTGTACATCCAATCATGAAAATAGCTGCAAAAATCAGGATAACAAACAGAGTATTGCTTGATTTCATTTGTTGTAAACTATCCTTTATCGATTAATAAATTTATTGATTTCAATCATAACATTTAAATAAAATGCCCAAATCCTATGAAAAAAATGTTAAAACGAGTTCGGCTTGTTTTTACGGAATGGGGTTGTTAATATGCAAGTCAAAAAAGGAAACAAGATAAAAGTTGATTATACCGGAACATTGGAAGATGGCACGGTATTTGACACATCTAAAGACAAGCTGCCTTTGGAATTTGAAGTAGGCTCTGGCCAGGTCATCAAGGGTTTTGATGAGGCTGTCACAGGCATGGAAAAAGGGCAGGAAAAAGAAATAAATCTGAAGCCATCAGAAGCTTACGGTGACATAAATGCATCATTGGTAAATAAAATTCCAAGGGACAAATTGCCGCCTGAACCAGAGCCAAAAGAAGGGATGGCATTGCTTTTGAAATCACCGGAAGGAAAGCAGTTTCCGGCAAAGATAACTCAAGTATCAGATAAAGAGATAACTATTGACATGAATCATCCTTTGGCTGGAAAAACTTTGAAGTTCAAGATAAAAGTTGTTGAGATTGCTGCTTAAAGACTTTCTAACCAGTTGTACAGCCAGGCAAATATGAAAAACGCTACAAAGCATTCTACAAACCCGTATGCAAAACCTATAAGGCTGCCTAAAAAACTAACAGTATATCCAGGATAGACACTGCCTATCAGATTAAGATATCCCATGGCATAGCCGTTAAACATTGAAATCCAGGTTATGACTAAAAAGAACAACCCGCAAATAATTCCGCCGGCCAAACCAAATCTTGTTGCATTAAATGTCATTTTTCACCTCGTTTAACAATTACTTTCACATTCAAAAGCTTTGTTAGCATCATCTTCATATTGTGCTACACAATTATCAACACAAGATTTGCATTCTTCGAATTGTTCGTTGCTTACAAATTGACAGCTTCCATCGATTGTTTCACAGTTGGCAAACTGCCTGCATTTATCCCCAAGCTTGTAGATTTCCGTGCAGAAATCCGGAACATTTGAGCCGCATTTGATATCAAGCCCATGGCAGTTTTCAATTCCGCATTTTGGTTCTGGTGCAGGAGTGTCATCTATAACTTGTGTATCGCAGCTGCTGATAATCAAGACACTCAAGAAAAATAATAAATAAATTATTTTTTTATTCATGTGTCAAAAACCACCTTTAATCTTTTTGGTTCTAGCTCTTAACGAAAACCACATGAAGTGGTTTTTGAGCATGCTCGGAAATATATCATATGGCCAACCATAATTGGACTACGTCCATCAGTCACAGATTGATGATATATTTTCCGACATATTAAACAAAAGTTTTATATCTATATAAATTTTGCCCACCATCATGAAACTTAACATTGCAGTCATATACGGTTCTGTGCGTACTGGCAGACAGGGAATAAAAGCAGCAAAATTCGTAGCTAAAAAACTTGAAGAAAGAGGCCATAAAGTAGCTTTAGTCGATCCATTGCAGTATAAGCTTCCTTTTCTTGACAAGATGTACAAGGAGTTTGAAAAAGGAAAAGCTCCTGAAATGATGGAAAAGCTTGCTCAAATCCTGGAAAACGCAGATGGTTTCATTGTTGTCAGTGCTGAATACAACCACAGCCTGCCTGCTGTACTTAAGAATCTGCTTGATCATTATCAATCTGAATATTTCTTCAAGCCAAGCGGCATTGTGACTTATTCCGCAGGCCCTTTTGGAGGCGTAAGAGTTGCAGTGCATCTAAGGGCCATAATGGGTGAACTAGGTTCTGTCAGCATCCCTTCTATGTTCCCTATCTCAAAAGTGCACGACTCTTTTGATGATGATGGAAACCCAAAAGATGAAGCATATAACAGAAGAATTGTCAAATTTCTTGATGAATTTGAATGGTATGGCTGCGCTTTAAAAATTGCTCGTGACAAAGAAAAGGTTTCTGAAGATAATGTGCCCCTTACGCAATCAATGTGCAGGAAAAGGCCGTATTGACAAAATTATTATTTCTTCTTTCAGAATTATTTTTAATCTACCTAACAGATCCAGCTCTTGTTATGTTTTCAGAAATTAATTTATAGTCTTTCCCGACCCATTGCCCGTACCAGAAAATCGATTATTTTTTCTCCATACCAAAATGTAGATAGTGCCTGGGATACATGCGTCATATGAATTTGTTCAGAATGGGCATGGTAGAATGTATTTTGCACCAATCTTGCTGTCTCCAAACCCCTTTCTGTTAGGGTCATCTTATCATATTTGGCAACTTGAGTATAGAAGTAAACTTTGTTTCTCATCTGAGCAGGCATTCTTTTGTAGTACTGCCTTGGATAGACACATTCCCAATATCCAGTTAATTCTTCAGGAGTCACTCCGGAATTTTCATACATCTTTTTGATATTCTGGGTTGCCACTCCTGACATTGATTTTACCGGATCGTCGCTTGGGACAACAAAGACGCCGGTGGATAATCTTGAATCCATGCACAGCAGTATAGGGGGGAAAACACTGGAGATACTCGCCCCCAATATTCCAAAACTAGAATAGCCTCTTTGTTGCAGCCAGTTAGTTGCAACGATTGAGTCATTTACAGTCTGGATTATCTGTTCAACTGAGCCGTATACGCTAGCCGAAAAATTGGATCCTGCCCGTCAATTGAGTCATTTTTTCTTAAGTCATGCCCAGGCAGCATCATTATCAGGCTGGAGATTCCCCTCTCTTTCAGCTTTCTGGCGAAATTATGAAAGTGTCCAGGTTCCGTGCTTCTGAAAGGAAAGTATAAAACAACTTTTTTGCTGTTTGGAGCCTCAATAAAGCTCGCATATACTTTGCCGTCAGTCCTTACTCTTGTATCCCGATGAAAAAACCTGTCCATGTATACTGAATCAAAAGACAGCACGTTGCCGGAAAATTTAAATGCCGGATTTTTCGAGGGAATGAAATATGCTCCCGGGTTTGACAGTATTGTTGATGAAATTTCACTGAGAATTCTTTTTTCTCTATCTGTGATTGGAGTGCCGTCAGGCGCTGGCTCAGCTTCAATCCCGGAAATGGCCGTGCTCCTGTGCATGTTATTATTAAGTTTGCTGATCTGGACATCAAAATTTAATTGTTCTCCCAGGGAAGCGCAGAAACAGAATACGCAAATAAGATTATGCAGCAAATAGATGTGCTGTGTAGTGACCAATCTAAGGGCTGTTGCTATATATGGATCTTTGACAGAATGCGCTATTTGGAGGTCTTCTTCCAGGTCCGACCTTATAGCATGAAAGACGCCATAGCAGTATGCCTTCTCCTGTCCATACAATTTCATATACTTGCCATAATTTCCTTTTTGCAGGGCATTTGCTTCACCTCTTAAAATTGAAATCAGGCTTTTTTTGAATAATCCGGGTCTCAATGCCTTCTGGAGATATTCGAAAGTATGGATCAGCCTTAAGAATCTGTGAATTCCGGAATATGGAATGTCAGTCAAAGGGATTGCACGAACATCATCTCCAGCATTCCCGACAACCAGCTTGCTTCGAAGAATTGATATGTCTTTAGAATGTTCTGCCAACTGGCTTAACGGAACTTGACCTCTGTTTAAAAGGTCAAAATATAATCGGGTCTGAGGCTTGTTTGTCCTTACAAAAACCGCAAAAACGTGCTGGATTAATCTTTCCTTGATTTGCAGCAGATGATCCAAATCTATACTAATTTGTCTTACTAATTCGAGCTCGCTTTTTCTGGATAAAGTTCCCAGATCATGCCAATCAATCTGCCCCAATACCAATCTTTTTAGGTATTCATATTTGAGTATATCAAAACTATTGTTGGCCGCATCTACTTTGGCATTTTGTATCCTCAATAAGGCCATTGCATAATAATTGAAATTTTTGAGTACCCTGCCTAAGTTCATGATATATTTTTTAAATTAGTAGTATAAATTTCTTTTGATTTCATTAAATGACTTCAAATTTGCTAAGAATTATAGCGAAAAATGGATTCCTACCCCAAAAATCCCCTAATAAATCCTGCTCGTGTTATATTCTCGGAAAGCAACCTATGATCTTTCCTCTTCAGGTCTTCAAGGATTATGGAAGTTACTTTCTTGTGTTTTTTGTCAACATCATATTTGACAATTCCGCTGATTTTATCAATCTTATCAACAATTTCTTTGGGAAAAACACTCAAATTGTCTTTATTCAGGTATTTTAGTGAATCTCGTAAATCATTGTCAAAGTTTGCGTAAATGTCCTTGATATAATCAATGTCTTTTTCATCCAAAGCATTCAACCCGATGATTTCAGGAGGCAGACCATAAGAATAAAGTGAAGCGCAAAAGGTTATTGCCCTTGGAAGTTTCAGATCACCAACACTTCTTGAATAGCCGAACAAGCCGATATGCAATTTTCTTTTTCTTCTTGGAGGAATGTAAGGGGACATGTTATTTATTGACTCACCAAGAAGCTTGACTTGCTTTCTGTACTCGCTCATCAGTTTTTCAATGATTGAAACGCATCTTTTCTCATCAACACTGACTGGATTTGATGGCCTTGTCTCATTCAAAAACTTAACAGCATCAGTTACATCATCCATGCCATAGTCATACTTGAATGCTGACTGCAAAGTGTAAGTGTAAATGCTTGGATAGCCCTGCACACAATTCTTTATGTTTGTTGGCTTGAAATTTCCCCTGAAAGGAGCGCTTCCGCATCCAAGAATAGGAAGAATATCGATAGAAAGTTTTTCCTGAATATCTCTTAGCTTCTGAAGAGATACCTTGAGCATTAAAACTGTTGCAAGATTTCCGTAATTTAATGCGGGATCGCTTCTCGCCAGCCAAACTCTCTGATATTCCTCAGTCTTCTCTTCTTTCAAAAAAGGCTCAACAATATTTTCAGGATTAAGGATTGATTCCTTGTCCTCAATCAAAGGGATTATCCTCAATGACTCAGGCTTGAACTTGCCGATCCATTGCGCAATGGTCATGTCATTTCCCAGCTTATTATGCTGCTTACCCACAACATACTGCTTGTAATATTTTGATATTCGGACTAGCTCCCTGTAATCAGTTGTCATCGGCAGGGCAATCTCGAAAATAGGTGCTATATCATCATCGTAAAACGCTTTTGCAGCATCAAAATTTCTTGGTATGCTTTCCAAAGTCTCAAGCAATATTTTCGCTTCATTTTTCTCAACAGAAGGGTTTGGAACTCTTAAAGTAAGAAAAACATCCTTTCCAAGCTTGTTTTTCCTGAAATAATGTTCATACTTGCTTAATAATTTTTTAACAACAAAATTATCAACTTCTTTCCCTTCACAATCCCATAACTGTTCCTGGGAATGCATATGTGAAAAAGTATAGAAGACTTCCTTTATCTCGTCTTCACCGCCAAGCTCTGAATTGCCGGAAAAAAACGGATGATTGACATTGTCAGGATGCTGAGTCGACATTGTCCTGGACACGTTATGCTTTGCCATAGATTAAAGGATTAAGTTTTGGTTTAAATAGGTTGCTTTTATGTTGGATAGTGAAAAATTACACATCTCTCAAATTGTCAGCCCGAAACGTTTATATAGGTTAGAATCACTAAACTGATAGATGGAGATATGGTTGAAACAATAGCTGTAAATAAAAAAGCAATAAGCGACCTTGTAAGAATTAAGGAAGAATTTGATGCTATAGTTGAATCTATTGAACTTATGAACAATCCTGAAATTCAGGAATCAATAAGAAAAAGCAAAGAAGACATCGAAGCTGGAAGAGTGCACAAGCTAAAAGATGTTCTCAAAAAATGAATTATGAAGTTGTATTAACAGACTCTTTCTTAAAGGATTTGAAGAAATTAAAGAACAAAGCGCTTGAAGATCAAGTTTTGAGCAAATTGCATGAACTTGAAGAGAAACCTGAAAGAAACAAGAGATTACATTACGATTTAAAGGATTATTATAGAATAAGAGTTGGAAAACTTCGGATTCTTTATACAATTCAAGGCAGTAAAGTTTATGTTGAAGTTCTAGTCACAGGACACAAATATGAAGAAGTATAGTCCTTGACACATTATGCTTCGCCATAGGCTGAAGAATTAAGTTTTGGTTTAAATAGGTTGCTTTTATCTATTTTAACAACCTTTAAATAATCCCTCTTTTACTCCAAAAGCATGGTTGAGATTAGCTCTGCTGTAAAAAAGATCAAAAAGTTTGGGACTTTCTCTGGTGTTTTCCTGCCGTCTTCTTTAGCTATCCTGGGAGCAGTCATGTATTACATTGCTCCTCAGGTGATTGGCGGTGTAGGGCTTCTCAAGACATTGCTGATAATACTTATCGCTCATTCTGTCACAATTGCAACTGCATTCTCGATTTCTTCGATAGCGACAAACATCAATGTCAAAGCTGGTGGTCTGTACTACTTAATTTCCAGAAGCTTAGGATCGGAATTTGGAGGGGCATTAGGAATCCAGCTTTACCTGGCGCAGACAATTGCAGCAAGCTTTTATGCGATTGCATTTGCAAGGGGTATCAACAGCATTCTTGTTTCATTAAACCTTATTGTGCCGGAACAACTGATAGCATTGATTGCTTTAGGTATTTTTGGATTGATAGTTTATATCGGTGCACGTTTTGTCATAAAAATCCAATATGCAATACTTGCTGCACTTTTATTGAGTTTAGTGTCAATCTTTCTAGGCCCAAACACTCAAACTCTGACTTTATCATTTTTTGGACCAGGCACTTTGCCATTCTGGATAGCATTTGCAATGTTTTTTCCGGCAGTTACAGGTATAGACGCTGGAGTTGGCATGAGCGGCGAGCTTAAGAATCCAAGAAAAAGTTTAGTCATCGGAACTTTTTCTGCAATTATAGTCACTATGGTTGTCTATGTCGCACTAGCTGTTAAATTATCCTTAGCAGCTCCTGCTGGCGAACTTGCCTCAAACCCATTTGTCATTCAGTCAATTGCAATTTTTTCTCCTTTAGTTTTGTTAGGAATAATCATGGCAACATCATCATCAGCTTTAAGCAGCCTTTTGACAGGCCCGCGCTCTTTAAGGGCCATGGTGAAGGATAAAGTATTGCCTAATTCATTTCATTTTCTGGGCGGCTCAATAGGGGAAAGCTCAGAGCCCAGAATAGCGATTTTATTCAGTCTTGCTATCGGATTGGGAGTTATCCTAATAGGTTCTCTTGAACTAGTTTCACAGATAGTGGCAATGTTTTTCCTGAGCGTGTATGGGTGGATTAATGGAGCTGCATTTTTTGAGAAAATCTCCCAAAATCCAAGCTATAGGCCGTTATTCTACACACCCCCGATTATTTCATTCTACGGCATGTTTGCATCATACGCAATCATGTACTTGTTTGACCCTAGAATTATGATCTTAGGCATAGGTTTTCAATTAATAATCTTCTTTTACCTCTATAAATCAAAAAAATCGATGAAAGTTGAAGGTGTTTGGGAAGGTGTATTTTTCCAGTTGCTAAGGCTTCTTCTCAAGCGAATGGCCAAAACTGAAAAAGGCAAGAAGAATTGGCGTCCTACAATACTTGCTTTCTGTGCAAACGACTTGAACAAGGATGCCCTTGCAAACATTCTTCATTGGATAGGCTCACAAAGAAGCGTAACAAAAATGTATTTCTTGAAAGAGGGAAATCTAAAAAATAATGCAAAAGAGCGAAAAAGAATCGAGGATTCCATAGGTAAATATGTTGAAGAAAAGAAACTGGAAATATTTCCAAGAATCATACTGAATGATGATTTTGAAGGGGCTGTCAGCAGCCTTATACAAGGAGAGACTCTGGGCAATATGCCGCTTAACACAGTACTAGTTGACTTTGACAAGAATATAGAGATAGACAAGCTTGTAGCAGATACTGAAAAGCTCAAGAAAAATGTGATTATTCTGCGAAACCAGACTGGATTTACTAGTTTGAAATATGTGGATGTTTGGTGGAACTCCGGCAGGAATGGAAACTTCATGATTTTACTGGCTTATTTGATTACGCATTCAAAGCAATGGCTTGAACAAGGTGCCATAATCCGTATTTTCAAGTTAGTCGAAGATTCAAATCAGGTTGAAAAGGAAAAGCAGCTCTTGGAAAGCATGATAGCTGAATCCAGGATTGAAAATACTGAACTGCACGTTTTCCACGGAAATGAAAGAAACCTAAAAGAGCACATATTCAGGAGCTCAGAGCACTCTGATCTTGTCATTTTAGGGCTGCCAAATTTTAATAAAAAGGGCTATGACAAAAAAATCATCAAAAACATTGACGATTTCACAAAAAAACTCAAAGTCAGCTTAATAGTCCATGCAAATGTAGAAATTGACTTTAGGGTGAACTAATCAACGTCCACCAAGATAGATTTGCTGTATTCTCTTGTCCTTTAATAATTTCTTACCGCCGGTAAGTGCTATTTTGCCATCCTCTAGGACAATTATTTTATCAGCAATCTTTGTCGCCTGCTTTGCATTCTGCTCAACAATGATGATAGTGACGCCTTCATCATTGATTTCCTGTATTTTTTTGAACAGCCCTTTCATTATTTTTGGACTTAATCCAAGCGAGGGCTCATCCAAAAGTAATAATTGAGGATCCTGCATCAATGCCCTGCCGATTGCAACCATCTGCTGCTGTCCTCCTGACAGGTTAAACGCATAATCATCAAGCTTCTTTCTTAAATCAGGAAAATGCTCTAAAACTTCTTTCATCCTTTCCTCGATCATTTTTTTATCGCTTGTCAGGAAAGCCCCCATCTCAAGATTTTCCCTCACAGTCAAGGAATTGAATACCTGCCTTCCCTGCGGAACAAAACTGACACCTAATTGGATCAATTCGTGAGTCGGAATCTTTGTAATATTCTTGTTCCTCAACATTATTTTCCCCTTGTAGATATTGACTAGGTTGAATATGCTCTTCAGCAATGTGGATTTTCCTGCGCCATTAGGACCGATGATGACAACAATATCATTCGGCTTTATATTTAAGTTAATGCCAAACAAAATCTGCATTTTGTCGTATCCGCTCTGAAGATTTTTTATTGACAGCATTTTTAATTTTTGTAGTTTTTTTATTTATTTTTTAATTTGATTTATTAGACTTTTTAATTTTATTTTATTATTGAATTTTTCGTTATTGTACTGGGCTCCCAATGATAATAAAATTTTAAATTTGAAAAAACCTATTTGCCTAGATAAGCCTCCAAAACTTTCTTATCCTTAACTATCGCTTTCGGTTTTCCCACCCTCAAAACTTTTCCTTCGTCCATTACAATTACAAAATCGCTGATGTCCATCACGAATTCCATGTCATGCTCAATGAGCAGCACAGTCTTTCCCTGTTTTTTTAGTTTTTTCAGTATAGATTTAAATTCCTGTCTTATTTTTGGATTCACGCCAGCTGTTGGCTCATCGAGCATCAAGAGTGAATGCGGCATCAGCAAAGCTCTTGCCAATTCTAAAAGCCTTTGCTGCCCATAGGAAAGCTCGCTTGCAATTGTATCAAGCGGTTTTTCCAGATAAACACTATCCAGGACTTGCTTCATCTCTTCTTCATCTGTTTTTTTCGCAATAAGAAGATTATCCTTTATTGACATGTTCTTAAAAACTTTAGTAAGCTGAAAAGTCCTGCTTATTCCTGATTGTGCAATCTTGTAAGCAGGCAGATTTGTTATATTCTTGCGAATCAATCTAATTGTTCCTTTGTCAATCTTTGTCAGCCCGCTTATTATATTGAATGCTGTTGTCTTTCCAGCCCCATTTGGCCCAATCAAAGAAGTTATTGTATTTTCTTCTACTTCAAACGTGCATCCATTGACTGCCTTGACCCCTCCAAAACTTTTTGATACGTTTTTCAGAGATAACATCATACATCAACCCTTCCGAATATCCCTCTCGGCCTGTAGATTAATATCAATATCAGGATAACTAAGAATAACATATTCCTCATTGGACCGATCAATTCAGGCGTTACAACCACAAATCTCAATAAAGTTATTAAAACTGATAAAATAAAACCAGCAACAATTGTTCCTTTTATAGAAGCTAGACCGCCTGAAATTAATATTGCAAGTATAAAAACAAATAATTCCAAATCAAATAGTGTAGGATCGATAAAGTTCAGGTGATGCGCAAACAGACTCCCTGCAATCCCTGCAAAAAATGTCGATATCGCAACAGAAAGTATCTTGTAAAAATAGGTGTTTTTGCCAAGAATTGCAGTAGCTGTCTCATCATCCCTTATTGCCTGGAAAATCTTTCCTGTTTCTGAATTTGTAAGGAAATAAATAATTATGATAGCTATAGTCACTACACCTATCGTAAATAAAGTGTAATAAAAATTATTCCTGAATATGTCTGGAATTCCAGGCAGGCCCAAAGCGCCCCGTGTCAAGGAAATCCAGTTTCTTGATACTGCTATTGCGATGAAGACCAGCCCTAAAGTCACCATTGCAAAATAATCCCCTTTCAGTCTTACAGTTATTGAAGCAATTATCGCGCCTAAAATAGATGCTACAACTCCGGCCACAATGATGGCAAAATACCACGGCACGCCATTTATCGTCAGTATTGCTGAAGTATAAGCCCCTACTCCAAAAAATACCATATGACCCAGATTAACCAATCCGGTGAATCCTATTGTAAGATTTAGCGAGACAGCTACCAGGAAATAGATAAACAAAAAGGTTACAAATGAAAATAGGAATTCATGTATCATCTCTTTTCTTCACCCCGAATATTCCTTGCGGCCTGAACAATAAAAACAACAACAAGATTGTGAATGAAATAACATCCTTATAGCCGCTTGGCAGGAACCAGATCCCCAGATTCTCGACTAATCCGATAAATAATCCGCCGACAATGGCGCCAGGAACAGATGTTATTCCGCCGACAACAGCACTGATAAATCCTTTAATTATGATTATGATCCCCATTCTCGGGTACAGATTCTGCTCCAGCCCTATCAGAATTCCCGCAACACCGCCTAAAAAAGCTGCAATTAAGAATGTATAGAAGTAAATTTTTTCCGGGTTTATACCGACAATCTGGGAAACTTCCTTGTTGTCAGCCAGTGCTCTCATGGATTTTCCAAGTCTTGTCTTTTTTAGTATAAACCACAATAATAAGAATAAAACAATTGCCGTTATTATTATTGAAATCTGGATAAATGTTATTGTCAGGAATCCAAAAGTATAAGTGATATTGGACTTGCTTAAGTTTAAAACTTTTGTACTTGATCCGAATAATGCCTGCATCAATGATGCAGACAGCATAAGAAGTGCCACCGAAGCAATAAGCAAGACAATTCCTGTTGCGCTTCTCTTTCTCAATGGCCTATAAACAAGCCAGTTCATCAGCCAGACTGTAAGCAGAGCTGAAATTATGGCCAATACAGCGCTCAAGATATAATGCACCCCCAGGATATTTAGGAATAAGAAAAAAATGTAGGCCGATACAGTTAATATAGCGCCTTGCGCAAAATGAAGAAACTTGATGACATAATACACCAAAGAAAAACCAGATGCTGCTAATGCATATATTGAGCCGGCAATCAGTCCATTAATTATCAGTTGTGGAAGTATTTCGAATGAAACCATTTCACTCTGTCTAGTATTAAGTTATTTAAATTTTTGGATTGTTAGATTCAATCGTCAGGAGAATTAATAATTAAGGGGCTGGCTTGATTCTATTAGTTATTAAAGATGAAATCCATTATTTTTTCTTTTTCTTTTAATGATTCGACAAACAAATCTGGTTTTTTTGCTAGTAATTCTTCCTTTGTAGAAGTACCAGATGGGACGGCTATAACTTTCATTCCAGCTCTCTGAGCTGACTCTACACCATAAGTAGAATCTTCAACAACCACGCAATTATTAGGATTAATTCCCAATTTCTTTGCTGTAGCTAAAAAAACATCTGGATTAGGTTTTGGCTTTGAAACTTCGTTAGCTGCAACAGTAACGGAAAAATAATGATTTAGATTAAAATGGTTAAATAGACTGTCCACAACTTTTCTAACGCTCATTGATGATACTGCTACTGCTATTTTTCCATTTAGTTCTTCAAGAAGTTCCACAGATCCATCAAATATTCTGATTATTTCAAAAGATTTACTTTGGATTTCATCCTTTTGATTTGATAGTTTATCAAACAATTTATCATCATAATTAATATTCTCAGAATCAAGCGCATCTTTAAGGATAGTTCTTGTGCCCGTTCCAATTCGGCTAGCTATGAAGTTATCTTCAACATTGCATCCTACACTACTTAATGCCTTTTTAGATGCTTGGACAATAGCTTGTCTAGTATCAGCCAAAGTACCATCCCAATCAAAAATAACCGCTTTAATCATAGATAAAAATGAAAATATAATGCTATATAATTATTTCCAATATTATAGTTTGCAGCCTCTATTTTTTTATTTTACACTCCAGACAAAAATCCTAAAAATAAGAAAAAAATTTACTTTAAGGTTTCTATTTTGCCGTCCTTTGCCTGTCTCACTGCAAAGTCAAGCAATACATCTCCCCTTTCATCAAATGTGATCTTGCCCAATGCACCTTCAAAGTCTTCAACACCGTATAAGTA
Source organism: Candidatus Woesearchaeota archaeon (assembly GCA_002688775.1). Lineage (GTDB taxonomy): Archaea > Nanobdellota > Nanobdellia > Woesearchaeales > GW2011-AR4. The sequence goes on from NZDH01000003.1 coordinate 51,878, forward strand.
ATCCCTTATCTTTTCACCGTCATAGCCTACTGCTTCTATTGCTTCTGCTATCAGATACACAATATCATAAGATCCTGACATGTAAGCAGGGAATGGTGCGTCTTGGTTAGCTTGTTCTTTATACTTCGCAAGAAGTGCTGAAGCTTTCGGAGCATCTTCATCAAACCTTTGTTCTACCCCGATGATGCCTTCCAGTTCTTCATTCTCTGCAATCAGATTTCTTCCGATAAGAACTTCTGCAGTTATTAGCTGCTGTGTCAGTCCAGCTTCTTTGATCTGTCTTACCAATAAAACACCTTTTTGCTCAGATTGAGGGACTATATAGATTACATCTGGCTTAGCTGCTTTTACTTTAGTGACTTGTGTTCTAAAATCAGTGTCTTCTGGATTGAATGTCTCATCAGAAACTATCTCGCCGCCTAATTCTGCGAAATTATCATTAAAGACTTCTCTTAAACCTTGAGCATAATCTGTTGCTTCTGTTATAACAGCAGCTTTCTCAGCTGCTAACTCACTTATGGCATATTCAGCAGCAACAACGCCGGCAAAAGCATCGCTTGGCGCTGTTCTGAATACAAAATCTCCGGCATCTGTTACATCCGGGGATGTTGCGCTTGGTGAAATTAAAATAACCCTGCCTGCTTCTGTAATAGGAGCTGCTCCTAAAGTCTCTCCTGAGCAAACTCCACCTATTATGACCTGGACCTTGTCAACATCAACAAGTTTTTGAGCACCGGCATTTCCATCTTTAGGATTGCATTTTCCATCTTCGTAAATTATCTGCAATTTCCTGCCATTTACACCGCCCTTTGCATTTATCTCATCTACCGCTATCTTTGTAGTTCTTTGTATAGGTAAACCATAAGAAGCAGCATCTCCACTTAAAGGATAAATTACTCCAATTTTATAAGAACCCTGCAATTCAACCTCTTCTTCAGCTTCTTCTTCCCCTATAGGCTGCTGCACTATTTGGCATGCGCCTAGAATCAAGACAATGAAAATCATAAAACCCAGTAATGTTCTTTTCATATTGAATCCCCCCAAAACATACTTTTTAATTATTAAATAGAACTCATATTTAAAAGTTTCGGCAGTTTTTTTTGATTTTTATGTTAATTTATGGTTACATAATTTGATAAAAACCATCTTCCCAATGCCTTACCTGATCACAGGCTTATAAAACCTCATTAGGAGTGTATTGCCAACAACCGATACAGAAGAAAATGCCATTGCAATTCCAGCAATTATTGGATTTAAAAGCCAGCCGGTGAATGGGTATAAGATTCCTGCAGCTATTGGAATTCCCAAAGTATTGTAAGCAAATGCCCAAAAAAGATTTTGTTTTATTTTTCTTAATGTATACCTGCTCAAATCAATTGCTGTGACTACATCCCGTAAATCATTCTTTATCAAAACTATATCGCCGGTTTCTATGGCGACATCAGTTCCGGAGCCTATTGCGATCCCCAAGTCAGCTTGCGCGAGGGCAGGAGCATCATTTATCCCGTCCCCGACCATTGCAACCTTTTTCTTCTCTTTTTGTAATTTTTTTATTTCATTTGCTTTGTCTTGCGGCAGGACCTCTGCCAATACATGGCCTATTCCAAGCTGTTTAGCAATTGCTTTGCCGGTTCTTTCATTATCGCCGGTGATCATCACAATCTCCTTATTCATTTTATGCAATTCTTCTATTGCCTGTTTTGAATTGTCCTTTAATGTGTCTGCAACTGCAATTAAACCGATCAATTTTTTATTTAAAGCAATCAACATTACGGTCTTTCCTTCCTCTTCTAATTTTTTGACTTTATCTTCCAAGGAAGAAATATCAATTCTGCTTTGCTCCATCAATTTCCTATTGCCAAGGTATATTCTGTTATTTTTATAAAATGCCTCAACACCTTTTCCCGTTATAGAATTGAATTTTTTTGGCTCATCAACCTTTAACTTTTCATTTTTCGCCTTGTTTACAATCGCCTCTGCCAGCGGATGCTCGGATCTTTTCTCTGCAATGGCTGCGAACTTCAGCACTTCTTCCTCGCTATTTTTTCCAGCTGCAACAATATCTGTAACTTCCGGCTTTCCTTTGGTTAAAGTTCCGGTCTTGTCAAAAACAATTGTCTGGACGCTTTGAGCTGACTGAAGGCTTTCAGCGCTTTTGAATAAAATTCCATTTTTAGCTCCTAGCCCAGTTCCAACCATGATGGCTGTCGGAGTTGCCAATCCCAAAGCGCAGGGGCAGGCAATAATCAAAACGGCAATAAAAACAGTCAGGGCAAAAACAAATCCCAAACCTGCAAAATACCAGACAAGGAAGGATATTATGGCTATCACAACAACAATCGGAACAAAATATGAAGAAATCACGTCAGCTAGTTTTTGGATTGGAGCTTTGCTGCCCTGGGCTTCTTCAACCATCTTGACTATATGCGCCAGAACAGTGTCTTTTCCTACTTTTGTTGCCCTAAATTTGAAGCTGCCGGTCTTATTAATAGTTGCACCGATTAGTTTGTCACCCTTCGATTTCTCAACAGGGATGCTTTCCCCTGTAATCATGATTTCATCAACAGAGCTGCTGCCGTCAACAAGAACACCGTCAACTGGTATCTTTTCACCTGGTTTCACGATAATAATATCCCCAACAACAACATCATCAACAGGTATTTTCTGCTCTTTTCCTTTCCTGATCACAGTCGCGGTCTTTGCCTGCAGGCCCATAAGCTTTCTTATCGCTTCTGAAGTCTTGCCCTTGGCTATCGCCTCAAACAGTTTTCCCAGCAAAATAAACATTATAAGCAGACCCGCTATTTCATAGTACAGATCATCCGCGCCATAATTTTTGTTTCCGGACCATATCAAAATTGAAACGACAAGGCTGTAGGCATAAGCTGCGCCTGTTCCGCCGGCCACCAGCGTGTCCATGTTGGCTGTCCTGCTTTTTATCAAAGCCCTGAATCCTTTCAAATAAAAGTCATAGCCGACAAGGATTATCGGGGTGGTGAGCACGAATTGTATCAATGCAAAGTTCCTCTCGACAAATTCAGGTATTGTCAATCCAAGGTGGGGGGCCATCACAAAATACAGCAACGGCATGCCTAAAACAAAAGATATCCAAAATTTTAATTTTAAAGTATTGATTTCTTTTTCCCTTGCTTCCTTTTCCCTGTCAACATTCTCTTCAAATTCTTCAGGCTCATATCCGGCATCAACTATTGTTTTTTTTATTTTGTCAACAGTAATTTTGGAAGGATCATATTCAACAATGGCCCTTTCAATTGCAAAGCTGGCATCAACATTCTTTATTCCATCTAATTTTCTTAAGCTACTTTCAACAATGCCGGCGCAATGCTGCGAAGACATCCCCCTCACTCTTAATGTGACATTTCCTGCCTTCGAATCCTTTTTAATAACATTATAACCGACATCTTTCACAGCCTTTTCAAGGTCATTATCGCTGACTTTGCCAGGGTCAAACTCCACACTGGCTTTCTCAGAAGCAAAGTTGACATTCGCGCTTTTGACCCCTGAAACTTTTTTCAGTGATTTTTCAATGGTAACAGCGCATGAAGCGCAGTGCATACCTTTTATAGGAAGAATTATCTTTGTTGATTTTTCATTTGTTTTTTTATTTTTATTTTCTATTGATTCGTTTTTTATTGATTTTTTATTAAATTGATTGTAACAATTCTTGCTGCAGAAATGATATTTTTTCCCGTCCCTGACTAGCATAAACTTGGCTTTCTTCCCATCTACTTCCATTCCGCAGATTGGGTCTTTAGCCATTTTTTATTTTATATTGATTATTTTTATTATCTCTGCCATAATTTAATTTTCATTACCACTTAAATATTCTTTCCTTATTATCAGGAATTTGTTTAATTTTTTTCCCTATACAGTCTAAAAAGCATGTAACCTCCAATCAAAAACAAAGGAATGCTCAACAGCTGCCCCATTGTGAAATAATTGAAGATGAATCCAATCTGTGGATCAGGTTGCCTGAATAATTCAACGATTGTCCTGAACAACCCATACATTGTGACAAAGCTCCAAAACAAAAACCCTCTGGGCAGTTTCTTGTCTTTGATGACCCACAGCACAGCAAATATTGCTAGATTCTTGAACGATGCATATATCTGGGAAGGGTGCCTGCAGCCGTCAGGAATATCACCTATATATTGATTAGTGGAATAGTCAATGCACCAGCCGACATTCGTTATTCTGCCAAACAACTCCCCATTCATAAGATTGCCAAGCCTTCCCAACGCTAAACCAAGTACAACCGGAATCACTGCAAGGTCTGCCAAATCGTAAAAATGAATTTTCTTTTTTTTGCTGAACAGATACGAAGCAACTATTGCGCCTATCAGACCTCCGTGAAAACTCAGGCCGCCGTTCCATACAGCAAATACATCAAGAGGATTCTGGAGATAGAACAATGGATTGTAAACAAAGACATAAACAAGCCTTGAACCCAACACAACTCCTATAATCGAATAAAGCATCAAGTCTGCAACATCGTCTTTTGTAATGTCAATTTCTTTTCTTTTTGCAAGATAATAAATCAGAAAATAGGCTATTACAAAACCCAATGCATAAAACAGGCCATAATATCGAATCTGAAAAGGCCCGAGCTCAAGCAATACCGGATTTATATTGTGCAAAAACATTTTATTTCCTCATCATCGAATAAAACGATATCCTGTTTATTAAAATTACCAGATAAAACACTACATCCAGTATGATGATAGATGACCGTTTAAAATATTGGTATGTTGCCAGATATAAAGTATAGTTTTTGGATGTAAACAATCTTATCAGATACCCGCTGCCTAAAAATAAGAGCCACAAAAGCAATGCAAGCAAAATCATTGCCAAGATTGTTTCCCTGTAAGTCCTTACCTTTGTAAAGGCAAATCCAAAGCTCTTTTTAATGGTGTCTTTTATCGAGTTTCCTTCATAGAACAAAGAATGCGCTATGTTGACAACAATGTACAAGAACAGCAAAAACGGCACAGCCAAAAATATAAACACAAATGGGGCATAAGATTCCTTTACATTAATTAGTATGGAATTCAATACGAGCATTATCGCAAAAAATATTCCTGTAATTATTATGTTCAGCAGGTAAAACTGGCCAAGTTTTTTAAGTGAAAATTCTGTCTTTCCAAATAAAGATTTTACAAAATCCAGAATGCTGTACTTAAAGAATGAATATATGAACAAAACTATGAGATAATAAATTAATGAAAAACCTATAAAAATAAAAATAGTAGAAAATGTCTGGGGCAGATAAAGCCCTCCAGCAAATAATTTAAAAAATCGTTGCGATACGAAAAACGAAATAATAAACATTACATCAAACAGTACAATCAATCCAGTCTTATTCAGGTTGGATTTTGCAAGCCTGAAACTTTTGACAAAATATGAATTCTTGACAGTATTTATTAATTTCATCAATAAAAATCATTCTAATTCAATATATAAATGTTTCATTTTAGGGTCAAGGTATTGTTAATGGATGCTAAGTGATTTTTTAAGCCTTCTTAACAAATTTCAAATATGCGCCTAAGATAATTGCGTTGATACCGAAAACTAGCAAACCCAAAATAAAATATAATCCCCCAAAGATGTTCATATTTGGAATATCAGTAATTGCATATGCCCTCAAAGTACTGATAAAAATAATTATCAAAGTTATTAAAATAGGTGTTGAGAATGCCCAAGAATTTTTAATTTTTTTATTATTGATTATTTTTATACCCAAAACTACTGAAATGGCTAATATGATTATCTGGGAGATGAAAATGAGATAATCCAAAAATAGTCCATCCATATTCAGTTTAATGTTAGTTTGTCTATTTATAAGTTTCTAAAGGCCTAAAAATTATTGAATATACCATTTTAAGCTGATTATTTATAATACCTCTTCGCATCCTGCTCAACTTTATACACTTTCTTTGCATCTCTGATAATGCTGAGATCAAGCTCTTTGACCAGCATCCCTTCCTTATTGTGATCAAGAATGTCTGTTGTCCCGTAAAACGGCATTGCAATCTGGGTCTTACCTAGCAATACGTCTTTTCCGTGGCTTGATTTTGAAGTTCCGGCTGCGTTTGCATAAACGAAAAATACTTCGCTTTCAATCGCCCTTGCAGGGACAAATGTAACAACTTCAACAGGTTTTTTATTTTTGAAATACTTCTTATTATATATAGGGCTATAAACTTCTGAGTAAGAGCACCAGAATGAAGGGCAGAATACGATTTCAGCTCCTTTCAGCAATAATCTTCTTGTTACTTCTGGAAAAAGCAGGTCTTTGCAGATTTCAATTCCGATATTGCCTATCTTTGTCTTAAACACAGATACTTTAGTGTCAGCCTTGACATAAAGCGCTTCTGAATTGCTCTGGAGATGATTTTTCTTGTAATTCCCGAGAATTTTACCCTTGTCGTCGAACAGATAGCTCACATTGTAGAAATTCCCGTTGATTTTCTCCTTTATGCTGCCCATGACAGCAAACATGCCGTAATTTTTTGTTAATTTTGAAAATATTTTTTTTGATAATATTGGAATTTTAGGATTGTACTCTTGTTTATTCAATGGACCAGTAAGAAAAATCTCAGGAAAACAGATGATATTGCAGTTTAATCTGCTCGCTTTCCTGAAAAACTGCTCAGCTTTAGCTAGATTCCTCTCGAAGCTAGGATGAACTAAAGATTGCACAGCGCAGACTTTAGTTTTTGGCATTTTGATTTTTATTTTATTGAATTTTTAATTTATTTTTTCTATTTTTAATTTTTTAATTGGTTTTTATTATTGGGGATTAGCCACAGATACAATAACTATAGCTTCACAAAAACTATCACAATTATTTGTGCTTTCGTTTCTTATGTATTGTACTGGGCCCCCTTAATAAAACTATTTTAAAAAAACAACCAAAAACAAACCTTTGTCTTTATTTAAACCTTTCTCAACCAAAAACCTTATATACCACTTATATTATAATCTAATATAATCCATATAAAATATATTTTATAATATAAATGAAAAGACCAATTAGCGCGACAATTGATACAGAATTGATCAATTGGATTGAAAAAGAGCTGCACAACAAAGAAAGATACAGGAATAAGTCTCACTTGATCGAGGTTGCGCTATACATACTAAAAAAGAGGTGAAGAATGGCTTTATTCGGAGAAACCAAAAAACCCTTCAGCTATGATATCTTAAGGGAAGGTGAAGAAGTTATTTTGATGATTGACCTAGAGCAATATCCGCATATTCCTTCTTTAGAAGATGATCCTGTCTGCATGTCAAGGACTGTTGATATTCTCTCAGAAGCAGGGACTGTGACGAAGATTGTCTACAGTCAAAAAAGAAACTACGAATATGATTACAACCAGACTTTGATGGTCCAGGAAATAGCAAAATTACACACCCAGCTTACAAAAAGAAGGGACATCTTTAGTTTTGGTAATTTGCTTGCAGATCCAAACTGCACAAAATGGGCTGCCAATTGGTATTCGAACATGCAAAACATCTCAGCTGATATGCTGAAAAGAGACCCAATCGGGGCTTATGTCGAGTTAAAAAGGACAATAAGGGATGAAAGGATAAGCATAGACAAGTCAACTGATCCAAACTATTCAAAATGCGCCCAAAAATATATTGCAGTTTTGCATTATTTAATGCGCCTGATGGAAAAGACAAAGATAATATCAGCTGCAGCGCAATATATCGCCGGCTACAAGCTTGATGACCGCTCCATTTACAGGAAAATCTTCTCTCCTGACATAAGGCCGGACTTCATGTTCACAAAACTCATGGCCACTTATCCTATTGATGGGAATGAAATTGACAGTTATAACATAGACAAGAACACAGAAGTTACAATTTTTGAATTGCCGAACAATGTGCAATATTATTATCATTTGATTCCTCCTGAATTCAAGCTGAGCGAGGAAAAATACGAGATTCTTGACACTGCAAGAAAAATAATGTCAGAGCACAAGCCAACAAGGCAGGAATTCATTGATCCTGAAAGGATGAGGCAGGTTTTCTACAACATTGGCTCTGACCTAATCGAAGAGCTTGTGCAATACAGGAATCTGAGATTAACATCATCAGAGATTGACGAATTGACGAAGATCTTAGTAAGATACACAGTTGGATTTGGATTGATAGAAGTATTGCTGCAAGATGAAAAAGTACAGGACATAACAATAAACTCACCCATGGGAGAAGTCCCGATGTTCATTGTGCACCAGGATTACGCTGACTGCAGAACAAACATAGTGCCAACATCACCGGAAGCTGAATCATGGGCATCAAAGTTAAGATTAATTTCAGGCAGACCTTTGGATGAAGCAAACCCTATCCTTGACACAGAGCTTACCATTCCAGGAGCAAATGCAAGAATTGCAGTTGTCTCAGCCCCGTTAAACCCAACCGGATTGGCATTTGCATTCAGAAGACATAGGGACAAGCCATGGACTTTGCCTTTGTTCATACAAAACAAGATGCTTAATCCGTTGGCAGCTGGAATTTTGAGTTTCTTGATTGACGGCTCAAGATCACTGTTAATAGCTGGAACAAGAAGCGCCGGCAAGACAAGTTTGTTAGGCGCAGTCTTGGTTGAATTAATGAGAAAATATCGTGTCTTGACTATTGAAGACACTTTAGAGCTGCCGACAAACTCACTAAGAAAATTAGGATACAACATCCAGTCAATGAAAGTAGCAGCTGCATTGACAAAAGGTAGTTCGGAAGTTCCGGCTGACGAAGGCATAAGGACAACATTAAGGATGGGTGATTCTGCTTTGATCATAGGGGAGATAAGGAGCAAAGAAGCTCTTGCCCTGTATGAAGCAATGCGTGTTGGCGCCTTAGCAAATGTAGTTGCAGGCACAATCCATGGTGATTCGCCATATGGGGTATTTGACCGAGTTGTCAATGACTTGCAAGTTCCGAAAACCAGCTTCAAGGCAACAGATGTCATAATTGTAACAAACCCAGTCAGAAGCGCAGATGGACTGCATCGCTGGAGAAGACTGACACAAATAACAGAAGTAAGAAAGCATTGGATTGATGATCCATTAGTTGAGAATGGTTTTGTTGATTTGATGAAATACAATTCAAAAAAAGACAAGTTAGAAGTCGGAGAAAGCCTTATCAACGGCGACTCTGAAATTCTGAAGGCAATCGCCGGCAGCGTAAAGGAATGGGCTGGCAATTGGGATGCTGTCTGGGACAACATAACCCTAAGGGCAAAAACAAAAGAAGCGCTTGTTAATTTCGCGTCTAAGAACAAGATGCCAGAGCTCCTGGAAGCAGATTTTGTAATTCACTGCAACGACCAGTTCCACAAGATATCTGAAAATATAAAGGAAGAAGTTGGCTCGCTTGACTCAAAAAGAATTTTCTTTGAATGGAACGAATGGCTCAAAAGGCATGTGAAGAAGCTAGGTTTTCATAAAAGGCTTTGAGTTTTACTTTTTTCTAGTTTAATCCTCAAAAAACCGCAAACTTTAAATATAAGTCTATGGTATACCTTAGTATATCAAGGTATACCTAATGAAAAGAGAGATTACAACAATAAAACTTAGCAAAAGTACTGTTGGAATTCTTAATAAGTCAAAGATCCATCCCAGGCAGCCCTATGAAGAAGTAATTCTAAGGTTAATTCCAAAAAAGCAGATGTCCGGAAACGGATTTAATCTGCCCTTGACAAAAAAAGACATCACGACAATCAAGATCAGCAAAAATACTGTGCAGTTATTGAATAATCTAAAGATTCACCCTCGTCAATCTTACGAAGAAGTTGTTCTAAGGCTTTTATTGAAAAACGAAAAAACAGGAAAAAGAGCTAGATTTGGAATTAATATAGAAAATGAATTCAAATTTAAGTATAGGTAAATCTGGAAGAGGAAAAAAAGTGGTATTCAGATTATTGATTCTAATAATTGTATCACTTTTATTGGTTATTCAAGTAAATTCATTTACAACTAACAATAGTAAAAAAACGTTTGATTTCGATATCACTTCTGGAAAAAACACCAATATTTCAAGCTCTAACTTTAAGACCTATTCGGTACTGGGAGATATAACCGGAACTGTAACCTCTACAAACTATAAAACCGATTTAGGATTATTAAGAACTCTGCCTTATCTAGACGAGGAATCCTGCCAGACTAATTTAGAATGTGTAGGTGGATTTTGCTGCAGCAATGTCTGCAAAAGCTCAGCATGTCCTACTGATGATGATTCCGGCAGTGGAAGTAGTTCAAGTTCTGGCGGGGGCGGCGGTGGAGGTGGTGGTTTCTTTGTCAAGAAAGTAGAAAGTTTCACAGTAGACAAAGATGTTATCAAGGCAACAATTAAACAAAATGAAACATATGACACAATCATCTCCATTGAGAATGACGGCAGTGTATCATTGTCTTTTGATGTGAATGTTTCTGATTTGGAAGGAATATTGTCGTTAAGCGAAACACAATTTACAATCTTGCGCAACGGTGTTAAGAACATAAGCGTTCAGATATCTGCATCAGATAAAAGGCCAGATATATACACAGGCAACATTACGATAAAAGCCAGCAGCATAATAAAATCAATACCTGTTGTCGTGCAGATTCAAGCTGAGAAAGCATTGTTTGACTTGCAGATCAACATAACTTCTCAGTCAAAAAGGATATTCAAGAAAGATAATCTGGTTGCAAACCTGACTCTGATAAACTTAGGAGACCTCAAACCAATTGATGTCCTGCTATTGTATACTATACAGGATCTTGAAGGAAAAGAACTTGTATCAATCAATGAGACAGTCACTGTCGATGACAAGATTTCGCTAGTCAGGCAATTTAATCTGCCTCCAAATATTTCATTTGACACATACCTATTGCACACCCAGGTCATTTATGGCCTGGAAACTGCTTTTGCAGGAGACATATTCTTCGTCATAAAAGAACCTACATGCTTTGATAGCATAAAAAATCAGGATGAGGAAAAAACTGATTGTGGAGGTATATGTGAGCCATGCAAAAATGCATATGAAAAAACTTTTAGTCTTTTATCATTATTAATAAGCAAGTTCAAGGCATTGTTGATTGCAGTATTGATTCTCTTGATCATATTAGCCCTGCTGCTTTTCATAAAGAAAAACAAGGCAAGATTCCAAAGAAAACTCAAAGTAAGAGAAAAACAAGTAATACAGGAAAAAGTAGTAATAAAAGAAAAGATAGATGTGCAGAAAAAACAGGAAATACCAAAGATAGCAGAAACACCAAAGACGCAAACCAAGAAGAAACCAGAAATATCCACTGTTGAGCCAAGCAAAGAGATCAATAAACTGTTCACATTAGTTAATTCAGCATTGATAAGGGGCCATAAGGTCGAATACATAAGGAATGTATTATTGTCAAATGGGTTCCCAGAAAATATTTCAGACAAGATAATCAAGCAGGCGATTTACAGGTCAAAGGTAATTGATGATTACATAGAAAAAGCATTAGATCAAGGGCACGAGATAGTGCAGATTGAAAAATCATTATTAAAATCCGGCTGGTCCGAAAACGAGATTGACAGGCATTTGTCAAAATCAGTCAATGAAAGGTTTAACGAACCTATCAAAGGAAAAGATAATCTGTTTAGATTGATAAATTCAGCATTGATTAAAGGCCACAAAGCCGAATACATAAGGGATATTCTATTGTCCAACGGCTTGCCGAAAGATTTTGTGGACAAGATAATAAGAAAAGCAATGCATAGACACAGGACGATAAGTGATTATATAGAAAAGTCATTGAATAAAGGACATAATCCAACTCAAATCAAGAAATTATTGCTAAAGTCTAGATGGCCTGAAAAGGAAATTGACCAGCATTTGTCAAAAGCAGTTGAAGGGTATTAGGTTTAACAGAGTTCTTCACCAAAAGCTTTATATATAAGTAAAATAGTTTATAGAATTAATATAAGTAATTTAGGTTATATTAGCTAAATATTTTAAAAATTGCTTACTAAAAAAGAAAGGCAGATTCTGGAACTTCGCAAAAGAGGGCTTAAGCAAACACAGATAGCCTCAAAACTAAAGATTTCTCAGCCAGCAGTTTCAGCATTTGAAAGCAACGCCAAAAGAAAAATACGCGCTGCCAGGAAAATTATAGATTTTGTCAAAGAAATAGGTGGAATCAAAGACTATGAAGAATGATTTAACTAAATCAACAAAAAGAAAGATATTTTCCTACTTTTCATTAGCTGCATTAATTTTGTCAATCTTCATATTATTAATCCCATTTATATTGGCAGCTCCAAACTCTATAAACGTACAGGGAAAATTAACAAATCCTTCAGGAACAATACAAACAGGAACTTTCAATTTCTCATTCAGGTTTTATGATAATTATACTGCTGGAACCAAGCTGCTTGAGAAGAATGTGACTTCAACAACAGATGCAAGAGGTGTTTATGACATTATAATTCCAGATGTCAATCTCACTTTTAAGGATCAGCTTTACCTTGGTGTTGAAGTCAATACAGATGGTGAAATGTCACCTAGAGTTAACTTAACTAGCGTTCCTTATACTTTTAGGGCCAATACAAGTGAAGCTCTAACTCCAAACTCAAGCCATTTTGTGACTAACTTGAGTGTTAATGGCAATGTCACGATTGGTGATGGAACAACAACTTTGCAAATAACAACACAATTGTTTAATTTATCTGCTATTGGTGATTTGAATCTTAATGGAACTGTAACTGCTTTTGCTTTTGTTGGCGATGGAAGCAGTTTGACTAATTTGCCAGCTGGAATTTCAAGTGTATGGAATTCTTCTGCAACGAATATTTATTTGAATGATAGCACTGGTAAGGTAGGGATTGGGACGGCTGCACCAGATGAAAAATTAGTGATTATGGGTAATCTAAGCGTTAACAATTCTGCTGCTGCTCTAAATGCTACATTGTTTGTTGATTCGACTAATAGTAGAATCGGCATCGGGACGACGAGTCCGAGCAGTCTATTGCATATAGATGGAGGAGATATAAACTTTAGTAAAAGCGGAATCACTTATTTAACCACGCAAGCAACAACCTACCCAATGATGTTTTTAAAGGGTTACGACGGTGATTCTAGGGGGACTGGAAGAGTTGGTTTTTATGGGATGAGCGCCCTCATCTCAGAAAATGTCTACTTTGACAACACAAATTGGGTTCCAGATAATACTGATAATGGTCGGGCGATGTTACTTCTTCAAGATGGAATATTCTACTTCCAAACACAAGCCGCTGGAGAAGCGACAGGCATGAACAATGTAATGCGCATAACGAACGGCGGCAACGTCGGGATTGGAGACACAGACCCAGATTTCGCTTTAGAGGTTGTAAGCAACTTTAGTGTTTCAAGCGCAGCAGGAAATGATGGAGACAAGTTTATTGTAGATGCTTCAGGCAACGTCGGGATTGGATTAACAACACCAACAGCCAATCTAAATATTCATGATGAAGCTGCAACAAGCTTATCATTATTTAATATTTCAACAGGCGCAGGAACAAAATTTCATGTTGATAATACAGGAAATACTGAAATAAACGGATCAGTTATACTAGCCAATACAAAAGGGTTTAAAATCCGTAACAATGATGGAGATTCTGATAACACATACATTCAGCGACCGCAGGATGATATTCTCTATATTGCTGCAGTGAACGGCACAGTTTTCAGGACAAGTTCTTCTGAAAATGAAAGGATGAGAATCACCGCAGATACAGGCCACGTCGGCATCGGGACAACCACACCAGCCGAGGTATTAAGCGTAAGCGGCAATGTGAGCATAACAGGCACTAATTGCAGGGATTCAGGAGGTCCTGCAACCTGCAACAATTTCGTCGACTTTGCAGAGTTGTTTCCTGCTTCTGAAGAAGTTGAATCCGGCGATATTGTCATCATTGATTTTGAGAATGAAGGCAAAGTCAAAAAATCAACAAGAGCCTATGACACTGCAGTTGCAGGAATTGTAAGCACACAGCCTGCAATTGTAATTGAAGGCAGCAGAATAGTTGCAATGGGCAATACTTTCTTCCAGGAAAGCACTACGAAGCCAGCAATAGCACTAGCCGGACGAGTTCCTGTCAAAGTCACCAATGAGAATGGGATGATAAAGGCTGGTGATTTGATAACAACATCAAGCAAAAAAGGGTATGGGATGAAATGTGAAAAAGCAATCAATTGTATCGGAGCTGTTGTCGGAGTTGCAATGCAAAACCAAAAACAAAGTAACGATTTGATTTTGGCAATGGTGAAATAAGTGGCAAATATCAAAACAAGCAATGAAGTGAACATACAAATCAAATGACAAAAAATAATTTTATGTATTTCGTTGTAATAATTATTTTCATTTTATCAATTTCATTAGTCATTGCAGCGCCGAACTCCATCAACGTACAGGGAAAACTAACAAATCCTTCAGGAACAATACAGGCAGGAACTTTCAATTTCTCATTCAGATTTTATGATAATTACACTGCTGGAACCAAGCTGCTTGAGAAGAATGTGACTTCAACAACAGATGCAAGGGGAGTTTATGACATTATAATTCCAGATGTCAATCTCACTTTCAAAGATCAGCTTTACCTTGGTGTTGAAGTCAATACAGATGGGGAGATGTCACCTAGAGTTAACTTAACTAGCGTTCCTTATACTTTTAGGGCCAATACAAG
>NZDH01000004.1 GCA_002688775.1 Candidatus Woesearchaeota archaeon
TTCTTACTTGGCTTATTAAAGATAAAATTAAACTCTAAGGAAGGAAATGCCGGTTATGGGATATTATTATTTTTAATTTCTGCTATATTTGCTGTAAAACTTGGAAATCAATGGATTTGGGATCAAGCTGTGTTAAGTCAGTTCCTCGGATACTTTTTTGGATCGGAAGGAATTCTGAATCCAAGCGGTCCAGAATACAGATTGTGGGTTTTTATTGGTAGTTTTACTATGCTTTCGTTCTTCTTTACAGGATTCTTATTAAAAGAAGGTGTTGGCGCTGGCGGTAAAAATTTCGTAAGTTATGCTTTAGCTTTTGTAATGGCTTCTAACATGGCTAGTGAAGGTGCCACAATTGGAGCTGTTATAGTTCTTGGAGAAATTTTCTTTGTAATAATGATATCACAAGCTCTTTACAAAACATTTGGTGGTGGAAGCAGATGGGCCCTAGCTGGAGCAATAATTAGTGCAATAATACTAGTTGGCTGGGCATCTGCTGCTGTTACTTTAAGCGCACCAGAATATAGAGGATACATAGGTGAGTTTGCATGTGCAACACCGCTCCTTGATTGTGAACAACTTGCAGGAGAAGTTGCTGTAACTGCTGCCCCAGAGGTAGTTGGTGGGGCTTTTGAAACTATAAAATCATTTGCTAAATGGGGCTTCGGAATTATTATATTAATCATAGTTGCTGTTATTGGTATTTTTGTTTTCGGAGGTGAAACAGCTCAAAAAGCTGTAGGTTGGGGATCTGTTGGAATTGTTCTTTTAATACTAGGGACAATGTACTTAATCGGTGGACCTACTTTCTTAACAATTGGTCTTTGGATGTTTGTACCTTTATTATTACTTTTCCTTCTGCTTTTTGCTATATTCGGTAGAGAAAGAGGCGATCAGAGATGGAGTATGCTAAAGATTTATGGTTTCGGTCCATTTTTACTTGCCCTAAGAAAATCAAATTGGGAACCGATTAAAAAACTTTTAGAGCGTTTCCGCTCTTGGCATAATCCTTTCATAAGCGATGCTTTACCATTAGCATTTAGACAAATGAGAGTTGAATTATTGGCCCTAATGAACTGGCAGACAAGATTGCATACATATTTTGGAAAACATGGATTGGTAAAAAAATCTCTAAAAAAGGTTGAAGCAATTGAAGATCATTTCAGGTCAACGCCAAGAACACATGAAGATTTAAGCTATGTTTTAGATATAGAGAGGTTGGGCGAAAAAGATAAACCTCAAGCAGAATTATTTGGCTGGTCAAAAAATATTGATTTAGTGGAAGATTTTTTCAAGGCAGTTAAACAACAAGTAGAAGATGAGCATGTTATTGAAAGATCTCAAGAGGACCAGTTAACAAGTTATAATAATCTGGTTAGGCCCAACTTCGTGAACAAATTAAGAGCAATGTCAAAATCATTTGAGCAATACCAGACAGATTGTAAAAAGATGGGATTAGTGCACGTCCTTAGAAGCATAAAAATTAGCATACTTGATCTTGTAACCCTATTTGGAGTATTTAAACATTATTACAGATTTGCACATGAAGATTCAATTTTTGAGTTATGGGAATTCGACGATGACAGTCTTAACAAAAAGTATGAAGATGATAAAGTAGTTGTATGGGGATTAAGTACTGACAAGATGAAAAGAGTCGATGATTGGTCAGGAACTCTGCTATATGACCGTGAAAAAGAGTTATTATTAGAAAAATTAAAAGCAAAAAAGAAAGATGAATGGTTAACTGAAGAAACTAATCGGCAGGTTGGTAGAGCATCTGTTAATAGATGGAATGAGGATTCAAAGGTCAGATATTCAAAAAAATTGACCCAAGCTCAAATAAGGCAATTAATATTAGATGCAAGAGCAGAAGTAGAACTACATAATCAAGAGATAACTTATGAAGCTGAAGCAGAACTTAAATCAAGAACTTCAAGACAAATAATCCGTGATAGAGTAGCAGTTAAAATGAGGGATGATACTTATGGAAGGGGAAGTCTAAGGAGGGATGATACTTATGGAAGGGGAAGTCTAAGGTTAGGTTTTGCCACAACCATATCGGATGGTCAATTGAGGCATGAAGTGAATATACATGGTTTTGTTCTAGAGGATATCCACAAAATAGAAGTAGACCATAATGAAAATCCATTAGGAGCAGGATTTCCTCCTAAAACGATTAGAAGAGTAAGAGTTGAAGACATAGAAGACCTGCCAGGAAAATTTAGATCTGCTGAATTAGAGAAATGGGGTTGGGTTTATAATATGATATCCACAGAATGGGACTTTTTCCTTGAAGACCTTAGATATGGTGAATTTCATCCCAGCAGTAGAAATCATCGTAATTACACAGAGTATGTCTTAAGTAGGGGCTCTTTGGATTTCAGAGATCCAACAATACCAAGGTCACCTCCAAAAATGGCAGGTGAAAGCAGAGCTGCTTTTGATGTAGAAGCATTAGCATATTCAGGAAAGTATGTTTATTGGGGAAGAAGAAACTATTGGGACAAAGAACCCGATGATGGAAATCCTTATCCTACTCTTTCAACAATTGCACTTTCCAGAATAATAACCTCAATTGCAAGATTGCAAGAAGGTCTAATCCAAAATACCGATGATTTCCTTAAATCCTGGGTGTATGATACTGGTGCTACAGACACACAATTTACCACTATATTAAAAAAAGAAGGTCCAGGTGCTGAATGACTGACCAATACAAAAATTTACAAGTAAAAAGGCGCAAAGGAATTGGTGGAGTAATTGGCAGTATTTTGGGTAGAAACATATCAAATAAAGATATAGAAAAAGATATAGAAAGAGTCCTCCAGTCTTTTGAACAATTATTAGGAACAAGATCAGAAGCATTAAAAAGACGTGATTCTAGAA
This sequence comes from Candidatus Woesearchaeota archaeon, assembly GCA_002688775.1. Taxonomy (GTDB): domain Archaea; phylum Nanobdellota; class Nanobdellia; order Woesearchaeales; family GW2011-AR4. The sequence continues at coordinate 2,881 of NZDH01000004.1, forward strand.
GAATAGAGACTGCTAAGGCCTTACAAGATGAATCAACATTTATGGCAAGAAATCCAAATTTAGCTTTAGTTGGTTTTATTCAAAATACTTTAAGAATAAGCAATAGGAGTCCAGTAGTTTTCTTAAGAAATTTAAGAACTCAGGTACCTGTAATACGAAGATATCCTGGTGAATTATGCACATATATATTAAATGAATTGGCTGCAGCAGAAGCACAACTTGGAGAAACTGATTTTGGAGCATTAGCCAAACTTCATTCAGAGATAGAAAGCGGGAAAAGTGAAGAACACATAGTTGGATTGCTCAAAACACCTCCTGGCAGCATACAACTAGACAAAGAAATAGCAGGTATTAGAGATCGAAAGGTTCGAAATAAGATTAGAGCTGTAAGGGCTGCTTTAACTGATGATGAAGTAACTTACTTGGAAAGATATCAAAAACAAGTCAGATCATGGCAACAAAGGGGAATTTCTCCACAAGATGCTATTAGAGAAACAAAAGTTTTCCTTAATGGAGGAGTGCCTGGCTACCTGGGCCTTTTATCACATTTTCACGATGAAGAATTAGAGGAAAGATTGAAATCAAATCCTGCTTTCTTAGCACTATTTAGGCATGAGTCAATGCCAATATACTTAACGAGATTGAGAGATAAAGTAGCTACTTATGAGAGAGAAGGTGGTTGGGAAGATTTTGATGACTATTACAGAAATATTCCTAGAATATCTAAAGTATTTATTGAGGAGTTCGGAAATACTAAAATCGCTGATTTACTAAAATGGGAGAAAAAACGTATAAGAGAAAATCCAAAAGCATGGGTGGAATTTTTGGATAAAGAAATAAGGGAGGTTACCGCTCCAGGATATTTAGCTGAACATGTTATAGGACCATACATTTTTGCATTATATAGTATATTTGGGCAAAGAATTGCTGAATTAAAAGCTAGAAAGAAGCCTGAACTTGCTGATTTAAAAGATGCACTAGATTCATTTTTTGGTTTTTACAAAAAATTAGCTAGAAAAATCATAAAAAAAGCAGCTTCAATGAGAAGGGATGCCAGGAGTGAATTAAAAAAATTAAGGAAGGCTTATGATATCTTAAACAATAGATGTACTGATGCTTTATTTAATTTTTCAATGGCACAGATAAAAATTCTTCATCAAGATTTAAAAAATGAAATGTTAAGAAGAGCTAGAAATGCAAGAGACTTCGCTAGAGTTACACAAAAATATATTGAAAAATTTAAACAGATTATGGGTTCTGATGTTGCTGCTGCTTCTGTTTCTCCATATAGAGGGGCAGCCCTTCTTTTCAGTGCAGAAAGATCTTATTGGGTAGCCCAGGGCATTACAGCAAATTTGCGATCAATAAGGTCCTTATTCAGTTGGGACAAAATGTCAAAAAAGATTGATGAACTCAACACATACTTGGTAATTGCTGAGAAAAGATTTGATGAACTTGATAAATTTATAAAAGAGAATTTACAGTTCCTGGCACCACAGCAATTAATAAAAGATCAAACAAGGAGGTTAGATATTCATGGCAGACCCGCAACCAGAACAGCCTAAAGAAAAAAAAGAATGGAAATGGCCTAGAAGATTAAAGAATCTGTTAGTTTTTAATATTAACAAGCTAGGTGTCAGTAGAAAAATTCAAAGCATGACAGGAACTCCTCTAACCTATGCAAGATATAAAGATCAGCCTATACTTGATCCACAACCTGTCAGTCAAGAGTTGATAAGAAGAAAGGATCTACTTACATTAAATGAGAGCCTTATGGTTGCAGTTAGTGAAGTGGAAAATAGATGGGAGGAAACAGACAAACTTGTATTTGGGAGTAAAAAAACAGGTGCGGAAGGGTTTGAGGACGACTATAGGGCAGCTATGATCTTTCTTGATGGCACAACTAGTTTATGGGAATATGCTCTTCATGAGGGTGAAAAATTTGAAGATGGTTTTGATGATGCAAAAGATCCAGATTGGAGAAGAATTAAAATTTTTGATAAAACTTATTGGTTTCCTGTCCCTCACAAATATAAAATAAGATATCCAATGGCAGGATTAAAAAGAGAATGGATTGTAGAGATAAGTCCATTTGGATATCGGGCAGCTAACCAATATATCAAGAGATATCAAAGAATAGTTAAGGAAATATGTGATGATGCAAAAGAAAAATGGATTCACGACTATCCTGATAAAGAAGATAACATTAGGGAAAGACTTGATTATGTGCAAACACTTTTCGAGCGTTTAGCAGCTGAACTAATTGGAGATTATTGTGGTTATGATCCAAAGAATCCGCAACAAACAGCCTTGTACGATGCTCAATTTGAAGTTAAAATGCGTGGCTTTATGAAAGAGGCTTCTGAACTTTCTGGGAAAATACCAGGAAAAAAATCTCAGTTGTATGCAACAGAAAAAAAGCTAGGGCATGATGAAATTGATTATTATAGTAGTTATCAAGTTATAGAACCAATTATTTACGGTGAAAAAGAGAAAAGTGGCGAAGTAATAGATGATATAAGGAATCATGGATGGGTTACGAGGGATGGTGAACCTGGACCTGGACTTGACAAATTTAGTTATCCATTAGAGGTAGATTATGATGGAATAGTAATGCTGGATAAACGAAATGGTGATCCAAATCCTAGACTTGTACCAAAACAATTCATAAAAGATATAGACCTTTTAGAGAGGGCACAATATGTGGCGAATTGGCATGATACTTACAGAGATTCTCTTAGGGATGGCCGTTATCATAACAAAACTTTAACCGTCATGGATTATGTGCAAGCTAAAAATCCCTCAATATGGAATTTATGGCATATGATTAATGAGAAAAAATTAATTAAGGGCTGGATAAAGCCTGGTACTCCAGAAAGAAGATATCAGACTGAAATGAAGATGAACCTTACACACAGAGTGCCAAAAGTTGTTACTGCCGGTATTCCTGAAGTACCAAGTCCAATTACGTATCTTGTGAATTCAACTGATAAAAATCCTGCGTTTGATATGCGAGCTCTGCACAGGCCTTGGAAATATGCAGGCAGAAAATATTACTATGATACACCTGATGCATCAGCTCTTAGTAAGGATCCCCATATATCGTCTAGAGGAATTTCGATGTATATAATTGAAAATGTAACAAGACAATACACTAGATGGAGTGAAGTTAATGCCACTTTAAACGAAATTGGTCTTACTTTTAGGGGCTTTGATTATGGGCCAAGGCCATGGGATATGTGGGGTAAAGAAGAAGCAATGCCATTACACCCATATGAATGGAGCGAAAAACTTATGGAAAGGATCAATCAACCTATGCCAGATGATTACGGTCCGCAAGACTATAAGGAAAAATACAAGCTGCCATGAAAAATAGACACTTAGATAAATTTTTAAATTATGATATGTAAAATAATAACGTCAATGACAAGCAAAAAAATTTCCTTCATCGGAACCGGAAAGATGGCAACAGCTTTGATTAGTTCTATTTACAATAAACAACTAGCAAAAACAATTATTGCAAGTGATAAAAACAATAAAAATCTAAACAATGTCAAAAAGAACTTTGGAATTAAAACAATCAAAGATAATAAAGAAGCAGTAAGAAATTCTGATGTTGTTTTTATTTGTGTAAAGCCGCAGGATTTTGATGAAGTTTTGCATGAAATAAAGAATGTAGTAAAAAACCAGCTGATTGTTTCAATTGCAGCTGGAATAAAAACAAAACATATCGAATCGATATTAGGAAATAAGAGAATAATTAGAGTAATGCCCAACATTAATTGTTTAGTTGGGGAGATGGCAGCTGGTTTTTCCAAAGGAAAATTTGCAACTAAAAAAGATGTTGATTATGTTGAAAAACTGCTCAGCGCTTCTGGTTTAGCATACTTAGTAAAAGAAGATTTAATGGATGCATTATCTATAATTAGCGGCTGTGGACCAGGTTTCTTTGCTTATTTCATGAAATATTTGGCTGAAGCAGGTATAAAAGAAGGGCTACCTAAACAAATGGCTTATAAACTAGCAGCGAAAACTGCTTTAGGTACAGGTAAGTTACTCTTAGAAAAAAACATGTCACCTGATGATTTAATTGCAATGGTGGCATCAAAAAAAGGGATAACTTCAGAAGGACTTAAGGTTTTAAACAAGCATAAAGTAAACAAAATAATTCAAAAAACATCAGATGCTGCTTACAAAAGAAGCAAGGAACTTGGAAAATGAGCATAGAAAAACAAGCGCAGCTAGCGAAAGATGCATCTCTAAAACTGGCTGTTTTGTCAACAAAAGCAAAGAACAGGGCATTAAAAGCAATAGCTAAAGCTCTAAAAAATAATTCAAAGCTTATTCTGAATGCAAATAAAAGGGATGTAGAAGCTGCTAAAAAGGCAAAACTAAATTATGTATTAGTAAATCGATTGATGTTGAACAAGCATAAAATAAATGAAATGATTGAAGAAGTGAAAAGTGTCACAAAACTAGAAGATCCTGTTGGAAAAGTTTTATCACAAATTGAATTAGACAAAGGATTGAATCTCTACCAAGTTACGTGTCCAATTGGTGTAATCGGGATGATATTTGAATCAAGGCCAGATGTTGTTTCTCAAATAAGCGCTTTGTGTTTGAAATCAGGAAATTCTGTAATCCTGAAAGGCGGCTCTGAGGCAAAGAACTCAAACAGAATCTTGGTAAATATAATCTCGAGAGCTGCAGAGAGAAATGGAATTACAAAAGGTTCAATCCAGCTGATAGAGACAAGGGAACAAGTAACTCAGATGCTGAAGCTAGATGAATATGTCAGCTTAGTCATACCCAGAGGAAGCAATTCCTTTGTAAAATATGTGCAGGAACACACCAAAATACCTGTGCTGGGACATTCAGAAGGCATTTGCCACTTATTTATTGACAAAAATGCAAACTTAAGGAAGGCAATCGGCATAAGCTTTGATGCAAAATGCCAATACCCTGCTGTGTGCAATGCAATAGAAACTTTGCTCGTGCATAAAGATATTGCCAAAAAGTTTTTGCCAAAGGTAATAAAGAAATTAAAACAAGCAAAAGTTGAAATCAGGGGAGATGAGAAAACAAGAAAGATTGTGAAAGAAATCAGTAAAGCAGCTGAAAAAGACTGGTCAACTGAATATAATGACCTGATACTTTCAATCAAGGTAGTAAATGATCTGAACGAAGCGATAAATCACATAAACAGATATGGATCAGGACATACAGACGGGATTGTTACAGAAAATAAGCAGAATGCGAATATTTTCATGGATCTGGTTGATTCTTCGTCTGTAATGTGGAATGCTTCAACAAGGTTTGCAGACGGATTCAGATATGGAAAAGGCGCTGAAGTCGGGATAAGCACTTCGAAAATACACTCAAGAGGGCCTGTTGGTTTAGAAGGTTTAGTGATCTACAAGTACAAATTGATAGGCAAAGGGCAGATTGTAAAAAACTATTCCGGAAAGAATGCAAGGAAATTCAAGCATAAAGTAAAATGAAAAGAAACTTTAAATCAAGAAAATTAGTAATTAAAATAGGAACAAATACTTTGTCAGATAAAAGAGGATTGTTAGATGCCAAAGTGATGAAGAATATTGCCTCTCAGATCGCTAAGATCAGGAAGAACAGGCAGATCATATTAGTTACAAGCGGCGCAATAGGGGCTGGCATGAAGGAACTCAAAGTCAGGAAAAAACCTAAAGATATAGTCATGAAACAAGTTTGTGCCGGTGTCGGGCAAAGCATACTTATGGCCAAGTATCATGACTTGTTCCAGAGATATGGCATCAAAATTGCGCAGATATTATTGACGCACGATGTTTTCAAGAACAAAACAACATTCAAGAATTTGAGGAATAGCCTGAACAGATTGCTTAATCTGGGTGTTGTAACAATAATCAATGAAAATGACCCTATTTCTGTAGATGAGATCGGACCGGCTTTTCCAGCTGTCGGTGATAATGACCATATGTCTGCCTTAATTGCAACCAAACTTAAAGCTGATGCCTTGGTTATCCTGACAAACGTAAATGGACTGTATGATAAAGATCCAATCAACAAAGGCGCTGTCTTAGTCAGAGAAGTCAGGAAAATTGACAGGAAAATTGACAGGATGTGCGGAAAAGAAAGCCATTTGGGTGTCGGAGGCATGAAATCCAAAATCCAGGCTGCTAAAGAGACAACTAAAGCAGGTATCATAGTTGTTGTAGCTAATGGCAGGCATAAGGATGTCTTGCCTAGGATCCTTAATAATGAAGAAGTAGGGACTATTTTCTATCCGGGAAACTAGTATAATATCATAGAAACCTTTTTATACAAAAACACTGCAGATTTATGCATGGTCATTGCAGCTTTTCCTTTCAAATATTATTGTATGTTGCCTGATTCTACTCTAACAACAAAAATCAGGGAAGAAACCTGGAAATTAAAGGATCTTTATCCATTGTTAAAAACCACCAAACAAGAACTTAAAAAATTAACAAAGGAAATTAGGTCAAATATACACGCTGTAGTAAAGTTATATCCGGTAATTTCAAAATTGGCAACAGAAATCAGAATTTCAGTTAAAGAATTGAAATTCATAAATTTTTATGACAGCACCATACTATATCTTTATTATAAGCTGTTAAATCATCTCCTTGAAGTATGCAAAAAAGAGCATGAAAGACTAAAGGAAGAATCAGAAAAAGCGCTTTTGGATGAAACAAATTTAAAAGGCAAAAAAGATCTTAAAAAAATAAGGAAAGATATTGAAAAGAAGATAAATGAATACAAAAAAGTAATCCGTGGATTGGATGTTGGAGAAAATGAACTGGTCAAAACCGGTGCAATCCTTGTCAACAAACTGAGAAAACTTAAGTGGAAGACAGAAAAACAGGCACAGCATGAGTTTTCATTCGGAAAACTTTCTTTTAGGGGAATTGAAAATCTTACTAGGAAAATTAAAGTTGGCGCTATCAGTGTTAAGAATGAAGTAACATCACAACAGATCGACTTGATGAAAAAAGTAAACCAAGGCCAAGTTGATCCAAAAGATATTGTGACACTTGCAAGACTTGTTGCAGAAGGGATTGAAAAAATCAGTGATAATGTGGCTTATTCGGCAAAACTTATTTCAAAATTTGAAAATGAAAAGAAAAAATTGCATAAATTAGTAGAAAAACTTAAAAAGATGATAAAAAAGAACAAGGAGATAAATAAAAAAACAGCAAAAAGGATTATGGGGCCTTGGGATGAGGCAATTAGATACGAAGAAAGAGAAATCGACAAAGATCTGATGCAGATTTTCAGGAATATTTTTGTCGAATACAAGTATGTCGGAACAAGGCAACCAAAATAAAAAAAGAGGGCAGATGATGGAAGTAAAGTTATGGAAAAAGCCTAAGAACTGCACTATAGTCGAGGGCTTTCCTGGTTTTGGACTGGTTGGCACGATTGCCACAGAATTCTTGATTGACCACCTAAAAACAGAGCAGATCGGCAAGATCTTGCTTGATGACGCGCCTGCAATGGTCGCAATACACGGCAACAAGATCGTTGAGCCATTGGGGATCTTTTACAACCAGAAATATAATCTAGTGATAATACATGCCATTACAGCAGCAACGCATCACGAATGGGAAATGGGCAGTACAATCAGCAAAATAGCCTCTGATTTAAATGTAAATGAGATATTATCTCTCGAAGGTGTCGGTTCAGGAGAGAAAAGCCAGGGTTCGAGAGTGTTTTACTATTCCAATAACGACAAGAATTCCAAATTATTTGAAAAATTAAAGATAGAATCTTTAAAAGAAGGCATAATCATAGGCGTAACAGGGGCTGTTCTTCTCAGGGCAGAAAAAATTCCAGTCAGCTGTTTGTTTGCAGAGACGCATTCCAATCTGCCGGACAGCAAAGCTGCTGCAAAATTAATTGAAGCGCTTGACAAGTATCTTGGGATGGATCTCGACTACAAACCATTGCTTGAGCAGGCGCAGAAGTTCGAGACAAAGCTCAAGACAATATTGCAGAAAGGCCAGGAAGCCCAGGACATAAGTGATAAGAAGAAACTGAGTTATTTGGGATGAATTACTACTTTCTAGTAGTTGTAAATCGAAAGGTTTAAAAAGGGTAATCTCTATAGTAAGTGTATGGATAGTGATACCGATAGTCCAGAAGAACAATATATGGCTTTATCTAGTGTTATTGCTTCACTTTCTGAGGAAAAGCAGCAAGCTGAGGCTAGATTAAAAAAGTTAAGTGATTTAGGTGGCTCTGTTTATCGTGTAAATCATTCAAAAGCTACTAGCCTTGAAGGTGAATTAGCAACTCCAGCAACAAGATACCATAAGTTAACAAGTGGGTGGCTTGGTGGTAGATTTAAAAGACCTAAAAAATGGTGGAATAGGAGAGAAATAAGGAAATTAGACAGAGATATTGAAGAAAGAACCCATGCTCTTGATTCTGAAAGATATAGTGTAGAATATGCTCAAAGGGGAATTCAAAGAATTTCTCAAGAATTAGGAATTTCTCCTGATGTTTCTAAAGGTGGAGTTAAAAGTTTAGAGCATGAAACTATAGGACAAATTAGAACTCTAGACGATAGAATTCAATCAGCAAAAGTTAAAAAAATGGGATTAAGTGCTCAAGTTTACAATTTAAGTGAAGCTCATACTGTTTTTGGAGACAGGCTTTATGGTCCTCAACATTTCTATGATGTATTTGGTTATGATATAAATCCACAAGATATGCCAAAATTACCGACTAGAACAGTAATGGAAAAAACAAGAGATTTAGGAGCTGTCTTGGCATTAAGAGTTTATGATACTCCTCTAGACAGAGGAAAGCAAAGAAAATCTGAATGGGTAATGTTTTTACCAAGATTACATCCTGATACCGTCGACAGAGATTATTTTGAGCAAACAAAAGTTATAAGAGATTATTTGCAACAAGAAGGTCTGATATCTGATGAAGAATTAACAGGAAGTTCTGATGAAAGGTTAAGTGAGTTAAGAGCATTGGCAGCAACTGAACCGGAGAGAGCTACAGGTTTAATGTCGCAATTAGCAATAAATCAAAATCACCGTCATAGTCCGTCAGATATTATATATTTTAACAGATTACTTGAAGATTTAGGGGAAGATAATTTTGAGGCTACTAATGCTGATCCAAATGAATATGGAGGACCATACCTCCCCACTCATTTTGTTACCGTCGGGAAATTCAAGCGTACTCCTGGTAGGGGAGAAGATAGTGGAATGAGAGTGGATTCTTCTGTGGATCGATGGTCACCTCCGTATAAGCAGGGAGTTAGGATTATTCTAGGTAAATTTCGATAATAGTCTATTTAAAGCCATTATTACTCTTCTATAATTTAGATCGAAACTTTTAACTTTTGTTTTTCAATCTCCTCTTGCATTAACTTTTTAGAAATTGTTGCATCAATATCAATAAGTTTCTTTACTAGTTGACTTTTCATGTTCAATTTATAGAGTTCTGCTCTTCCAATTCTTCTTGTTTTTGTTACAACGTCTAATTTAACTAAATCTTTCCAAAAGCCGTGTAATGTACTCCAGCCAATGTCTGCGTTTTTTGCTATATCTGTTAAGCTGTAGTCAAATTCTCTGTTGTCTAGGAAAAAGTCGATTACTTTAACTATTGGAGACTCTCCAAATACTACTCTAAAAGAGGTTTTTTCTTCCATAGTAATGTATTATTATATTAACTTATTTATATATTTTTCTATATTTGAATGTTCATTATAATGAACATAACTATAAATACTTAATTGTATTAACAGAGTTAATGGATGTAGCAAAAATTATTTTAAGAAAATTATACCGACGAAGAATTATAGGCGGAAAGCATACGGCGGTTGAGCATTTAACAAAAGGTTTGCCAAAACATGTTGTTGGATCTGCAAAAGAGGTTGTTAAAGAATTGATTAAGGAAGGTTTTATTCTTCCAAAGAAAACTTCATATGGTTTACAAGTTAGTTTAAATCCTGAAAAGATTGATGAGATAACTAGGATTATTGAAGATGGATCAGGAAGTTCATGATATTAAGTTAAAAGAAGAATTGGGATAGTTGTCGTCGACAAATTAAGAAAATAAAATTTTATGAAGGTGGATTATTCTTCAATGTGTACCTTGAAAACTCACTTTGCAGTTAACTCGTCAGAATATATGCTGATTGATGGATTGCTAGAACGTCTAAAAGGGCTAAATTCAAGGTTTTTAGAGCTTATATAGCTGAATTATATAGGGAATTTCATAGTGCCTAACTAAGACTCACTTTACGGTTTGAGTGTATGATTTACCTATCAACTGAGTACACTTACCCATGAAAGCTGTCAACTGCTTAGTAGGGCCTAGGATTTAGCTTTGTTATGAGTGATTAGTCTATATATGGAATTCTCACTTTTACTATGGCAAACTGTCAAAATGCACTAGTAAGGCATGTTTAGCTCTAAAGAGTGGCCTTCTGATAGGAATCAGCCAATGGCACTATTCTGGCCTATCTCCAACCCTCGCTGTTTTGCTCGTATACTACCCTGAAAACCCTGATTTGGGGCTCTTTTTAGTACTCATTTCTCTATTTTAACTCTCACTTTTTACCTAGGGAAAGTGAGTTTAATATATAATTTTCAATATAGAAAACATATATTACGAGTGATAATATATAATTTAAAATATATATTGGTAAATATGTTTAATAAACACATTAATTTAAAGATTGTATTAATTCATAAATATAATAGTGGTATAATACATCTAAACTATATAATTAATAACTAAATATTATAATAAATTCTAATTGTAAAATTTTTAAAAAAGTTTATAAAAGTTGAAAAAAATTAATGAAAAAAATGAGGAAAATCTTAATAATTTTTTTGCTGATTTTTGTAATTGGATGTACAAAAAATATTGATAAAAATCTTGGTGAAATTCTTATAGAAAACGGTGAAAAAACAGTCAGGATCGCTGTTGAAATTGCCGACGATGATGAAGAAGTAACAATGGGCTTGATGTTCAGGGAAAATTTAGATGAAAATTCCGGGATGTTTTTTGTTTTTGGTGATGAAAATTACCGGTCGTTTTGGATGAAAAATACTCTGATTCCGTTAGACATAATTTTCATTGGTGAAAATTTTGAAATTGTTGACATTGAATATGCTGTTCCTTGCAAAGAAGATCCTTGCGCTTTGTACAAATCCTCAAAGCCGGCAAAATATGTGCTGGAAGTCAATGCTGATTTCACAGCAAAAAACAACATTGGTATAGGCGACAAAATAGCATTTAAACAATAATTATTTAAAGTCCGATGGACTTAATTTTTGATAAAAATGAATGAAGTGAAATGCAAGAAATGCGATAAGAATATGAGCAAGAAAGGGATTATGCAGAGCGGCAATTCAAAGTACGAGATTTATCATTGCGAATATTGCGGAAACGAGGAAATGAAGGCAATCGGGATCAATCCGAAATATCATCGCGATGAACTGAAATAACGACGTTGTGATTTGATAAAAAAAGCCTGCTTAAATTGCCAGAATGTGTTCTTCGACGAGGTTTTACGAGTAAAATCTCAAATTCTTTTGAAAAATTTAAGATTTGACATAATTTGTTGGGTGTACTTTTGAAACATCGTATCCTTTTTTCTCAAGATTATTTTTAATTTCTTCATAATATTCATACATATGGATTAATTTATGGCAATTAGGGCATAATCCCACTATGTTTTTTAGGTCGTTGTTTCTAGTATTCCCGTCCAAATGATGGATTTGAACAATTTTAGAAAAACCACAACTATTACATTTTTCCGTCGTCTTTTTGTATAATTGATAATCTATCCCATGATATCTTTTTGCATTTCGTGCAAGAGTTTTTTCATAATGGTGGAGCCTTACATGACATCCTCCACAAAGACCAAATGCTTTGTGATGTCGTCTTCTGTTGCAGTTACTGCAAAGAATTTTTTTTCGTTTCCATCCAACGCGCTTATAACATCTGTAGCAATAACCCCTTGCATGATGATCCTTAATTTCATTACACTCCTTGCATTTCACCTGGGCCTTTCCATTGGGGCTTTTTGAAGGTAGTAACTCATAGTCTCTAATCATGGGAAAAATTAGCTTTACCTTATATATAAATGTTCGCTTTTTTGATTGATACGAACTTCTTTTAATGCGTATTAGGCGAACATTTATATACCAGTATACACATTTGTGGGTAAAAATGCTCAAAAAGCTGGAGACTGAGCTCAAAATAAGAGGTTTTAGTGCAAGAACAGTCGAGACTTACCTATACCACAATAAGAGATTTCTGGATTACGTCAAGAAAGATCCTAAGGAAGTTATTGAAGATGATGCCAAAAACTATATGGCATATTTGATGTCAGAGCTAAAATACAGCCCCAGGAGCGTTAATTTGGCGCTAAGCGCCCTAAAGTTCTCTTTTAGCGAAATATTGCAAAATACGGCATTTAACGCGGTCAAGGCGCCAAAGTCTGAGAAGAAACTGCCCACTGTTTTGACAAAAGACGAGATAAAGAAAATCCTGGATGCTGTGGAAAATCCGAAGCACAGGCTGCTTATTGAGTTCATGTACTCGTCAGGATTACGAGTTAGTGAGTGTGTCAGCCTGAAAATTGACGATCTCGATTTAAAGGAAAAGATGGGAAAAATAAGGCATGGGAAAGGAAATAAGGAAAGGCACATCATCCTTTCCAGCAATCTGATCGGGCATTTCAATGATTATTTGTCGACGAAGAAAGACAAAAGCCAGTTCATTTTTTCAGTCAAAGGAAGGCCTATTTCAGTAAGGCAAGCGCAGAAAGTTGTCAAGGGAGCTGCGGAAAAAGCCGGAATAAAAAAACGAGTTTTCTGTCATGCGTTAAGGAGCAGTTTTGCGACGCATTTGCTGGAAGCAGGAACCGACATTCGAGTGATTCAAGAACTGCTCGGCCACTCTGATTTATCGACGACACAGATCTACACAAAAGTATCGACGCAGCAGCTAAAGAAGGTAAAAAGCCCCTTGGATACTCTGTAGATTAAAACTTTTAATCAAAAATGAAAGGTTTTAAAATCCAAATTCTGCAAGACTCAACTGCAGAATGTTCTCTTTTGCCTGCAAAGTCTTGAACTCAGGATCGAGTTTCAAAAAAGGTTTTGAGTTGATGTATCGCTTTATTATGGGAACTCCTTTCTCGATGATAGAAGTCACATAATCGCCTGCCAACTGCTCTGAAATGCTGAGCTTTTTTGCAATGTCTTCATATGTCAAATTTCCTTTTTCTTCTTCAAGCGTGTAGATGACCAGAAAAACTTCCTGCTCTTTCCTATTAAGTCTTTTGACGTCGAACTCTTTCTTTTTTTCAACAACAATTCCTGAAGTTGACTGCATATACAACTGAATATTGTCAAGCCTTGAGCTTAGCTTGTCCAGCTTGTTTTCAATCTCGCAGGTGTACTCGTAATTTGCAGTTATCTCGTTTGAATTCTCATTTATCGCCTGTAAATGCTCTTCAAATTCGTGCCTTATTTTTGTCAATTCGTGCTTAAAAGATCTTCTCACCCTACTTAAATCTAAAAATTTGCCTCTAAGAAAAATTTTTCCAAAAATGTTAAACACCCCCAAAATTTTCGGGTGTGATGGTGGTTTAAATAGATTTCTATTTGCTATTATTCCTGCCTGACTCGCTTGTAATTCTTTGAAATATAATGCTTTTCCTTGCCCTGTTTTATGACCCCTATGTCGTCGAGGTCCTCTATCTCGTTCAGCAGGCGATAGAACGAGCTTTTTGAGCAGAAATGCTGCTCATCCACAACAATTTCTTTCAGCTGGAGCGCCGATATTTTACCATATTTTTTGATGTAGGAAATCATCACACTTTTGACATATTCCTTTGAATTTCTGGTTAATCTTTTCATGATTTTTTCCTTGATTGAGAGCTTTTTTTGCTCAAGTTTTTCCAGTCTTTTTTCTATCTCTGATAGCCCAGAATAGGCTTCTTTTGGCGCTTCTCTATGAATATGTTGCGCTGATTGCTGCTGCAGCTTTAAGCTCTCTACTGTATGTTGTAAATTCGCTAATTTGTCTACTTTATGGTCCAATTCCCTCATCCTGCCCATGATGCCTTCAAAGGAGTAATAATCGTCAATAATTCTTCTTATTTCCTCCCTTGTTTTTGGCACGTAAGAGAGCTCTAATTGGAGTTTTTTTATGGTGTTTTCCTGCTCCAAATTTTTCCTGTAGAAATAATTTATCCATTGAAAAATATGAGCTGTATCTCTTTTGACATTTGCAAATGATTTTTTCAAAAGCAGATTCATTTGATTCAGTTTTTTTTCAGTCCTATCGTCTCTTTTCCAGAACATATTCCCAATTTATAGTCCCAATTATTTAAATCTTTTCTTTTATGGGAATATACTGGGAATATGATGGGACTTATAGGGGAATAATTATATTCGAAAAATATTTAAATTTGAGACTGTAATGGGACAGTCTTAGGAATATAATGGGACTGTGATGGGAATGATGGATTTTATGAGTTATTGTGATTAATTGCAACATTATAAAAATTTTCAAATAAATTTTTTAGAAAATTTTCGGAAAAAAATTTTAGAAATTTTTGAAAATAATTTGATGAAAAAATGATCAAAAATTTTTAGTGTTTTAATAGTAAGTTAAATAAAAACAAGAGTTTGACCAGTTGATAGGCAAAAATAAGGGGCAAAGGCAGGGTATAGGGTAAGAGTTATTTTCAATATTGAAAATATATAATGACGGAAGTTTACTCGTGAAAAGTGAGAGTTAAAATGAAGGAAATAGTGTCAAAATCAAGGCTGGCAATCGTTTTATCGGGCCTGGAGGGCTTCTACGAGCCAAAAGTGAGGGAGGAGCAATACCCTATGGACAGCGAAATAGGGGCTTCTACGCTCTGGAATGCCTCTTTATTGGGAGATATAGAAGGAAAAGTGATAGTTGACCTAGGGTGTGGCACAGGGATACTAGGTATTGGGGCCTTGTTACTAGGTGCTACGAGTGTTTCACTCGTAGATCTTGATAAAAAAGCTCTGGGAACAGCTAAAAGCAATGTTTTAAAGGTGAAAAGTGAGGGTTACAGCTTAGGAAACGCGGAGTTTATAGAGCAAGACATAGGTAAGGTGGATATGAAGGTGGATATAGTACTTGAAAATCCTCCTTTTGGCACTAAAATAAGGCATAATGACCTTCTTTTCCTTGGAAAGGCCCTTGAAACAGCCCCAGTTGTCTACTCTTTCCACAAAAGTGAGAATAAGGCCTTTTTGGAGCAGTTTGCAGCTAAAAATAACGCCAAAATCACCCATATTTGGGACTTCAAGTTCCCGTTGAAGGCCAGTTTTGCGTTCCACCGACGACAAATACACAGGATTGATGTAAGCTGCTTCAGATTTGAAAGGCAAAACTGAATTTTGTCGTCGGGGAATCAAGAAAATTAATATGCTGTTCAACAACAAAAGATTTTTAAATAAGGCTGAAGTCCTTGTTAACAGATAAAATGGAAATCAAAATTCTCGACGATAAAAAGAACAAACTCATGCTTGAGGTAAAGGATGTGGATCATACATTATGCAATGCTCTGAAAACAGAACTTTGGAATGACAAGCATGTCAAGATTGCAACATACAGCATCAGGCATCCTCAAATTAGCGTACCCCAGATAATTGTAGAAACTGATGGGGAAGAAACACCAAAGAATGCGTTGATTGGTGCTGTGCAGCGCCTGCACAAAACCAATGAGAAATTCAAAAAAGAATTTTCCAAAGAAATAAAGTAAACTCTTTCTGATAAAAAGTTCGTCTAATTTGCCAAATTATATATGAAAATAAATCATTTTCAGCACCAAAAAGCTTATAAATTCATAGTGCCTAACTCCATATATGGCCTTCTTTCGGATTAAAAAAATCAAGGGAAAAGAGTACGCATATTTGGTTGAAAATGAATGGAGCAAGAAAGGCAGCAGACAAACAGTTAAGGGCTATCTTGGCAAGATCCACAGATTTCAACTGAAGAATGATGTTGGATTTTTACAGCATCTCGGGATTGGTAATTTTGAGAATTATGTCAATGAGAATGATGCCAGCAAAATCATCTATGATTTATTTGAATGGGAATTTTTCAAGTTTGGAATCAGCAAGGAAGAATTCTCATTGGACCTGGATGAAAGAAGAATACAGCAACATAATAAAAAAATTGTTTTGCTGATAAATGATGGATATATGTGCAATCTTACGCTAAAAAATCTTCTGGACTTCAAATCCGAGAATGACGAGGAAAAAGATGGATATATGTATGCAAGAGCTTTTGTAGAAGCAGGAATAAAAGTTCCGCAGGAAGTTTTTGTAGGTTTGTTTGGAAAGCTATATAAAACCAAGGAGGAAGTTAAAGAAAATGGTTAAGGTCATAGGTCTGCTTTTAATATCTGTAAGTTTGGTTTTGCTAGTGGCAGGTGTTTTTGTAGACATTAACTACGGATCAAAGGTCCAGATAACAGGAAATGTCGTGTCGAATATCATCAATCAGCCTGATGTTCCGCTGAATGCGCCCTATTATGCTCAGGCGACTTTGTTCTCATTTTCCATAGTGGCTATGATAATGGGAGTTATGTTTTTGTTTAGGGTTTGAGTCAAAACCTATTTAAACAATTATTTGTTTCTTTCTTTCATGGTTTCAAAAGTTCCCAGGCATATAGCTATAATCCTCGACGGAAATCGTCGCTATGCAAAGAGACTAGGATTGCAGCCATGGAAAGGCCACGAGTATGGCATCAAGAAGCTGGAAGAGCTGCTGGTTTGGTGCCAAGAAATTGGAATTAAGGAACTGACACTTTATTCTTTCTCAACAGAGAATTTCAAAAGGTCAAAAACCGAAATAGACTTCCTGTTCAACCTATTCAAGCAGAAATTCCGCAATATGAGCCATAGCGGGACATTTGATAAGGGAATAAGGGTCAATGTCATAGGCAGGCTTGAGATGTTTCCTGAAGGTATAAGGAATGCGATGCTTGATATAATGGAAAAAACAAAGAATAATGACAAATTGACAGTCAATTTCGCCATGGCCTATGGCGGAAGGCAGGAAATAACAGATTCTGTGAAAAAGATTGCTGAGAATGTGAAAAAAGGCAAATTAAATGCCAATGATATTGATGAAAATCTGATAGCAAGCAATCTTTACCTCAAAAGCGAGCCGGATTTGGTGATAAGGCCTGGCGGGGAGATAAGAACATCCAATTTTCTGACATGGCAAAGCACATATTCTGAGTGGATATTCCTCAAAGACAAGTTATGGCCTGAATTCACAAAGGAAGACCTTCTTAAGTGCATTGAGGAATTTAACACGAGAGAAAGGAGATTTGGAAGTTAAATCACAAAGTATAAAAATACCAGCCACCTTAAAAATTCATGTTTTCGGGTTAATTATCTAAAATTTATTTTGCAATTTATTATTTAATAGGTGTTTTGATGGATGCTTATGAAAAATTCAACGAAAATCTAAAAAATGCTGCCAAGGCCTTTAAGAATATAGGAAAAAAAGAGGTTATAAGAGTTATTAGCCACTTGGATGCTGACGGCATAAGCGCGTGTTCTCTTATGATAAAGCTGCTCAACAATGAGAACAGAAAGTATTCGGTTTCCATAATACAACAATTAAACAAAGAAGTTTTAGATCAATTTGCAAAAGAATCCTATAATTGCTTTATATTCACAGATATCGGCTCTGGATTGGTTGATGAAATCAAGGAAGTTCTTAAGGATAGGAAGGTGTTTATTCTTGACCACCACAGTATTGCAGATTCCAATGATTTTGGGGATATAGTATTTGTCAACCCCCACATTCATGGGATTGATGGGGGCAAGGAAATTAGCGGCGCAGGAGTTGTATTCAAGTTTGCATGCGCTGTTGACAAAAGCATGGAAGGATATGCCCATATAGCAATTGTCGGTGCATTGGGCGATATGCAGGACCAAGGCGGATTTTTGCGCCTGAACAGTGAAATTCTCAGCACAGCTGTTGAAAAGAAAAAGATTGAGGTTGTAAAGGGCTTGAGAATATTTGGAACACAGACAAAACCATTGCATAAGGCTCTTGAGTATTGCACAGATCCATTCATACCTGGTGTGAGCGGAAGCGAGAGCGGAGCCATACAATTTCTTCATCAGATAGGGATTGACCCGAAAAACGGAAGCGGCTGGAAGAAGATAGTCCATCTGGATCAGGAAGACATGAAAAAACTGGTTACCGGCATCATAATGAAAAGGCTTAACGAATCAAAGCCGGAAGATGTGCTTGGGGATGTGTACATACTCCCTCATGAAAAAGAAGAAAGCCCTACAAGAGATGCAAAAGAATTTGCAACACTGCTTAATGCATGCGGCAGGTTAGGAAGAGCATCGCATGGGATTGGAGCTTGTCTTGGCGATCCAAAAATTAAGAAACAGGCGATAAGAAGCCTTGGTGATTACAAAAAAGAGATTGTAATCGCTTTGAACTGGTACAATGACAATAAATTCACCAATGATGTGTTCTGGGGCAAGCAATTCGTGATAATAAACGCAAAGGACAAGGTAATGTCCACTATGATAGGGACTTTGGCTTCCATCCTGTCAAAATCAAATGTCATGACAAACAACAGGTTCATAATGTCCATGGCGCAGGCCGTTGACGGCAACACAAAAGTCTCTTTGAGGTCAGCCAATAATCTGGATGGAGTGCTTGACCTGAGAAAAGTAATTGAAGAAGTCATAGACGGGATTGATAATTCTGAATGCGGCGGACATAAGAACGCAGCAGGCGCAGTAGTTCCGACTGAAAGTGAAGAGAAATTAATTGAAGTTGCGAAAGAAGTTCTTGGGAGATATGCTGTGGAAGAGAAGGTTAGTTGATTATAATACCATCCTTATGCCATCAATCTTTTCTGCTACTTCCTGGCCTGTCTTGGTCAATGTAAGAAGTTTTAATCTGCCCTGTTTTTCGAAATTGATAAGGCCTGCTTTCTGCATCTCCTGAAGAATCTTTACAACATGAGAATAAGTGCAGTCAACTATCTTTGCGATTGAAGAAGCGTAAATTTCGCCTTTTGCATTTTTCAACTCAACCAGCATCATTGCCGGCTTCTCTCTGAAAAACACGTTAAATATCTCTTTATTATTCATAACTATAACCCCCAAAGTATCTTTTTTAGAATATATATTACAATAGATGAGTAGTATTTAAAGATTTCTATTTTTGGTGTAATCTTCGTTTCTAAGAATATCTGCCTGCGCTGTAATCTATAGCCAGGTTAGTCAAGGAATCCAGCTGTTTTTGTATTTCTGCTTCGCTTTCATCTCCGTAAGAAATCAAGTATTTATCCAAATCCCCTATTACTTTGTTATCAAACTCTTTGTTTAATTTCCCATTGACAAAAAATTTTAGTTTTTTATCGCCGTCATTGCAATAGCTGGTTTCTTCCAATATGATGCAATCTCCGGTAAAATTCATATTGAGAGAATTGAACATATGGCCTAAAGTTAGGCCAGTCGCATGGGTGTGGATTACATCTCCAAGACCCTCTTCGAAATGAATAAAGCTTGTTGTAATCTGATATTTTTTTTCGGAAAAATCAATTAAATCATCATTGATGTAAACTTTTACATCAGCATGCTGGTGAGTTGATCTTAATTCCCCTATGCCGCTCAAAAGATGAAGCTGATTGTTGTAAAACTGAAATTCATTATTGGCTCTTAGCAAATCCCCTTTTGAAACCCATTGCCACATAAGCGTTATAGCTAAAACCAGAATTATAAAATATAATATAATTTCTTTTGTCTTCATAATAACACTTCTATTTCAGCCTTGTTGCTGGGCTATAACAACTTCATCTGTTGTCAGATCCTTATAATTTCCCATGACTGAAGGTCTTCTGAAAACATATGAATTATCTTCTTCAACTGAAAAAAACTCGCTTAACGCAAGCCTTGAAGGATATGCGTCTATTTCTTCAGATAAAATAACTGTAGGAACTTGTGTAATGTCATACTTAGCAATAAGCTCTTTTCCTTTAACATCGCTTATGTCAACTGTTTCTTCTTTACCAAGGATCATGGCAAAGCTTTGAGGACTTGTAATAATCTCTTTATGTGTATTAACATCATAACATTCTATACAGGTGCTGTCAGTCAAATAGGTAATATCGATTAAACCTCGCAATTTTCCTGTTGTTATGTTGATGTAAGGTGGATTGACTACTCTCATCACATGCGTGCCGTCGCTTTCTATGCTTCCAATCTGAGGCCATGCCTGCTGAATTATTGGATAGATACCAGCATCTTCTGAGAATAAGATTATCGGAATAAAGTCAATTTTGTATTTATCAATCAGCTCTTTTCCTTCGGCACTGTTGGAATCAATATTCTTTTCTTCAGTGATTGTTATGCCGGAACTCTTTATTTGATTTACCAAAGTTGCCAAGTCATTGCAATCAATGCATGCTGGATCATTTAAGTTATAAAGCGTGACTCTGCCTTGTATCTCGCCTGTTTCAGCATCTGTGTATGGTGGCGTGATTTCAGGCAGCAATAATGAGTCATCATTCTTTACAAGGCCCTGTATGTTTATTTTGTCAATCTCGCCTGTTATAACAATTGCTGGAATTTGTTGGATATTATACTTGCTTATTATCGCTTTGGCTTCATTTGAATCAAATTCAAGAGAATTTTCAGATGTAATCTCTACATTTCCTGTCTTAACATGGCTTGAAACAGCTGTAATGTCAAAACAATCAGTGCATGTTGGATTTACAATAGTGGTAAGCTCAATTTTTGCAGGCTTTGCTGCTTCTTCAGCATCTGCTGCACCTTTATTGATATCCTTATTAATGTTGAAAGTGATAACTAAGTTAACCAGGACTACAACACCGAGAATTAAGGCCACAGCAACAAAAATATTGTCATAATTAAGCCTTTTCAGCTTTTGAGAAATGGGTTTTTTAGGGTGATGTTCGTGATGATGTGCATGCTCATGGGGCTTATGCTCTTCTTTTTTTTCATCTGCCATTTTAACCTTGTAATTTACAGCCTGTTATTGCAGCTAAACTTTCAAATGACTGGACATTCTCATACCATTTATCCTGATAAACCCACGTTGGAGTTTTTTTAATTCCGGGAAGGTCTTGATATTCATGATATTCTATTTCGTCAAAAGATTTTCCAAACATCCCTTTTTGAGCTTGAGTGTACTGGCACCAGTCCATTGCACCATACATAACAGCGCCTTTTTCAGTCAAGCATTTTGCAAAGCCATCATATTGGCCGGGCTTGCTTATTGAATAAACAGAAAAACCGCCAACAGCCAATATTAATATCCCAACAATAGCTCCGATAATATAATATTTTGATTTACGTGATTTAGTTTTTTGCTCTTGAAATTGTTTTTGATGCTCAAGCCTTTGCTCATGCTCTTGTTGGACTTCCTGGCTTTCATGTCTTAACTTCTCCAGCCTAAGCTTTCTTTTTTCTCTTTTAGTCAATTCCATTGTGTATTAATCCAAGTAAGTTAACTTATCCCCACCCACAGCACTTAAAATGCAGAATCTGATGGTGCCACAGCTTCTATTGGTGTGTCTTCGTAATCAGCATGCGGAGCAACTCCACAACCTCCACCTACAAATGGCTGTTGCTGTCCCTGCTGCTGGTTAAATGCCCCACCTGTAGTGTTAGGAGATGTGCAACCAAAAAGAAAAACACCAACCAATAAAACTACAACCATTAAAATTTTTACATTCATTTTTACCTCTTTATTTTATCAGCATCCACCAACCATACTCGGTAGATCTTCTAAGTTTGATGGAAGACTAGCTCCACCACCAGAACTACTTGCTGGTGCACTACCAACACTAACCTTGCCTGTGCTTATGCTTGTCTTCAAACTGCTCAATTGGATTGCCTGAACTGCTGTCAGCATAACTAAAACAACGAGCACAATCACAATAATAACATTTCTGTTCATTTTTCTCTTACCTCCGTATAAGTTTTTAATATGAATTTATAAATATTTGGGTTTGATTTTTTATATTGAATTTTTTAATTTTTTATTATTGTATTTTTAGTTATTGGAATTTTTTAGTAGTACATTAACGATTAACTAACTCCTACATTAACAATCATTTGTTCATTTATTTCTTCTGTATTGTATTTATTTTCTAATATCAATAAAAATTAAATTTGTCAAAAATCACCCATCATTGGTGGAATTCCGTTGTTTAAAAAATAAAATAATTATTAACATCCACCTACCATTGAAGGTAGATCGTCTAATGGTGTTACTTGCGCATGGGTTTGTTGTTGAGTGTTAGGAGCTTGCTGCAAGAATTGCTCTCTTATACCTATAGCTCCACCATGATTTAAAATTGTTGCTGGTTGCTGGCCTGTAAAAACTAAATAATCTTGTATCATGCCCTTGGGATACCAAAGTGCCTTCCATTTTGTCATCTCGCCTAATATTTCCTCGTCACTGTATTCTGGATAATACTTTATGAAGAATTTTGCCATGCCCTGCCATGCATAACTATGTGCACAACCGCATCTGTTTATCGTTGTA
The DNA here is from genome assembly GCA_002688775.1 of Candidatus Woesearchaeota archaeon. Taxonomy (GTDB): domain Archaea; phylum Nanobdellota; class Nanobdellia; order Woesearchaeales; family GW2011-AR4. The sequence goes on from NZDH01000004.1 coordinate 25,489, forward strand.
ACTCTGCTAGGACCGCCACAGCAAAAATCGCATGTAAACACACTTGTAAGCTTATTCCATCTCTGCTCTTCTTCTGGAGTAAGCTGAACAGCATTGTCAGTACCAAACCTTCTTGAGCCTAGCAAAGAAGCCCAAACCTTTTGACTTGCTATTGGATCATCAAAACTAGCGCCTTGTATTTTTTCACTACCAGAACCCCCTAAGACATAAGAGGGTGTTCCAGTTGGAACTACACTTGTTATTGCATCCTGCGTTGGGTTGTTAGTATTTATTGGAGCTGGCGTGTCACTTATTGTGGGCCATTCCACAAGCTTTGTTGTTCTTCCATCAGGGTTTATCTGAGGTCCAATTACAGCTCCGCCTTTGCCAGAGCCTAATTTTAATGGGGAAGAGACAGACTTTACAAAACTGCTAACTGGCAAAGGAGATGTGCCACTCATCGAAGCATTTACTTGAGAAATCTGGAGCTGATTAAAAATAATTAATATTGCAATAATCCCAATAAAACCAAAGTTTATTTTTTCATGAAGGCTTAAAGGTATTTTTTCAGCTTTAACAGGATGCTCTACAACATGTCCTATATGATGTTTTTCCTTTTTCAAAAACAGCCATGCAACTAATGCTATTAGCGCAAAAATTAACAAGAACGAAATAGAATTAAGGAAAATGCTGGATGAGAGCTTAGCAAACTGAAATTGGCTGAAAATAAGGACAACACCAACTAAAATAATTAAAAAGATTATAACTTTCTCTAAAAATGTGTCTTCTTTAGCTTCGTGAGTCATTTTATTGTGGTTTTTCTATATTTTTATATATTTTACTTGAAATACAGTATAATTTAAAAACCTTATTTTAACAAAAAAAGGCTTAAAATGGTTTATTATCGTTCATAGGCTGTTATTCTATGGTTTTTGACAAATTTGTAAAATATGTACCATAACAAGGCTAGGAGTACTATGCCCAGAACATTCCCTAGGGTAGTTGAAATTCCTAGGTTCAGCAACCACTCCTGACCGAACCTTGCCAATACCATGGTTTCTGCTGGGTCTACTGCATTGAAGATGAATGTTCCACGAAACACAACAAAGAGAAGCCCAAAAAAGACAAAGAAAAGTGCAGATACTATGCTAGGGATTGAGGTAGTTATAGGCCCAAGAGACAAGGTATTTTTTCTTATCCATTCTACCCTGGAAACATGGAAGTAATCGTATAGCAAGGCAAGAGCCATCATAGGAAGAAATAAGCCTACAGTATACATAAACATCAATGCAGCTGCATTCAACGAGCTAAATGCATTGTTGCCAATAACCAAGATAGCTGCTGAGATGGGAAAAACACAAGGTGTATAACCAACAGCGAATAAAGCACCAAAGGTAAAGACTCCCCAGAGGTCATTTCCATCTTTGTTCGGCTTGAAGAATGGAATAGTTTTGTTAAGGAAAATAAAGACAGCCCATACTAAAAAGACGATGCCAACACCTAATGCTATCTCATAACGATGGACTCTCAAAAAGCTGCCTATGCCAAGGCCGCCCAATGCAAAGAGAGATGAAACAATTCCAACTCCTAATAGAAAAATACCGAATGTTTTGGTCAGGTTTTTTCGTTCTTTACCTGCAACAGCAATGAAAGCAAGAGTTATGGAAAGTACACATGGGCTGAGCAAGGCAATGACACCTCCGATTAATGCAACTAAAAAATTCATAGCTGCAACTTGCCTACCCTGCTCCTCCAACAGCTGGACTAAACCAGGAGGAAGGTCGAGCTGGGAAAAGACACTGGGCAGTAAAAGCAAGAATAAAAAAAATATAAGGATGTATTTTTTCATTTTGGTTCACGCAGTTTAAGATTTCTACTCAGAAGCATTTTGCATGTTCATTTTTGGTTATAGATGTATCATCTTCTTTCATTGCCATATAAACTCCTGTAGTGAAGAGTTCTGAATTGATTATATCATCTCCTGATAGCTTTCCGCTATCATAAACAACGCAGCTCTTTCCTTGCTGCACTTGGGCGTTAATTATTCCCTCTATGTTGACAAGACCATAAAAAACAGTATCTGAGCAGGATATGCATGACAGCCCATCTATCCTTAGTTGGAGATTATGAAAATTCCCACTTTCGATTTCTGCTTGGGTTAATTCCCTGCCTTCTATTCTTGTTTGAGTGAGTTTTGCTATGGCTTCAAAGTTGCTTAACTTATTTGAAGAGTCATTAGATTTTCCAGTAACAGATTGAAAAACAACAACTACAGCAACAAATAATACGGCTGCTATAATTACGTAATGCAATGTTTTAAGTTTCATTTGCCATCTCTCATTTCTTTTGTGAAGTTCATATTTGTTTTGTCAAAAACCAACAGACAATTTTGTTCCAGTTCATCGAAAATTAAAAATTTTCGACTGTGATCAAAAATGTTTTGCATTTTTGACATTTGAGCATGATCGGAAATTTTTGCAATTTTAATAGATAATAAAATTTCCGACATTTTAGATTACCTCATCATGCTCATCCCTGACAAGTCCATACTTGGAAGAGAGATTATTGTATAGATGATATAAGCTGCAGTGGCAAGCATAACGATGCCAGCTACTTTTTTAAGCATTTCTGTGGAAGCCATGAATTTTTCTGTTAATATTTTTCTGGACCTGCTTATCAGCACAGTAGCAAGTATCATGCTTATCCCCAATGCCAAGGAGAAAATGACAAAACTAGTGATGCTTGTCAGAAGATCTCCACCAACTAGTGGGTAGATAATCAAAGGAACCATCAACAGCAAGGCACACATGAAAGCTTCTATGCCATAAAAAATGCCAAAGAAGAAAACACCCTTTTCATGGCTAGTGCTAAGGCTTTGCTTAGAAAGCTTCTTTGCATTGAGGAATGGAATATATTTTTTTACGTTTATTGAAAGATTAAAAAGCAATGTTACTCCCACTATTATCAATATGGCGGCAGATATCTCACGGTTATATGCCATTAACCACATACCAACAATCTGGCCAAAAATAATGATCAATACTCCTAATACAAGGTAAAATGATACTAAGCCAAGTGCTGCAAAGCTTCCATAATACACTGCTTTCTTATTGCCCACTTCCTTGATGTTGAGATAGTACGCAAGATATGCAGGCAAGATTCCTATGGCACAAGGAGCGAAGAATGAAACTACACCGGCAAATAGAGCAAAACCATAAAACACTAAAGGAGGCAAAAGGCCGATTCTTGTCACATTTGCAGCTGCATATCTAAGATAACCAAAGTAACCAAACCAAGCCAAAATAACAAAAGATAAAAAAATCCCCAACAAGATAAAAAAGTAAATATTTCTATTTTTGTTTTTTTCCATCATCTTTAACATAAACAATAAAAAACTAAACTAAGACAAAATTTTCACTTTTCATGATGTTTCCAAATACGTCAAATTTAAATGTTTTATTGCTGCGACATTTTGGGCAGCAGCAGTTCTTGTAGCTGCATTCAAATACCAGTTTGCATATCTTACATTTGTTTTTCATTTATCATCACCTTTTTTTTATTTGACAACTATTTTACCTTTCATTCCACTATGGACTGAGTCGCAAAATACTGAGCAAAATGTTGTGAAATAAAATTATTTTTCTCATTCTACCCCCATAAATCATGTTTTTGTCAAAAACCACAAGTGAAATATAGTGAAATGTTGCTTACGCAAATTTAATTCGTGGTTTTTGAGCATGCTCGGAAATTTTTACAATTTTCAATAGATAATAAAAATTTCCGACATATATATAATTTAGCATGAAAATTGTGTTTTTTAAAGTTTTATTTTTTAATAAAATAGCCTAAATTGGTTTATTTGCGTTCATAAAGGTTTATTTGGACTTTTCGTATGGGTATATAGATTTCATAATGCTACAAGCCATCTTAAAAAAAATCCAACATAGTAAGCTATGAAAGCTGCTACACCCCCAATAAACACCGTCCCTAGTGCTGATTTCCACAAATCTTTTTTTGTGACATAACTTTTTATCGTGCCGATGATGAATAAGGCAATTACTGTCATGATAATTGCTATTGTGAATGTGTTTTGTTTGAATAAAGGGACAAAGTATGAAATAACATAAGCCAGCAGTGGGATGACCCCTATTATTACAAATCCGAAATATGTGCTGCCTGCGGTAACCCATGGACTTTTTGAGCTTTCCACAAGCCCAAGCTCATCAGCCATCATGGTGTCAACCCACACTTTCTTGTTTGATGTTATGATTTTAACAGCTCTGTCAAGATCTTTTCCCTTAAATCCTTTTTTTCTGAAGATTTCCCTTATTTCTTGTTTTTCACCTTCAGGCACTGTTTCAATTTCCCATTCTTCCCTTTCCCTTTCTTTTGCAATAAGATCACGGTTTGTTCTTTCACTTAAGAAATTACCAGCAGCCATTGAAAAACCATCTGCTATCAAATTAGCAAACCCAAGAATAATCACTATTACTGGAGACAGCACAGCTCCTGCAGCTCCTGCAACAACTGCAAAGGTAGTAATGGTTCCATCTATTGCGCCGTAAACGAATTCTCCCAGATATTGGCTCTTAGTGGCTATATGACCTTCTTCTTTAATATGTTTTTTAATTAGCTCCTTTTTATGAGCCAGTCTAGCTAAGTTTATATCTTTTTTATCAAAAGCTCTTTGAGCTTTCTTGATTCTCTTTGACATATTAGCAGAATTCACAAACGTTCGGTTTTTTCTTGCTTGATTTTTTTGTGCTTGATTTCTTTTTTGCTGACTTTTTTGCTTTCTTAGATTTTGCCATGGATTTCACCTCTTTTTCATATATGCTGAACCAGAACATGGATTATATAAAAGTTGCTATAGATTCACCTTTTCTTGCAGATAAAAAAGCAGTGGTCTTTTTGAAAGGGGTCAAGCTCCCTGTAATCTATGATTGTCAAAGTTTTTTCCAGTTTTTCTCTTACTTCCTTGAAAATATGGGCTGGTTTTTTTGTCACGTCTATGCTTCTTGCCTTGACAGCCAATATGGCATAACCTCCATGCTTCAGAAATAAATCTATGTTTTTCAGGAAAATATTGGTCTGGTCTTTTTGGGCAATATCCTGGTAAATGACGTCAACTTCAGATATTCTTTCCTGGATTTCTTTTATTTTATTTGCATCAGCCAAGATAGGAGCTATATTTTTTCTTTGGTAGCATAAGAAAATCAAGTCGCGCATTACTCTTGGAGCAAGGTCAACTGCAAAAATAAAGCCTTCATTGCCTAAAATATCCGAGACATGGGAAACTGTTGTTCCTGAAGCTGAGCCAAGATATAATACTACGTCGTTTTTTCTAATGCAGATATTAAGGCTTCCTTTCAAAATAGATGCAGCAAGCTTGCTTTTGGAAGCATCCCATTCCCTGTATTCAGTATTGTTCTCTTTGACAAGCCTTTCACCATAGACATTTTTGGTCGGCACTAAATTACGAGTGTATAATCTCTTTTTTCTTCCTTCCTGCGATTCAAAAACCTCAAATATCTTGGATGGCTTGATCATTTTGTGTTTTGCTTAAACTTTTCTTCTAATTCCTTTCTCAGCTTGTCTCCTATGAATTTTCCCTGGAAATAATCGATTTTTGAAGCTATAGATATCTTGTTTGCCAAAGCCCTTGCAATCACACCATGCATTCTTTCAGGAGAGCCAGCTATCAAAGTATGGGCTATTATTACTCCGTGTCTTGGCGGCCTTGCGCCTGTTTTCATGTGCCTGAAAAGCGCTTTTTCTGCTCCAAGAATCTGGATTGTTGAGGCAGGCATCTCGCTCAATCTCTTCAGGCTGCCTGCATGCTCTATGAGTTTTGCGCATACAAGGACATCGCAGACAGCTCTTGTGTTAGGACAGGATTCATCCATCAAAGCTGAGATGTAATCCAATTGGCTTTTCCTTAACTGGTATAAATCGTATAATTGATGCGTCAAACCTTTTAATGGCTCTAAATTTTCCTGCTCAAAATCAGCACCAATTGAATCAGACTCCTTAATGTTTAATCTTTTCAGAAGATCCTTTTTTTCATTTTCAAGGATTTCCTCTACAAATTTTTCATGATTCCTTATTGATCTTGAAAACTCAGGATTGTACAGATCATACCATTCCCTCAACCTTTTTGCCAAAAGATTAGTTGTCTTGTCAAGCTCGTCAACTGACTTTATCGCTTGTATGATCAAAACATCGTCTTTTACAGAAGCTTTTACATCAATTTTTGTCAATTGGAGGTTTTTATTATAGAAGCCGTTGAGGTATTGCTTATTTTTGAAATGGTTCAGTATATTCCTTAATTCTTCTTTTTCCGGTGTTTTCAGGTTTTTATGCTTGTTTTTTATTTTATCAGCAAATTTGTCTTTGCTGCTGTAATCTTCAGTATTTTTGAACAATAGCTTGTCAACTACATTAAATTTATCATCGAATACGAATATTCCAAGTATGTTTGAAAATATGTACATATCGCAGAGAAGTGATTGCTGTTTTTTAAAGATGTCGATATGTCACTTTTAATTTCATAATTTATTAACCCAACAACAATAATGGCAGGCAAACACGGTTTTTCTTGGTGAAAAACCTACTCACAAAGGATTTTTCCACACTGTGTATGGAAAAATCCTCTGCATTCGATTTGCCGCCATTATTGTTGGGTGGTTTACTTTATAATATCAATAAATTAATATACCGAAAAGATTATTAAATTGATATGACCTTAGTATATATCACCTGCAAAGATAAAAAAGAGGCTGAGAAGATATCATTGCATTTATTAAAAAGAAAACTTATTGCATGCGCCAATATATTCCCGGTCACAAGCATTTACAGATGGAAGTTCAAAATCGTGAATGAAGATGAAAATATCCTTATAGTCAAGACAAACAATAAAAAATTCAACAGGGTTGCTAATGAGGTCAAGAGAATCCACTCATATGATATTCCGTGCATTTTAAAGCTGGGAGCAACTGCAAATAAAGAATACGAGACTTGGGCAAATAAAGAATTAAAATAAATTTTGATATAAAAAAGAGATGTTTCATCTAATAAAAGACATAAGGGATATAGACAGGTTTAATCAGATACTTGTAGTTCTGCTTGAAGAGGGTTTTGAATTTTTGCTGGTCAAAACAGAGCTGAAGCACAATATTCCGCTTACAAAAAGCCTGAAAGCAAAGATCAAGAGCAGGCAGAACATAAAGCCAGAGGTAAGGCTAAGAAGGACCCTTGAAAGGCTTGGACCTACTTTCATAAAATTTGGTCAATTACTGAGTGTAAGGCCGGATTTGATACCAAAAGAGTATGCCCAAGAGCTGGAAAAGCTCCAGGACAAAGTTCCACCAGTATCATTCAAGGATGTCAAGGCAATTATCGAAGCAGAATTTGGTAAAAGTATTGAGCACTTATTTTCTGATTTTGAAAAAAATCCAATAGCGTCTGCTTCTATCAGCCAGGTGCATAAGGCAACCCTAAAAACAGGCCAGAAAGTTGCTGTCAAAGTGCAAAGGCCTTATGCTAAAGATATTATGGAAACTGACATTGAGATATTGTCTTATTTTGCAAGGCTTCTTGAAAAAAAGGCAGAGAAAGTAAGGAGATTCAGGCCTGTCAAGATTGTTAATGAATTCAAGGAATGGACAGAGAAAGAGCTGGACTTCAGGCTAGAGGCCAGAAACGCAAAAAGATTTTACCAGAATTTTAAAGGGAGCAAGACAGTCCATATCCCAGAAATATATGATAAATTCACAACTGAAAAGATATTGACTTTGGAATTTATAGACGGTGTTGAGCTTCACAATATAAAAGAGATCAAAAAAAGAAAGCTTCACTTCAATGAAATAATAAAAAATGGTTTTGACGCCATAATGACCCAAGTTTTTGTGCAGGGCATATTTCATGCGGATCCTCATCCTGGGAATATCATCATAATGGACGATAATTCCATTACTTTTGTGGATTTCGGAATTGTCGGTTATTTTGATGAAAAATTAAGGAATAAATGCATAGACATGCTTTACGGGATAGTGGAGCAGGATGAAGACTTGATAATGGACACTTTATTGAGCATGGGAATAGAGAGTGAAGATGCCAACTATGAGCAGTTAAAATCCGACATTAGCTTTGTGCTGCAACCATTACAAGGGTCATCGATAAAAGATGCGAAAGTAAGCAAGATAATCGAAGAGTTGCTTGATATAGGGCTTAGGCACCATATTAAAATTCCTGCCCCGTTAGTTCTGTTCGGTAAAACACTTGTAACTTTGGAAGGTGTAGCTCTTGAGTATGATCCTAAGTTTAAATTGATTGGAACTGCAAAGCCGTTTATGGAAAAGCTCATTGCGAAAAGATCAAATCCAGTTTACTTATGGAAAAATTTTGTGCACAGCATGAACAGATACAAGAGATTTGCAGAAGATTTCCCAGATAAAGCAGAAAAAGCCCTTGATAAATTTCAAAGAGGGTCTATCAAGGTTGATATTGAAGACACAGATATACAGAAATTATCTTTGGAAATAGACAGGAGCAGCAACAGGGTAGCCTATGGATTGCTTATTTCGGCCTTACTTATAACATCTGCGATACTGATACAAGTTGAGAAAGGGCCTTCAATATTGGGCATCCCCTTGTTGGCTTTTTTTAGTTTCCTTTTTGCTTCCATACTTGTGCTAATACTATTTGCATCAATTGTAAGAGAAAAATTTATTCATTGGTGAGGTAAAAATGAAAGAATTAATCAAAAAAAGCATGCTGCTTGGATTAGGGGCAGCTTCATTAAGCAAAGATAAGGTAGATAAGCTTGTAAAGCGGTTTGTAAGGAACAAGACAATAACAGCAAAAGACGCCAAATGGGTCAAAAAACAGGTCCTTAATGAGTTGGCTAAAAACAGAAAAAGACTTGAGAAATTAAGCAGACTGAAAACTGAGAAATTAAAGAAAAAGGCAAAGATTCTGGAAAAAGCGCTGACCAGAAGGGGCAAAATCACTGCAAACGAGATCTTAAGGCGCATTGAAAAGGAACTAAGCTAATGCCGCAAGCAGTTGTTCATGTATTGTTTACAATTATTGTATTAGACTTGATTAGAGATCACTTCATAAAAGATAAAAAGAAAATACCGCTGCACTATATCTTTATCGGAGGTGTGGCTGGATTATTGCCAGACATAGACATTCCATTGTTTTGGCTGTTAAATAATTTTTTAGGAATTGATGTGCCTTGGTTCCATAGGGTTTTTACACACACATTTCTCTTTATCGGCGTATTTTTACTGCTCTCAATTGTATTTATTTTCATTAATAAGAGACTGAGTGAGATATTCGGGATAATAACTTTCGGTGTTGCCTTTCATATATTCCTGGACTGGTTTTTTTCAGGCGGGATTGCTCCATTATATCCATTCTCAAGCGCTACATTCGGATTGAACTTGTTTGGAATAATCAACTTGCCTGCTATAGTTGAAGGGTTGGAAGCAATTGTATTATTATTGTGGCTCTGGCATGAAGAAAAAACGCACAAGATAAGCAATTTTATCTAAATAATCCCTATCCTATTTAGAAATCTTACAATCAAAGCGATTAAAACAACTATTGCAATCGCATTGAAGATATTGTTCTTTTTCTTGTCTTTGAAATAGATGATAGCGCCTGTTATGATCAAGCCTGTTATCAAGGCTGTCCATCTCAATCCTTTGCTTATGTCTATGTAAAAAAAATACCCTACAATTATCGATATGGGTATTGATACTTTAAGGATCAGATTCCAGTTGTATTCTTGGTTCATTTTATTCTATGATAGTTCCTCTAAATTTCTTGCCTTTTAACAATTTTTCAAAATTCCTTAGATTTGATCCTATAATATTCACCCTTATTTTTGATTTTTGGGCTTCTTTTGCTGCAACAGGGTCAAACGGGACGTTCATGCCTGCTTTCCATGTCTGGTTCAATAGCTTGTTGAAAGTGCTCCAGTTCGTCTTTTCAATCTTCTTTGCGTTCTTGAATTTTTTAGGGTCTTTGTCATAAAGATAATTCACATTGCTCATGTTAATTATTTCAGTAACACCCAAGTTTTTAGCCAATAAAACAGTGTCGTAGTCTGTGCTCCATCCCGGAAGCCAGCCGGCTGCTACAAGCACATTTTTATTGAAATTTATCCTCATGATCGGATTTTTGACAATGAAGTTCTCTGCATTTTCCTTGAATATTGATTTTACTAATTGTGCATTCAGATTTGTTGCATGAATGCCGAGCCAGTCCAAGTCTTTTTCATTCAGTTTGACAATTCTAGAAGCTGATTGCTGCAGTTTTCTTGCTAATTTTCCCCCTCCGCAGATGATTGCAAACTTGTGCCCTTTTTTGATAAAAGAATCTATAACTTTTTTAAAGCCTTTTAAGAATTTGATGTCTACATCATTCGGCACAATCAAAGAGCCTCCCAGGGATAAGACAAATATCTTTGGCATATTTATTAATGTAAAATGAGAATATAAAAACTTTCTGATTTAACTTCCATATCCGATAAAAGTGACACCAGCTATAATTAATACAATCCCCACCCATTTGAGCTTGTTCATCTTTTCTCCCAAGAATTTAACGCTTAATAAACTCACCCAGATGTATATTAGCGCAACAAATGGGTACAATACAGACAATTCGCCACCTTTTAGGGCTGGGATGAATAAAACTGTGCCAACACCATATAAGGCAACGCCTCCAAAAAGATGATAGTTGGTCATTAACGAGCTTATCTTTGACAATCTTTTTGCAGATGCTTTTTTCAGCAAAATTGGCCCAAAAGCCCCTATTAAAGTCGCTAAAATTACAAGTCCTATTGCCCATAATTGTGTTGCCATCTTATGCAGCTCCTGGAACTGAGTTTTTGCTTCCGATACCTATTGAGACGATGCCTGCAATTATTGTTATCACACCAATCCACTTGAAAACATTCATTATTTCGCCTAAAAATATTATTGACAAAAAGCTGACCCAGATGTAGCTTGTTGCGATTATTGGATACAAAACAGAAACTTCACCGCCTCTGAAAGATATTATCATCATAGTGCCACCAATTGCGTAAAGAATCAACCCGCCAATTATGTGGTAATTCGTTATAAGGTCTATGATGTTGAAAGTCAGAGTTTCAGAGCCGTATTTATACAAAAGCTGAGCTGAAGATGTTAAAAATGTAGTAATCAGCATCAACAATGCCGCCCATAGTTTTGTTGTCATTTTGAGTTTGATAAAAAGGTGGTATTTATAGTTTTAGATTTTCTTAATATTTGTTTTTAACGATTTAACATTCACTTTAACATTATCTCTATAAAATTAGAGTATGCAGGTCTTGTGATGAAAACACCAACTGTAACTCCGATGATTGTTGTGATTGCAAAGCCCTTCAATAATCCAGCTCCTGCGAATATCAATGGGATCATTGCGACTACAACTGTCAGATAAGCAAGCATGATTATTGAAAAAGCTCTTTTGATTTTTTCTTTCCAGTTATAGATATTGCGAGTTACACCTCTTAAAGTCTCATCGGTTATGATAATTTGGTGATCAACTCCAGTTCCAATGGCAACAATGATGCCTGCTATTGCCGCCAAATCAATGTTCCATCCGATAATTGCCGCCACACCTAAAAGAATTACTACTTCCGAGATCATTGTTACCAAAATTGGCAAAGCTATCGTATACTTTCTGTACCTTATGCCGACAACAATTGCAACTGAGGTTATCGCTACTAATGACATTAAAATTGCGTTTTTGACAAATTCTTCCCCTAAGACTGGAGAAATCGCGTCAATCTTTACGATATTCAGCTTTACAGGCAATGATCCTGTTATAAGGATTGTCTGCAGCCTTTTCATGCTTTCCAATGAATTGAAAATTGCCTGCTGCTGATTTGGTCCTGAACCAGAGCCTGAGATGGCAATTTGAGTCACAGCTTCCCCCCTTAAATCAGCGCCTATATTCAATTCGTCAACTTTAACATCATCAAGGAAGAGCTCTATTGGCTGGCTTAAGTAGTCGCTTCTGCCAGTATCTGGATCAAAAATTACTTCCAGATTTCTGGTTGCATCTGCCTGCCTTTGCGCAGCTTCCTGGGTTAAAGTAATTGAAAACCTGAACCTGCAGAACCATTGAGAACCGGATTGTGAGCAGCCTGCAACTGGGTCAATGCCTGCTTCTTGTGCGCTTCTTGCAACAAAAATAATATCCTGGCCGCCCTTGAATACTGTTGCATTGCCGACCTTTGCTTCGAATTTTCCTTGTTTTGCTAAAAGATCCCTTAGCTCTTCTTCAGTTGCGCCTGCAATCTCAACAACAATGAACTGGTTGCCGCTCAAGTCTCCTGCATCCCTGACAACTATGTCGCTCAATCCAAAAACATTAAGCCGTTGCTTCATGTTGTCTATCAAAGTGCCAATATCAAATTGGCTTAGCTTGACTTCAGGCTGCAAAACAACCCTTGTACCACCCTGCAGATCAAGCCCTTTCCTGATGTTTGTTTTCGGAGCGTCATAAATCCTTAATCCCAAGTCTTCTGTGCCTTTACTTATTTCCTTGGTTTTAGGCACAGTTATTGTTTTTGTTATTGTCTCATTAATAAGCTGTGATGTGCCGTTAATCGTGACGTTTCTTTGTATAATCTCTGTAATTGTTTTTTGTTCTGTTTCATTCAATTCAATGGTTTCAATGTCTTCTCTTGTTGTGAGCTTATATGAGTCACTTGTCGTCTTTATCTGTATTGTCCTGTTAGGGCTTAAAGCAGAAACATAATCGTAGTAATCTTCTATACTGTTGATCGGGACATTGTTTATTGATGTGATTATCTCTCTTGAAACAGGCTGTACATTTGGTTTTGGCTGAGGAATGCCGGCGATGCTTGCAGAACTGTTTGTCAGCACGCTTCTTATCGCAACTCCCTCGCTTACTACAGGATGTATGGCTACTAATGAGATCACTATGAATACTAATAACAAAATTATTCTCCAGTTTGTAAATATTTTTTTAATTTTTTGATTCATATTATGATTCCTTTCTTGGCTTTTTTTTCAACATAAATTCTTAGCAAGCCGACATTCTGAAGCCATGTCGTGAAAAGATCAGCGATCAATCCAATCAGCAAAATTGTCATGATCTGTCTTATGATCTCTGACTGGGTTACAAACATTGCAACTGTTACTGCAACTATTGCTGTACCGGTCATTGTCAATCCTGTATTCATGGAGCTCATTATCCTTTCCATCACAGTCCCTTCCTTTCTTTTTAGAACCCTTATGGTCAGCAAAATGTCAGTATCAACAGAATAACCAATCAACATCAGAAAAGCTGCAATTCCTGCTGTTCCAATTCTTATATCCAATAAGTTTGTAACTGCCAATGCGATCACCATGTCAGAGAACGCTGCCAAAACTATTGCTATGCTTGGGATGTAAGTCCTGAAATAAATCAAGACAACCAATCCCATGAATAAAAATGCAATTGCCAAAGCAATCAAAGATTCCCTGAAAAAGCTAGCTCCCAAGGATGATCCAATGATTTCAATGCCTAGCTCAAGTTTGCTTAAGTCTGTATTCAGCGATGCTCCAATTGAATCGAGTAAAGCATCAAGCTGGGCTTTGTCGCTTCCATCGATATCTACTTCGACAATAACTCCGGCAATCGAGCCTGTGCTTCTTAATATCCTTGCAACAACATCATTATTCGGAAATTGCTTGGAAACCTGATCTTCAAGCTTATCAATATCAACATCCTTGTCAAATGGAACTGTTATTGTCACTCCTCCTTTCAATGAAACATCTTTTTTTATGAAATCTCCAGTTGTTGCAATCTGATAACCAACCTGGGTCAAAGCCAGAATCAGGAATATGAATGGAATAATGAGTAAGGTTTTGTATTTCTTCTCATAAAATTCATATAAAGTATGCTTAAAGCTTTTCTTTTGTTCTTTATCCTGTTCTTCCATAAAACCCCACTAAAGAATGTTTTATAGAAAAATAGAGGGTTAATAAAGGTTTTTAAAATCAATAGACCACTGGACAAAAGAAGGCCACTGGACATGGACGCGTGAACTATTTAAAGTAAAGAATTATACTATTAAATTAAAAATAAAAGAAAAAAGCCGCACAAACTGGCGGTACAGGAGACTGAGAACCTCAATAGCCTGAATATAATGTCAACTATTTAAAGTTTACTATGCCGCGGTCGCACAGCTTGGAAGTGCGGGAGTCTGAGAACCTCCTGCCAGCGATGGCATCTGGGTTCAAATCCTTTAAAGGATTACTTTCTGGGTGAAACTCCCAGCCGCGGCGCTACTTTATTATATCTTACTTTGAATATTTTAATGCATCTCTCACAAAACCATAAAATAAGGGTGATGGGTTACCTAAACGTGACTTAAATTCAGGGTGCCCCTGAGTTCCTCGAAAGCTTTGTCCTGGAAGTTCTATGTATTCCATAAGTGGGGTATGGTCTGCTCTCATGTAATATCCTGAAAATATCAGACCGTTTTTCTCCAATAAATCAACATAATCTGGATTTACTTCGTATCTGTGCCTGTGGCGTTCTAAAACGATTTTTTTGTTTTTTTCTAAAATCCCGATTCTAAAGGCTTGTTTTTTGTCTTTCATCAATTCATTCAATTTTTTTGTATCTTCTTTCAATCTTCCAGTGTCTTGATATAATTTTAAAACCTGGCTCTTGTCTTTCATTATTGCAGCATAAGCACCTAGACGCATCGTACCGCCGTACATGCTTTTTTCAAGAATCTTTCTTTGTGTTGGCTGGACATCTATTATGGGAACTTTTGTTTTTGGAGCTATCTCAGTTGTGTGTGCATCTTTTAGATTGCAGACATTTCTTGCAAATTCAATTGCTGCCATCTGAAGACCATAACATAATCCAAGATATGGAATTTTATTTATTCTTGCATAATTAATAGCTGTAATTTTTCCTTCAACACCAGAACCGCCAAAGCCGCCCGGAACAATAACACCATCATAATTTTTCAATTCAGCCACTGATTTTTTATTGTCTTCGAATTTCTTTGAATCAAGCCAGTTTATCTCAACGCCTGTGTTTAAGGAAGCGCCTGCATGCAGCAGCGCCTGGTTGATTGAGATGTAAGAATCCGCTAAGTTGTAATCACCAATGTCAATATATTTACCAACAATTGCAATTTTGACGGTTTTCTTAGGATTCAGGATATTTTCCACAAGTTTTTTCCATTCTGACCATTGGGGTGACTTTTTAGACTTCATTTTAAACTCTTTCAGTATCTTTTCCCCAAATCTTTCCTTTTCCAGATCAAGAGGAATCTGGTAAACACTCTCTATGTCCGGCTCGGAAATTACGTGCTCTGAGATTATATTTGCATATGTCTCTATTTTCTTTTTCCTTACTGAGTCCAATGGCCTTTTTGCCCTGCATATTATGAAATCCGGAAAGATCCCTGATTCGCTGAGCAATCTTATCGCCTGCTGTGTCGGCTTTGTTTTCATCTCCTCAATATGGCTGGGAATCGGCAGATAAGTGACAAGAACATAAGACAGATTTTCAGTTCCGATATCCCTTTCAAGGCTTTTCAACGCAAACAGGAATGGGATGTTTTCATAATCCCCGATTGTTCCGCCGACTTCAACCAAAACAAAATCATTATGATCGCTGGCTTCTTTTATTCTCTTTTTTATTTCGTCTGGAATATGAGGTATGAACTGGACAGTCTGCCCAAGATATTCGCCTTGTCTTTCCCTGTCGATGACTGTCTTGTAGACTTGGCCAGTTGTTATATTGTTTCTTTTTGGAATCTCCAAATTCAGAAATCTTTCATAAGTTCCAAGATCCTGGTCAATCTCGCCGCCATCATCTGTGACCCAGACTTCACCATGCTCTGTCGGCCTTAGAGTTCCTGCATCATAGTTGAGATATGGGTCAATCTTTATTGCAGTCACTGTGTAGCCATGTTCCTGCAGGATCTTTCCTATCGATGCTGTTGTAACTCCTTTTCCAACACCGCTCATCACTCCGCCAGCTACAACAATGAATTTAGTCATAGAAGTTTTCACCCATAATCATTTTTGGTTTTAGAATTAATTTAACCCGTTCGCTTCGCTCACAGTATTTAGTGCTCGTCCTCGCTTCTCTGCCATATCGCTCGGGCTCGCCTATACATAACATTACTTTAGAAAACAAATAAGAGAGAAATGTGTCTTTGAATAATCTAGAATTTGAAAAATTACCTAGTTGCATTATTTGGAAATGAAACAGGTTTTATTTATAGTTTATGGTTTGGTGAGTAAAGTTATATTGTTTTCAATATTGAAAGGAAAATGTCAAAAATCAAGTGTTTAGGTAAAATGTTAAAACAAAGATTAAAATACAACTAATTAATTACAAAGACTATGGAAGTTTTTGGTTATAAAATAAGGACAGTTGTAATGCCAATAATAGTCATTAATCTTATTGTGTTCCTTCTTCAATTGACTTTAGGAAGTGCATTCACTAATTCGTTTATCTTGATTTCAGAAGATATTTTTACAAGACCTTGGATTTTGGTTACATCCATGTTTTTGCATTCAACTTTCGGATTCAGCCATATATTATTCAATATGTATGCCCTGTTCCTTTTCGGACCACTGCTTGAACAGAGGATTGGCGCTAAAAGATTTCTATTCCTTTATCTAGGGTCAGGATTTGTAGCTGCATTTTTATCAAGCTTTTTTTATGCACGTGCTTTAGGTGCAAGCGGAGCTATTATGGGGATGATTGGAGCTATGATAATCTTACTGCCGCATCTTAGATTGTTATTATTTTTTGTAATTCCAATGCCGCTTTGGATGGCAGGGATTGCATGGGCTTTGATTGATTTGTTTGGAGTGTTTTTCCCTTCTGGTGTGGGCAATATAGCGCATTTGGTCGGTATGGGCATTGGCTTGTTGTATGGATTTTACCTTAAGAAAGAAAAAAAGAACTTTGACAGGAAATTCCATTCCAAAAAGCATCTTGGGAAGGATGACATAGAAGAATACCTGAATACAGGAAGGATATAGTAATATTCCATAAAATATTTAAATGGAATTGGATTAGCAAATCAAATGGGAAAAGAAAATTATTTGACAACAATTCTTGTCGTAGGTTTGGTCATTGTAGCTATAGTTCTTGCATCAAGTTCAAATACAAGTGTCAGTAGTCAGGAAGAAAAGAGCAAAGTAAGCGTTTCAGGAAGCTCTTCGGTGACTGTTGACCCTAACAAGGCAGAAGTCTATGTCAATATCCTGACTCTTGAAAAAACAGCCGAGCAGGCCAGGGACGAAAACAGCCAGATTTCCAGTGATGTTACCAAAGCGTTAAAGAAGGAAGGTGTGAAAGACAAGGACATCGAGACATCCAGGTTCACAATATCCCCGAGATATGAATATGAAGATGTCATTGAAAGCGGCTTAAGGAGATCAAAACAAATACTTGTTGGGTATGAAGTCAGCAATGTTTTGAAAGTAACAACTCAGGATTTAGAAAAAGTCGGAAATTTAATCGATGCTGCAGTTGACAATGGCGCAAATGATATTGAAAGAGTTTCATTCGGATTGACAGATGACAAGGAGAAAGAAGTAAAGCAGCAGGCCATGATCCTTGCCTCAAATGACGCAAAAGAAAAAGCTGTTGCATTGACAGCAAACTTAGGAGTAAGACTGGTCAAGCCGCTTTCGATTTCAGAATCAAATTTCTTTTACCAGCCATATGAGATTTCTGTAAGAAGCGCTTTCTTAGAGAATGCTGTTGCTGAAGATACTGTCATAAACCCGCAAAAGCTTGATGTTTCAGCTTCGGTCAGCCTGGTTTATGAGATAAGATGACAGATTTAGTAATATGAAGTTAATATTTTATTTTCTTTAATTTTTTCAATCCGTTCGCAGCTTAGCTGCTCACAATATCTAGTGCTCAGGTCTCGCTTTGTTGCCATTGCGCTCGACCTTCGCCTATCTATTCAATAATTATTCAATCAATTAGCTGATTTTCGACACATTAATATATTTTTATAATATTCTAAACAATATGACAGACTTAGTAGCTTGCTTATCATCCAATGAAAAGATATGGCCTTTTATTGAGAAACTAGTCAATGAGCAAGACTGGAAAAAAGTATTTCTTGTTACCAGCGAATTCGGGAAAAATAATTTTAAATGCAAAAAAGAGATTGATTTTATCGTGATTGACACAGGCAAACCTGTTTCTGAATTGGTTGAGAGCGTAAGGAAAAATCTTAATGGAAAAATAACTGATCTTGAAGTTGCATTGAATCTGGTTTCCGGCTCTGGGAAAGAGCATATGGCCATCTTGTCGGCATTGCTGAAGTTAGGAGTCGGAATAAGATTAATGGCTGTGACTAAAGAAGGAGTTATGGAATTATAAATTTAATTAATCTTCTCACTCAAATAAACAGAATATCCTGATTTCTTTGCTATGACTTTAACATTTCCGAAAACTTCCTGCATTTTCCCGCTCAATGATTTTCCGCCTTTGTTATGGCGGGCAACCAACTGCAGATTTCCATCTGTTTTCAAATGATCTTTAGATTGTTCTATCAGTGCAAAGCAAATTTCCTTTCCTGCAGTCTGGGGTGGGTTTGCTAAAATTACATCAAAGTCATCTTGTTTTATCGGTTCATACAGATTTCCCTGGAATATGCTGGCTTTTATATTGCTTAATTTAATATTTTTTTTAGATAACATTACAGCCCTTTGATTTACGTCACTCATTATTACGTGTGCACTGAATAATTTTGCTGCTGCAATTCCAAGAATGCCTATTCCGCAGCCAATATCCAAAACATCTGAATCTTTATCAATGATCATATTTTCTGCTAATATCAAAGTTCCTTTGTCAATTTTATTTTTCGAGAACACTCCTGAAGAAGTGTAGAATTCAAAATTAATCCCTTTAATCCTATGATTAATCTTTTTAAGCTTCAATGAAGATTTTTGTTTTTCAGAATAATAGTGTTCCATTTCTTATACTTCTTCCTGCCCCATGATAGTGTATAGGTTGTACAAAATCCTGTCAACGCCCTTGACTAAGTCAAAACCACTTCCTTCTACAACAATGCAATTGTTGTTATAGTAAGTCCTGAACCTGGCTGATTCTTTTACATAAAGAACAAGCTTGTCTGTATCATCGCAGGTTACAATTGGTCTTGTCAAGCAAGGCAGTGTTTCATTCCTGTCACATGCTGCAATTGGCTTTTTTAAAAAGACTTTTGACATATGGGTTCCAAAATCCGCAACTGCCAGCGATACATACGATAATTCATCCCCAACAGGGTTGAAAGTTACATAAAACTCGCCTTGTTCATCAAAAAACCCATCATCCAGATTGCCTTCTATCACTATATCTTCCAGGTCTGCAGGAGAATAACGCAAAGCCAAGTTGAATATCTTTGTTCCGCCTGGTGAATTCAGTTGTGTGTACCATAAATCATCAAGGGTTACAAAGCTGTAAACCCCTTTATAGACATAACCTTGTGATGCCTTGAGTTTTCCTTTAAGATTCAAGATATGCAAATCCTCAAGAGTTTGCGGCTCTTCCTTGTTGAAAAAAACATTATAAGAAAGAATAGCTATCAATACTAATGCAATCACTATTATGCTGATGACCAAAGTCTTATCTGATGATTTTTTTGGCTCTTCCTCTTTTGGCTCGGATTTGTTCATTTCTTCCACTTTTTTGTCAAATTCTTTTATATCTGAGTCTAATCCTTTCTTGGCTTTTTCAAACTCGTCTTCCTTTATAACCCCTGATTCAAGGCTTTCTTTCAAAACACTAAGCTTTTTTCTTGGATCCATTATTTTATCACGCCTAATATTCCGTATAACAATCTGTCTTTTAGTCTGATGAAATCTGCATTTGTTGAGGCTTCTGCAATCACGCAGCTGCCTTCAAGATGAATATTGGTCGTATTTCCATACTTAAAATACACAACAGGGACGTTTGAAGTTGCATCATCGCATGTAATGATCGGCATATTGAAAGTATTATTTGCTGTAAACCCCTGCCTTAAAAAAATATTGTAGCTATTCAATGTCAAACCCATTTGATAGTGCGCAAGTGCAATAGGCTCCCTAAATGAGCTGTTAAAATCATATGTAGCATCTATTTCAAACTTGTTTTGCAGTAAACTGGAAAAATCATCAAATGCAAATATGCCTTCAACATCAGTTGGCAGGAAACTGAAAGCGGCATTTACCCCGTTAATTTGAGCAACCCATACGTTGCCATTAGTCCTGAAGGTTAGGTCATTGTATTTGACTTTGTTTGAAGTTGGTGAAAAACCAAAGAACACAAAACTGGAGGTCAGACCCACCATTATAAATATCAGAAACATTATTGTTCCCCACTTCTTTTTTTCTTTCTTTTCCCTCATTGGAATTGCGAATAAAGGTAGTTATTTAAAAGTTTCTAACTATGCGTTCAATAGAATTTTCCAAAACATTTATATAGTACTTTTACTTCTTTTAATATATACTAAAAGTTATAAAAATGTTAAAAATCGACAAATATGAGCGAAATCAACAAGAAATTCATAGAGCTGTATAAGGAGATCGACCGAGGCCGAGGCTTAGATGAGTCGTTGGCAGTGATATTTGCCAGAATCTATATAGAACCAGGTGAAGTTGCTATGGAGGACATTGCAAAGGAAACAGGGTATAGCCTTGCTTCCATAAGCAACAAGGTAAAGTTCATCTCAAGTTTTTGGCCCATAAAAAGGATAAGAAAACCAGGTTCAAACAAGATATTCCTGCATATGGACAAGGACATCATAAATATGTGGAGGGACACAATAGTCACAAAGGAGGAATATGTGTTTAAAGTTGTGAAAGAAAAGATGCCCCCTATGATAAAAGAGTTCAAGGATAAATCCAAATCTGGCAAAGACAAAAAGAAACTGGAGATACTTAAAAACTATTATGATCAGATATTGAAAGTTGAGCTTGTCTTGAAAGATATGGTCAAGGCTATTGATAAGATTGGATGATAAAATGAGTAGAACAAAAAAAAGCATAATAAAACTTGAAAACGTCTGGAAAATCTACAAGATGGGAAATGTAAATGTCAATGCGCTTCAAGGATTAAGCCTTGACGTGAAGGAAGGCGAATTTTTGGCTATTATGGGTCCATCTGGATCTGGGAAATCAACTGCTGTTAATATGATTGGATCCTTGGATATTCCGACTAGGGGCAAAATATTTCTTGACAATCATGACATTTCAAAGCTTTCAGAATCTGATTTAGCGCAAATCAGAGGCAAAAAAATAGGATTTATATTCCAGCAATTTAATTTGATCAATACTTTAACTGCCCTTGAAAATGTTGCTTTGCCAATGATGTTTCAAGATGTTGATCGAGAAAAAAGACTGGAGACTGGAAAAAGGCTTTTGCAGATGGTTGAATTAGGCGATAGAATGGACCATAAGCCAACTGAGTTGAGCGGCGGCCAGCAGCAAAGAGTTGCTATCGCGAGAAGCCTTGCCAACGATCCTGAAGTAGTTTTAGCTGATGAGTTAACCGGCAACCTTGATTCAAAAACCGGCCAAACTGTCATAAAATTTTTGAAGAAACTGCATGAAAAGGGCAAAACTATTATACTGGTTACCCATGATTTAAATGTTGCAAAACACGCTGATAGATTTGAATTACTAAAAGACGGTAAAATAATCAAACATAGAAGGTGACAAAAATGAAAAAATTTTGGTACATAGCAATACTGGCGATGTTGATATTGAGTTTTAGTGTTTTAGCACAGAAAAGAACGTCAATATCTTTAAGCTCAGATGTAAGAATAAGCTTTGTCAGCCAGGATCCTGATCCTGCAGAGCCCGGCCAGTATGTTGATGTCAGATTCAAGATTGAAAATAACGGCTCTGAGCAGGCAGAAGATTTTGTGTTTGAATTATTGCCGGAATTTCCATTTTCATTGGATCCGGGTGTTGACGCAGTTGAAAAATTGGGAGCATTGCATTCAAGGCAATTAGGGGAAACTGCTGTCATTGTAAAATACAAAGTAAGAATTGATAATAATGCTGTTCAAGGAGATAATGAACTAAAGTACAGATACAAATTCGATAATAATGAATGGATAGAGGTAGATTTAACATCAATAGATGTGCAAACTCATGACGCAATTCTTGCTGTAGAGTCAGTTCTTGTCAACAGGAAAGCTATCGAGCCAGGATCAAGCAATGTTGTCAAAATAGTCCTTTCAAACAGGGCTGATTCTGTACTGAAAGACATAAAAATAAATCTGGATTTGGGTGATGTGCCTTTTATCCCATTAGGTTCTACAAATGAGAAGAGCATTTATCAAATAGAGGAAAAGGAGAACTATGAACTTAGTTTCAATCTGCTGGCAAATCCAGAAGCTGAATCAGGAGCTTATCAAATCCCCATGAAAATTGAATATTCCGATGAATTAGGAAATGGTTATACCAAAAACAGCACAATAGGGCTTGTTATAAACGCAAGACCTGACTTAAGTGTTACACTAGATGAAACGGATATTTTTGAAGCAGGAAAATCCGGAGAAGTAGTTGTCAAGATTGTAAATAAAGGGGTTACAGATATAAAATTTATGAACATCAAGCTTGAGCCAGGAGAGGATTATAAGATTTTGTCTAATGGGGAAGTCTATCTTGGCAATATAGACTCTGATGATTTTGAGACTTCGGATTTTGATTTGTTTGTTGAAAAGACAAAAAAAGATCAAGTAATGCTGCCAATCATCCTAGAATATAAAGATGCTAACAACAATAATTACATAGATAGTTTAGAATTAAGATTGGACCTTTATTCATCTTCCGAAGCTAAAAAATTTGGCTTAAGGGAAGGCAATGGGTTTGGAAAAATCATTGTTGTAATCATAGTTTTAGCGGTTGGATTTTTCTTGTATAGAAGGTATAGGAAGAATAAGAGAAGAGCCTGAAAATGCTTTGGGACTATTTTTTGCTAGCTTTTGAGAGTTTGAAACATAAAAGACTGCGAAGCTGGCTTACTATGATCGGGATTTTCATAGGCATAGCTGCGGTCGTTTCATTGATTGGATTGGGCGAAGGTCTGAAGCTTGCCATCAACTCGCAATTTGGTGTTTCAAGCGTTGAAGTGCTTACAATACAAGCAGGGGGAATTACAGCTGCAGGTCCGCCAGGTACAGGGGTAGTTAACCCTTTGACTGATGATGATGTTGAGGTGATTGAGGATCTGCCTCAGATTGAAAGTGCAATTCCAAGGCATCTTGAAACAGGACGGCTGGAGTTCAATGACAATGTTGTGTTTGGTCTTGCTATGAGCATACCTGACGGCGATGACCGTAAATTCGCATACGATGCTTTAGATATTAAAACTGAAGAAGGCCGTCTGCTAAAAGATGGGGATTCCAGCAAGGTTGTTCTTGGATATAATTTTCTTGATGATGCTGTCGGTCTTGAGAAGCCAGTGAGAGTCGGTAACAGGGTCATAATCCAAGACAAATCGTTTGATGTTGTTGGAATAACAGAAAAAAAGGGAAGTTTCATTTTTGACAATATTGTGCATATGAATGAAGAAGTGCTTAAGGATGTCTTTGAGCGTAATGAAAGCGTTGATGTCATCATTGCGCGGGTAAAGGAAAATGTCGGGATGGATGACGCGAAAGAATCTGTGGAGAGAGTATTGCGGGAGCAACGTGATGTAAAAATTGGAGAAGAGGATTTTAGTGTCCAGACACCAGAGGCTGCACTATCAACCCTAAACGATATATTACTGGGTGTACAGATATTCATTGCAATGATTGCAAGCATCTCAGTATTGGTGGGCGCTCTTGGGATAGTTAATACCATGTTCACTTCTGTCCTGGAGCGCAGGAAGAACATAGGAACAATGAAGGCTGTCGGTGCAAGAAATAGCGATATATTCAAAATCTTCTTCATAGAATCCGGTTTATTGGGACTGATGGGGGGGATTATTGGTGTTATCCTTGGATCCATTGCATCTTACTTCGGAATTGTGGCGATAAATAATTTTGTTGGAGCATCAACAACCCCCCAGATTAATTTCGTTTTAATTGCAAGTATGCTTATCGCAAGTTTTGTAATAGGCTCTGTTGCAGGAATCATACCTGCCATGCAGGCAGCCAGAAAAAAACCAGTAGACGCGCTGCGAGGATTTTAAGATGATAATCTTAGAAGCGATAAAATATGCAAAAAACAATTTACTAAGGCGCAGGATACGTACAGGCCTGACTATCCTTTCCATATTTGTGGGGATAACCACTGTTTTCATATTCATCAGTTTTGGGTTGGGACTTTTCAGTTATGTCCAGGAGCTTACCGGCGAGACAAGCGTAGACAAGTTTATTGTGCAAGCGCGCGGTGTTGGCGCTCCAGGACTGGACCAGACATTTGCCCTGGATGAATCTGATCTTAATGAAGTTGAAAAAACACTTGGTGTGGAGCAGGCCCTTGGCTTTTATGCTGATGTGGTGGAAGTTGAACATAAAAGAGAGAAAAAATTCGTTTTCATTTCAGCGTATGATCCTACATTAGTGAACAATCAGCTGCTTGAAGAGGCCTTTGGTGTTTCTGTCACTCCGGGAAGGCAGCTTCGCGAAGGTGATGACGGAAAGGTTGTGCTGGGCCATAATTATCAGGTAGCGCAGAGGATTT
This sequence comes from Candidatus Woesearchaeota archaeon, assembly GCA_002688775.1. Taxonomy (GTDB): domain Archaea; phylum Nanobdellota; class Nanobdellia; order Woesearchaeales; family GW2011-AR4. Next base: position 50,181 of record NZDH01000004.1, read on the forward strand.
TTGATGATACTTTGGATATAGGCGACAAAATAGAACTCAATGATGAGAGATTTGAGATTATCGGTTTTTATGAAAAGATAGGAAATCCGCAGGACGATTCAAATGTGTACGTAACGGATGTGGAATACAAACGGCTGATGGGTGATGACAGCAAATTCGCCATGGTATTTGGGCAGGTCTATAACCAGGACCAAATCAATACTGTTGTGGAACGTATTGAAAAAAACATCAGGAATAACAGAAACCTTGAGGAGGGAAAAGAAGATTTTTTTGTACAAACTTATGAAGAGCTTATAGAGCAATTCGGAGTTGTCCTCAACATAGTCATAGGTTTCATCATTATCATAGCTTTGATCTCTGTCATTGTTTCTGCAGTGAATACTGCCAATACAATGGTAACCTCTGTTCTTGAGCGGACAAAAGATATAGGGGTCATGAAAGCCATAGGGGCAACCAGGCCCATGATAAGAAATATGTTTTTGATAGAATCCGGAATGGTCGGTCTTGCAGCAGGAATATTAGGAGTAATATTGGGGTGGGCCATTTCAGCTGGTGCAGGATTTGTTCTCTCAGCAATCGGGTGGAGTTTTCTTGCACCCAAATTTACAGTGTCACTCTTTGCAGGGCTTATTGTGTTCTCCACCATAGTCGGAGTGATATCTGGAGTAACTGTAGCAATCCAGGCATCACTGTTGAAGCCTGTGGATGCTTTACGTTACGAGTGAAACGAGTAACGGAAAGTCACGAACGATAGTGAGATTACGCTGAGATATGAGTGAGGTTGAAATTCTATTTTTTATTATTCTTATGCATCTCCCTTAACATATTCTTCTGTATCTTGCCCATTGTGTTTTTTGGCAATTTATCCAGGAAATCAACGTACTTTGGTTTTTTAAATGAAGCAAGTTTTTCCTTGCAGAATGCAATGACTCCGTCATCTTTTATTTTCTTGCCTGAATTTAAAACAACATAGGCCTTGACAGATTCTCCGAATTCTTTGTCAGGAACGCCAACAACAGCGCATTCTTTTACATGGGGCATTGATTCAATGACTTCTTCAATTTCTCTGGGGTAGATGTTTATTCCTCCTGAGATTATTACGTCTTTTGATCTTCCTATAAGATAAACATAACCCCTTTCATCGACTTTGCCAACATCTCCTGTCACAAACCAGCCATCCTTGAATACTTGTTTGTTGTAATCTGGTTTGTTCCAATAGCCATGAAAAACATTTGGACCTTTTATCAGAATTTCACCTTCTTTGTTAACTGGCACTTCGTTCCATTCTTTATCAGTGATTTTCACTTTTACTCCAGGCAAGCAAGGACCAACACTTCCCGGAACTCTGTCACCATGGTAAGGATTTGAGAAATTCATCATTGATTCTGACATGCCGGCCCTTTCAAGAATTTCACTTTTAAGCTCTTTCCTGAGCTTGTTAAACAAGTCTTTTGATAATGGCGCAGAGCCTGAAACAAAAAGCCGCATTGATGACAGATCATATTTTTCAAAACCTTCAACTTCCAGTAATTTGAAATACATTGTCGGGACTCCCATAAATAATGTTATTTTTCTTTTTGTTATTGTCTCCAGGGCTTCTTCTGCATTAAATTTCTTTTTTAGAATTATAAAGTTGCCAACGTATAATGATGTCAGCAAAGCAACACCAATCCCATGAATATGGTAGAGTGGCAATGTGAGAAGGAAAACATCGTCTTTTGTCAGTTTCCATGCCTGGACCAGAGCTTTAACACCAGAAGTAACGTTTAATTGACTTAATGCAGCTCCTTTTGGCTTGCCTGTTGTTCCTGAAGTATAAAATGTGATTGAGTAATCATCATCTTTGATCATGACATTTGGATCTTTGCCAGAAGCTTTTTTCATCAATTCATGAAAATTAATTGTTTCTTTTTCATTTCCATCAATCAAAATAATATTCTTTAAATCAGGCAGTTTATCCTTGATTTTGTTGACAATTGGCAGTCTTGCCTTGTCAACTATTACTGCCTTGACTCCGCTGTCACTTAAAATATGGTGTATTTCGTCTTCCTTGAAATTGATATTCATAGGAATCACTATGCTTCCGTTCTTAAAATTTCCAACCATAGAATAAACAAGCTCCAAACAGTTCGGAATGAACTGAGCTACCCGGTCACCTTTGATTATACCTAAGCTCTTGAAGGCGTTAGCAACTTTATTTCCAATTAAATCAATTTCTTTGTAAGTTACTTTTTTGTCCTCAAATTCAATTGCCACCTTGTCAGGCAATGCGCCGGCTTTTTTCTTAAGTAATGCTGCTATTCCCATGTTTCAGTCAGCATAGCAGAGAAAGGAGTTGTTTTTAAAATTAACCTAATCTATATATGAAAATAGTTATTTTCAATATTGAAATTAAATATAAGCCTCCGAGGAGATTTGAACTCCCGACCTACTGCTTACGAGGCAGTCATTCTAACCGGACTGAACTACGGAGGCGTAAGAAATAGCTTTACTTTATCGCTTTTAAAATTTCTTCTTTTGAACTGAACTTTTTCTGGCATTCAAAGCAAACAGGATGTAATTTTCCATTCTTATCCTTAACATAAGTGCCTACTATCTTGCTCAAAAATGTTGTATCTATTGACTTGCTGCAAATGGAACATTTCATTTTAATAGTAAGATTTTTATTATTTTTATAATTCTTTCTCTTTATGAAGAGGTTGATGTGCTTTTTATTGGTTATTTTCCTATTTAATCTTGTTATTGTCAATTCTCAGCCTTTTGGGCCTCCTACTTACATTGCAGATCCTGAAAAGATGGAATGCAGGTATTATTTTGCAGGCAATGAAAGGCATTTTAATCCAAGACCGGAGAATTATACAATAGATATAGGGTATACAACAGATTTTGAAAATGAAGGCCATGCATGCGAATTCTGGAGATGCATCTACACTGACGGCACTGTAAAAGTTGACCAAAACCAAAGACCGGTAGAAAATGACTTATGCGTCTGCAATCCGGGGCATTACTGGGATGATGTTTTTGGATGTGTAAAGCTAAAGGAGCAGCAAGGGCCAATCACTTTCCTGCAGCTGATTCTTGGATGGATTTCCGGAATTTTTCGCTAGCAACAATAAACTTTAAAAACAACAAGTGATAATTACAATAATATGTTTAAAAAGTTAAAAGTTAAAAAAATAATTGGATTTTTCTAGTATCTTCTACTTATACCCCAATGACACGAATAGCTATAGTGGACAACGAGAAGCTGAAGGATATGCACCAAAAACTGCACATTCAAGGCATTTGCCCTGTTAACAGAACAGGCAAAGAATGCATCAAGATAATGGATGATAAAAAACTGGTGATTGATGAGCTGCTATGCACAGGATGCGGGATTTGTCCAAAAGCAGCTCCTGATGCTATAAAGATAATTAATTTGCCAGAAGAGCTGAAATCAAAGCCAATCCATAGATATGGAGAAAATAAATTTGTGCTTTATTCAATACCGACTCCAACAAACGGCAAAGTAACCGGGATTTTAGGGGTTAATGGGATTGGCAAGTCAACTGCGATAAAAATTTTAGCGAGTGTCGTGAAGCCGAATTTCGGCGATTGGAATGTGTTAGTGACTGATTATGATGAACTTATCTCTTTCTTTAAGGGAACTGAAGCACAGGGTTTTTTTGAAAAAATAAAGAAAAATGAGATTAAAGTTGCATATAAACCGCAGCAGGTTGATCTGATCCCTAAAACAACAAAAGGCAAGGTTGTTGACCTGTTAAAAAAAGTTGATGAGAAAAATAATTTTAAGAAAATTTCTGGTGAACTTGAATTAAATGATATATTAAGCAATAATATTGAAGAGATTTCAGGAGGGGAGTTGCAGAGAGTTGCAATTGCAGCAACTGTGCTGAAAGACGCAAATTTGTATATTTTTGACGAGCCAACCAGTTACCTGGATATCAAGCAAAGAATCAAAATAAGCAAATTCATCAAATCACTGATTGATGAAGGCACTTCTGTATTAGTTGTTGAGCACGACTTGATAATTCTTGATTACATAGCTGATCTTGTGCATCTGATGTACGGCAAAGAAGATGCTTATGGAATTGTAAGCGGTGTAAAGCCAGTAAGAAACGGAATCAATGTCTATTTATCCGGCTATATCAAGGAAGAAAATGTAAGGTTCAGGGATTCTAAGATCAAATTTGCTGAAAAACCGCCGATAAAGAAGAAACATGTCAAGGAAGTTATCACTTCATGGAGCAAGATTGATAAAAAACTTGGAAAGTTTGAATTGAAAGCTGGTGAAGGTGCCATCCATAAGAATGAAATCATCGGGATTTTAGGAGAAAACGGGACTGGCAAGACAACTTTTGTAAAAATACTTGCTTCTGTGCTGAAACAAGACAAAGGAGAAATTACACATAAAGTAAAAGTCAGCTATAAGCCGCAATATCTTGAGCATTCTGATGCTTTGGTTGTTGATGTCCTTAAAACTGCGTTCAATAAATATGAAAATCAAATAATAAATCCGTTGAATATTGCTCCGTTATCCTTGACTAAGTTAAATGAACTAAGTGGGGGAGAGTTGCAGAGAGTTGCGATTGCCCATTGCCTGCAGCAGGATGCTAATCTGTATCTTCTTGACGAGCCATCTGCTTATCTTGATTCTGAGCAGAGATTGATCTTGTCAAAAGTCATCAGGGATTTTGTAGAGCATAAAGGAGCATCTGCATTGATCGTTGACCACGATCTGCTGTTCATTGATTATATTTCCGACAAATTGATTGTATTTGAAGGTAAGCCTGCTGTTTCCGGAAATGTTACCGGGCCTTTTGAAATGGAAGACGGCATGAATAAGTTCCTGAAAGAATTAAATATTACCTTGAGAAGAGATCCTGAATCAAATCGTCCTAGAGTTAATAAATTAGATTCTAGGTTAGATAGGGAACAGAAAGATAGCGGGAAGTATTATTATACTTAAGCACTTCCTTTACTTTCACCAGCAACAACACCCTGAGCAATTAAATGCGCCAATCTTATTGGTTCTGGTAAAAAACTTCTTGTGCAGACAATTTTCAGGATTTTTCTTGCTTTCTGTAAATCAATTCCTGTCAATTGAACAAAAATATCTCCTATTTTGGAAACTTCTCCTGCTTTTTCCAGCAGTTTTATTTTTTCCTTCTTTTTTATCCTGATCAAAGTGCTTTTTATGTTTTTAATGTCTGGTTTTCTTCTAATTACTACTATTACTGGCAATTTTGTTTTTTTATTTAATTCCTGAACATCAATTATGTTAAAACCGCCGACTGCAATCCCGTCAAGGAAAATGCACTGTAATTGCGGCTTGAACTTGCATCTGTTTATCATTTTGATGATGTTTTTTGTTGCATCACTCCCATCGACAGCTGCTTTTGTCGATAAGATGCCATCAATCCAGGAGCCGCCGCGCATAACAACACCAACAACAAGAATTTTTTTATCTTTAAATTTATTAAAAGGAGAATCATCAATTCCAATAACTCTTATTTCATCTTTTACCATTTACTCCCTAAATTCAATATCATCTATTATTCCGTCAGAATCCAAATCAATTCCTTCAACAACATTGGCCTTAATGTTCGGATTATGGACATTGCCGTTAGTTATTTTATCAAAATTCTTCAGGAAAGCTATTATTGCAGCCCTTGTCCCTGAAAATCTTTTTCCTGCAACAACTAAGATTGACTTATCTTTATTAAATGGATTTTTTGTCTTGACTATCAAGCCGCATTCATCCTGAGAATAGGTTTCATTTGAAATCGTTGACATTATTTTGCCGTGCTCAAACCTTATCGGCAGCTTGCCGTTTACTTTTTCCACTACTTTATTCACAACTGGGCCTCCAAACAGGATTAGATTATTCTGCAGATCATCTTCTCTTACTTCTGTATCAAGCTTTACATTATATTTTGGAACGTAATTAAGGAATGTGCCTATGAATAGAGCTAAATCCATGCCATAATAACCATCTCGGCTTCTCGCTTTATCCGGACCATGAGGATCTGGCGAACCGACAATGATCAAAGAATCCAGCTGGCCGTCATTGATGAAAGGCTCTAAATAAGTTGATTCATTCTTTATCTGGCCAATCTTGCTTGTTGTTTCAAAATCTTTGAACTTGATCACAAATGCAGGCTCTGTCAATGCATAGAAATTAGCTGTTGCGCCTTGCTTTGTTTCTTTCTTGACTACTTTTATGATTCCTGCTTTTTCCAGGTTCCTAATATGATAATATATTTTCTGTTCATGAACCTTTAGAGATTTAGCAATATCAATAGGATACATTGATTCTTTTGCCAGTAGATTCAGTATCTTATGCGCTAACGCAGAACTTACAGTACCTGCATCTTCAGCACTTATTTCTTTTGCCGGCAATGAGTAAATTTCGTTCTTTTTCTTGTCTATTACGAACATAATATCCAGAAAGAGGAACTACTATAAATATTTTTGTAATGGTGTTATAATTAAAATATTTATACTTTTTGGTCTAAAGAGTGATTTATGAGTAAAAATTGTTCAAAATTTAACATGGACATTTAGTATTATAACTTTTTTTATAATACTATTACAAATTTATTAATAAGGTATATAAATAAGCTATGTTATACTATTCCATACATCTTTAGGACATCTCCAAGGTGCACCATTTCCTCTTTTGGTGCGCCGATTTTTTATTTAAAACAAAATCAAACTTAAAAACTAATAAAATGTGTGGAATTGTTGGTGTTGTTTCAAGCAAAGAGGTTAATGAAAAGCTTTTCAAAGGCCTGACAAATTTAGAATATCGCGGCTATGATTCTGTTGGCATGTGTTTCATTCACAATAATAAATTTAATGTTAAAAAAGGAGTTGGCAAGCTAGAAGAAGTACATAAAAAGGTTGATTTTCTAAACTCAAATGGGAATGTTGGAATAGGACATTGCAGGTGGAGCACCCATGGCGGAGTAACTGAAGATAATACACACCCTCATTTTGACTGCAGCAATAAAATTGGTGTTGTTCATAATGGAATTATTGAGAATTATTCTGAATTGAAAGAAGAATTAAAGAAAAAAGGCCATAAATTCAGTTCTGAAACTGACACTGAAGTCATTGCACATCTAATTGAAGAGAATCTTAAGGAAAATAAGATTGAAGAAGCTGTGAGATTATCGTTGAATAAGATAGAAGGCAGCTATGCTTTAGGAGTCTTATTTGCTGATGAGCCTGAAAAGCTGATTGGTGCAAGGAATGAGAGTCCTTTAATTCTTGGAATCGGAAACAATGAGAATTTTATCGCTTCTGATGTGCCGTCAATCCTGAGCTATACTAACAAGATCATATATCTTGAAGATAAGGAATTTGCAGTTCTTACAAAGGAGGGTCATAAAGTTTTTGGCTTGGATGGGAATGAAAGAAAACAAAAAGTGCACACTATAAACTGGAGTGCAGAAGCTGCGCAGAAAGGAGGATACAAACATTTCATGCTTAAGGAAATATATGAGCAGCCAAGCGCGATTACAGATACACTGAATGGAAGATTAATGGACGGCAATGTTGCATTTGAAGATGAATTCAGTCTAAGTGATGATTTCCTGAAAAAAATAGACAGGATTGTCATTGTTGCCTGCGGCACTTCATGGCACTCAGCCCTAGTGGGAGAATTCATGTTTGAAGAGCTGGCAAAAATACCGACTGAAGTGGAATATGCCTCTGAATTCAGGTACAGGCATCCGATATTAAGCAAGAACACACTAGTTATTGCAGTTTCCCAATCAGGGGAGACAGCTGATACAAATTCTGCTTTGAAAGAAGCAAAAAAATACGGAGTAAAAACCTTATCGATATGCAATGTTTTTGGCAGTTCAATGACCAGGATATCTGATGGTGTAATCTATACCAGAGCCGGACCTGAAATTGGAGTTGCATCAACAAAGGCATTCACGACACAATTGACCGTGCTGTATTTATTGACAATTATGCTATCAAAAATAAGAAAAGCATTAAACGAAGATCAAATCAAAAGCATGATAGAAGGAATAAGAAGAATTCCTTTGCAATTGCAGTCTGTTTTAGATGAAGATAAAGAAATCTTGAAATGCGCTGAGCTTTATCATAAAAATCTCAACTCCCTCTATCTGGGAAGGGGAATTAATTTCCCTATTGCGCTTGAAGGTGCCTTGAAATTAAAAGAAGTCAGCTATATCCATGCAGAGGGCTATCCTGCTGCTGAGATGAAGCACGGCCCTATAGCGCTTATTGACAAAAATATGCCTGTTGTTTTTGTAGCTCCTCATGATGCATACACCCACAAAAAGATTTTAGGCAACATTGAAGAAGTAAAGGCCAGAGGCGGAATTATAATCTCCATAGTCACTAGTGATGAAAAAGAGATACAAAAGATATCAGATCATACTATATTCATACCGAAAACTTTGTATAGTTTAAGTTCTATACTCTCAATTGTTCCGCTGCAACTATTGGCTTATCACATTTCTGTTTTAAGAGGATTGGATGTTGATCGGCCTAGAAATTTAGCAAAAAGTTGTACTGTCGAATAAACCACTATTTCTTATTATTTGTGTAACAGTAGAAAGATTTAAATATTTATTTGTATTCCACTAAATAGATTATTATGAATACAACAAAATTCAAATCCACAGTTACAAAAGGAAATAATAGAGGCGCTGGTTTTATTCGCATTCCTTTACAGCTTAGAGATAATTTTTCAATTGGAGATCAATACAAAGTAAGTATAGTTTCAAAAATAGAATATTATTCAAAAATAAGAGATTATCGTGGTAAAGGCATATTTGTTCCTACTCAAATTAATATAAAAAATAAATTGTATAAAAAGGAAGTTAAAGTTAAATTAAAGAAAATTGATGGATTTTATACAAAAGTTGGATCAGAAGGTAGAATCTATATACCTAACTCCTATAATCTTAAAAGAAGTGATATCATTTCAATAAGTGCTACAATCAAGGGAAAGGAAATAATAAAATATCCAAAAATTTATTTAAGAGAAAAAGGTACTTCAAAAGAATTTATCTTTTATTTGAATCCAATTCTTCATAATGAGGAAGTCATTATTAAAGTAAATGAAATTTTTCCAAAGAATAAACTTACTCACTCAAATAAATTATTTAATTTGTTATTAAAAGATTTTGATTTTGCAGAAATAGATAAGAACAAAATAATTATATTTTATGGGAATAGAGTTCCTATTATTATAAATAATAATATGGATATTAGTAATTTAGCTTATTATCTTGGATGTTATTTCGCAGATGGAACTAAAAAAGGAAATCATTGGGGTATTTGTGCTTCGACTTTTGAACTAGCAAATTATTTTATTAAAAATCATAATAAAATTATATCCGATTCAAATATTATTTTCTCTTTAACATGTACTAAATATCATTTTGATAACATTGAAAAATTAAGAGATGACTTAATAAATATTTGGTCAAATAATATTAATTCTAATATTAAAATTCGAAGAGTAAGGATAATTAAAACTCATGCAAAACATTCTCCTAATAGAGGCCCATATGGTACTTTATCAATGAATGAACCTCGACAGCTTACTCAGATATATTACAATCGGTTGCTTAAATACTTATTCGATAAGACTATGAAAGAATCAAATAAAGAATTAGCAACTGATTTTATTTGTGGTACTATGGAAGGTGACGGTTGCGTCAATTCAAAAACACATAGCCATATTTTGATATCTACAAATGCAGAAGAGATTAAAATTCTAAAAAAGATATGTGATAATAGTTATCTCAAATCAGGAATACGAGCTTGGGAGGGTAGTAAGAATAGAGTTGATTTATTAATTGGCTCTTTAGAAATAATCAAAAATATTTCCATATTAAAAGATAAGTTATTTAAATATTACCCAAAAAGAAGAAAGATATTAAAAGAGAGGCTGGCAAATACTGGATGTTCAAGATTTTTATTAGGAAAAACTAAAAAAACTTCAAATTGGCTTATAGGCCAGTTAAATAATTATGGAATATTAGATGGAAAAGGGAATTTAACCAAGTTTGGAACTAAAATAAAAAAAGATTTAAAGAGCTTCCTAAGTGACTGAAAATGCAAATAAGAAAAGCAAGCGCAAATGATGCAAAAGGAATCGCTAATGTCCTGGTCCAGAGTTATAATATCAAGGATATAGAAGAGGGAATGCAGGTTTTTGAAAATGAGACTGCAAAATTCCACCAATATATTGTTGCTGAAGAAGATGATAAAATAATTGGAATTATAACTTGGATTGTGCATGGACTGCCTAAACATCAATTATGCGAGCTTGATAGGATTGCTGTACTGCCTGAATTTAGGGGAAAAGGTGTTTCTAAAGAATTATTTAATGCATTGGTAGAAAATGCCAAAATATTTTATGAAAGACATAATTCCAAACTAAGAAAATTATATTTGTTAACACACGATGATAATGCAAGAGCGCATAAATTCTATGAAAAGCTAGGGTTTAAGCATGAAACAACTTTAAAGCAGCATTATTACAAGGATAAGGACGAGTTTGTTTTTAGTATGTTTTTTATTGATTAACTCATCAAATTCATAAACTCTTCTTTTGTATTGCACTTAAAGTAAGGATTATTCTTTTTTTCATCTCCAATTGTTGAAGATGGTGTTGAGCCGTAATCGTGGCCGGGGTAAATTTCTATATTATCATCTAATTTTTTGAGTTTTTGCAGACTTTCAAATAATTGAATTGGGTTGCCGCCAGGCAAGTCTGTCCTGCCGATAGCGCTGACAAATAAGGTATCGCCTGTGATCAATTTGTTTTCAAAAAGAAGGCAGATTGCACCAATTGTATGGCCCGGTGTGTGGATAATCTTTATTTTTATGTTTCCGACTTTGATTTCTTCATTATCTTTCAATTTTATGAATTTGATTTCGTTTTTTATTGATCTTTTGATTTCATCTATTTCCAGTTCATGAAAATAAATTTCTGCTTTTGTTTTATCTGCCAATTCACTGACTTTTTGCACATGATCATAATGGGAATGCGTCAATATTATCTTTTTTATCTGTAATTTTTCATTGTTTGCAGTTTCTATCAGCTTATCAATATCCCATCCTGCATCTACAATGGCAGCTTCTTTGCTGGCTTCATCTCCAATCAAGTAGATGAAGTTCTGCATCGGCCCTACTGGTATTTGCTTGAAGAACATTGTATTAAATAATTTAGAATAATTTATAAATGTTGTTTATTTTTGAAGATTGAATAAGAAAATGCAGAAGTATTCTAAAACCACAATTGAAAGTTATGACAAAACTGTTGATGATTATGCAGATATGGTTAGGACTTTATCCCCGTCTAAAGAATCTAAGATTTTTCTTTCGTTAATTGGCAGAAATTCCTCAATATTGGATCTTGGTTGCGGGCCTGGAAGAGACTCCAAAATATTTGCTGACAAAGGGTACAAAGTAGTTGGGATTGATTTATCAAGAAGGATGATAAAATCTGCTAAAAAATTTGTTAAGAATGCGGATTTTAAAGTTATTGATATGATGAATCTTAATTTAAAGACCAATTCATTTGATGGGATATGGGCTAACGCAGCTCTTCTCCATTTAAGAAAAAGAGATTTTCCTAAAGCACTTAAAGGGGTATACAGGATTTTAAAGAAAGATGGGATTTTCTATTTAAGTCTTAAGCAAGGGAAGGGTGAGGGAATTGTATCGGACCACAGATACGGAGGGATTAAGAAATTCTGGTCATTTTTTCAGAAAAATGAAATATAAAAAATATTGGGAAAAAATAGGTTTAGAGTCATCAAAAGTTATGTTAAAAAAGATAAAAATGCTTATTATACCCATCCATGGATAAGTGTATTCTGCAAAAAACAATGAAATTATGTAACTTTTCTTGCAAAACTTAAAAATCCAGAATGAATTAAGCCACTACTTTTCGGCCTTACTTTTCTGTCTTCAACTTCCCATTCTCTCTGTGTTATTTCAATTGTTTTAAGATAAACAAAATTTTCATTTTTCCTTAAAGTGTTGACAAAATCAGCAATTTGAGGTATTGTTGGGCTGTAAGAAACTAAAAATCCTCCTGGTTTTAGCGCTTTTGAGCAACTTTCTAATGCTTTCCATGGTTCAGGCAGATCTAATGTTATGACATCTATGTTTTTTTCATCACATTCTTCATAAATATTTTTATTTTCAATCTTTAAATTATTTAAATTCAATAATTCTATATTTTGTTTCACTATTTCAATAAAATCTTCCCTTATTTCATATGTTATGACTTCTTTTGCAATCTTTGCAAGAAAACAAGCTAAAGCTCCACTTCCAGAACCAGCATCAAGAACTAGGCTTCCCTTGTTAATGCCTGTTTCTGAAATGATTATCCCAATATCCTTTAATGGTATAATTTGAGCGTCTCTTTTTATTTTTCTATAGACATCTATGAAAGACGGATCAAATATATGGAATTCTTCATTAGTGTTTGATTTGAGCAAATCACCTTGTTTTGCATTTTTTAGCTCTTCTTTTGATACAAACCCATATTGAGTATGTAAATCCTGCCCAAGATCTTTGGCATAGAACTTCCTGCCTTGCTTTGTGATAAGTATTTTTTTGATTAGAGCCATAAATAACAAAGAAAAAGAAGTCTTATAAAAATTTAATTAAAGCTTACTTCCTGCCTTTCTTAGCTGGTGCTGGTGCACTGCAATGTCCACATGTAGGCTTTGCTAATTTAAGAAGACCTTTTAGCACTAACAAAGCACCGATCACTACCCAAATATCCCATTGGGTGTAGAGTCTTACCAGAATTAATATTGCACCTATAACTATGAACTTTGCGCCCCAGCACTTGCTGCAGACACCATCATGACATACTTCGCCCATATTAGACACCTCCTTTGAGTCTATATGCACTTATTGGAATTAGCACTATATAAAGCTTTCTATTTGAGTTTTACTGATAAAATAGAAACATTTAAAAATAATGAACATAAGTTCTTAATAAAAGTGTAGATTATTGTAAATAATGAACTAAAATATTATAATAATAAACTATAATATTAAAAAAATGATTATGTATATGGTTAAAACAAATAGTATATAGTAATTAATGAATATGTATTGGAAAATAATGTATGAATATTAATAAAAAATAAACAATGCTATCATTATCGGATAATGAGTTCAGTGTACTTAGCTTTCTGGTTAGAAATTTCACTGAAAGGCTTACAATAAGGAGCATCGCCCAAAGGCTTGGTTTTAGTGCAGCTGGTGTCTTCAATATTCTAAAGAAACTTGAAAAACGGAATATTGTTGTTGGGCAAAAGCTTGGGACAGGATTGTTTTATTCTGTCAATTTTGAAAACAAGATAGGCAAGCATCTGGCTGCGATTGTCCTATTATATTCTGATGAGAAAATAACTTTTGATGTTGAGCAAATAAAACAGGCAAAGGCTGCTATTTTTGATAAAAAAAGTCTGCTTCTTATTACTGATAATGTAACTGAGATTAGTGTTTCTATACCAGATGTAAATGTCATTGTAAAAACAGAGGATGAAATTTCTGATTTATTTAAGAAAAAAGATCAGGAAACCCTTCAATTACTGAAAAAAGGATCTGTCTTGTTTGGAGAAGATAAATTTGTCGAAATAATTAAAAAATGCAGTTCAGGATTTTAACATGAAAAAACTGAATAAAATATTAAGTGTAATGATTTTGATACTTGCATTTGTGTTATTTTCATCTATTGTTTATGCTGCTCCTCTGACTGACATGTTTGTAGGCGGATTAATACAAATTAATGATTTCTTTGAAAATGAGCAATTTGCTCCTTATGCAACTGCAATTGACTTTTTCTTCTTTACATTACTGTTCACAGCTATATATATGATGGGTGCAAGGTATGCATTTAAGGAAATTAAAAGACCAGAGCAAGTAATTGTGATTTTACTCGGATTAATGACTGGGTTTTTGCTTGTGTTAGGTGGTTTTTCAGCAACTATCATTCTTCCTTACATACAATGGCTTTTGTATTTGCTGCTGTTCTGGATAATCTGGAAATTATTAAGCGGAATAAAAAATCCATTCTGGAGATTTATATTGGCATTGCTGTTGACTTTGCTGCTGATTGCATTGTGGCAAGGGATGTTTAATGCATTAACTACACCAGATGTTGGAGCTCCACAAGTTGGTGGATTTTTTGGTTCTATTGGCAAATTCTTTAGAGATCTTGGAAGCAGTTTTACAGGAATTAAGATGCCAGGAGTCGGAGTGCCTGGAATTCCTGATGCTTTACAGGATCTGTTAGGAGAGCCTGGCGGGGTTGGAGCTGGGGAACCTACTGGGCCTGAAGGGTTGCCTGTGGTTACGACGCCAACTGGACCAACTGTTGTGGAAGAAGACGGGGGATTTTCTTTAGGGAATTTGTGGTGGATTCCTATTTTAGCGGCATTATTGTGGGCAGGTAATTATGCGCGCAAGAAGGGATGGCATAAATGGAGACCACGTAAAAAAGATAAACCAAAAACAATAGATGAAGTTAAAGCAGAGATAGATGATATAATTAGGAAAAAAGCAAATTCTAAAAGAAATATTATAGCAAGAAGCGATGAAAAGAATCAAATTATTCAAGCTGAAGATAGAAGAACTGCTTTTTTAAGCAAATTAAGAGATAAAGATCCTGCAAATCTGTTTGGAGATGAAGCTAGAAGAGTAATTGATGCCGAAGGTGGAGCTTTTAAGGAACTTCTTGACAAAGAAATTCAATTAGTAGATGAACTTAAAAAATTGAAAGGTATAGAGAAAGATTTGTATTTGAAATTAGATCTATGGCAACGATCTCTTCAAGGTACAGTTGATATAAGTCCAGAAGTAAATGGCCTTAAAATTTTGATTGGTAATAAGACAACTATTCGTGACATAATAAATATGGGTATAATATGGCTAACTGTAATCTGCTATGATATTGAAAAACGAAATGAGGTATTGACTAAAGAATTAGGAAGCTTATTGGATGATGAAGATAAAATTGAGGAGCTTGTCCAAGGCAAATTTACAACTGTTAAAAATGATGAAAGAAAATTAAGTCATTATAATTCAACTGAAATTGAATATATTGAATTATTAGAGCAAAAAATTGATGAGCAGATAAATAAATTAAATGAATTAAAAAGAAAAATTGAAGGAACTCCACATACAGGACCTTATGGTGCACCATACGGAGCGCCTTATGGAGCGCCAGGTGGAAGGCGTGGAGGACCTTATGGAGCTCCTTACGGGGCACCTTATAGTGGTCCTGGTAGTGCAGGACCAACACCTTCTGGAGGGACTGGAAGTCCTTATGGGGCTCCCTATAGTGCTGCTGGAGCTGGAGGAACTTATGGGGCACCATACGGAGCGCCTTATGGGGCTCCTTATGGAGCGCCAGGTGGAAGGCGTGGAGGACCTGGTAGAACGACTCCACCTAGAGGTAGAAGAAGAAGTGGCAGACTTAGAATTCTAATGCTCAGCCCAACGCACCCACATGCAAGCAATGGGGTTTCTGAAGTTGTGAAAAATTTATCTTTAGCTCTAAATTCAATCGGTGTAGATGTTGAGGTACTAACTAAATGGTTTAATGAGCCATATTATTACTATGATAAAATAAATTCTGCAGAACAAAAATTTGACACTATTGGAGAATTTTTAAATTCAAAGAACAAAGATTATTATGATTTCATACATTCTCACACATTTACATTTTCACAGATTTCTGATACTGGCGATGGAGAAACACCTTGGAATAAATTGTTATCCCATTTTAATGTTCCATCAGCTTATACAGTTCATTCTTTAGATATTCATGAAGCTTTAACATGTAAGTGGACTTCAACAAATTACAATTATCATAAGTGGGTTGGTGAACAACTTCAACCAGTAGTTTTTGATAGTGTAAACTGCATAATTCAATTGACAAAAACCTATAAGGAATTAACTGAAGAAATGTATCCAGGAAAAAATTACAAGTATAAATCGGTTATAATCCCTAACGGTATAATTTTAAAAAATAGATATTCAAAACGAACACCAAATCCAAGTGAGATTAATATGCTATACTTGGGTAGATTCGAAAGAAGAAAGGGAATATACGAATTATGTGTTGCTTTTGGGACCCTTACAAAAAAATATCCAAATTTAAAGCTCCATCTTGTAGGTAGTGGTCAACCGAGAACTCCAATTCCATGGTTTAATCGGGTTGATGTAGAAACTAAAGTCATGAAAAGAATACTTAAAAGAGGGAGTGTACCAAGTGATAGGTATGTGCTCCACGGTGTAAAGCGGGGTACAGAGAAGGAAAACATAATTAATGATGCTGATTTTGTCATATTACCAAGCTATTTTGAAACTTTCTGCCTAGTTGGCTTAGAAGCGATCAATCAAGCTAGACCACTAATATCATCAAAGGGTCCGGCTCTTAATGAAGTATACATAGAGAGCGGATTGGCTTATCCAATAGACTTTGGGGAGTTAAGGTACAATTCCGGAGTAAATTCACAGGGCTTTGTTAGGCTTAGAGTTGAAAAAATAGTTGAAGCAGTTTCAGGTTTCATAGATAACCTTGATGAATATAGGCAAAGATCTGAACAAGTTTGGCAACTAGTCCAAAGAAATTCTGAATTATTTAACTGGGTGTCAATTGCAAAAAATACTAAAATAGTTTATGACAGTCTGATTCAAAACGGTTTAGTCCCAAATGTTGAAATTACAGTTCCAAATTTTATGCCACCTATTAGGCCAAGACCTCCGGGAAGTTCAGGTCCGGGATCTACTGGAAGGGGCACCACACCGCCTGGAGGTTCAGCACCCCCACCATCTGGAGGAACTGGAAAAAGAACAACACCTGGAGGTCCTGCTAAGCTGAAGATAATTGAAGTAGATAATCAAAATCCTAAAATAATTGATAATGTTAGATTTACTTTAAAACTTGAACATCATAAAATACCTAGAGGAACAAGTTATGAAGTAGTCTTAATTGATAGGGATAGAAAAGGAGGAAAAACATTAGGGGAACGTGAGATCCAAAGATTTAGAATAAGTAAGCTTGTTAACTCTAAGTTTGCAGTTACTGTTGATGCGTCAAGAATTGGTGCTGGAGTGTATGATTATATCTTAGTTAGAATCTTGAATATTTATCCTGATTCTGATAATAAAGATCTAGATTCTGATTCAATTACAATTAATGTGTCAGGATCAACTGAAGATGCAAGTGCTGAATGGCAAAATGCAAAATCTAAATATTCTAGTGATCGTGATTTTATTGGTTTTCTCACGACTGTAAACAGTTTTGATTGGATCAGAGGAAAGTATCCTAACATTGATTTGGTTAAAGAAGTCGTAAATTTAATAGTAGATGTCCTTATGGATACACCGAGGTATCATGACAACAAAAGAATAAAAAGGAAAGTTTTGCAAATGTTCCATCCTGATGTTGTTAAAGCATCATCTAAAGAAACTTACGAGTTATATGGGGAACTTTTCAAAAAGTTTAGTGAATATTTCACAAAAGAAAGACTTGCTAGTCCAACTAGTTATTCAAGAAAAGCTGATGCCTTAAAGCATGACGTTGATTCATTATTCATAGAATATGCAAGAAAGACTGGAAGGACTAGAAGAAGAGCAGCCTAATTTTTCTTATCATCCCTTACTATGCAAGACATATTCCCTTGTGTGAGTAAAATCCAAAGAGAGTCTTGGATCTAAAATTGTTCTTGTTAATTGGTGTTCAGTTAATACCTGATCTGCTATTGGAAGCTTTCTTATTTTGCCAACCATAGTCGGATCATATCGATAACAATCTATAGCTACTTCTCTGGTCATAGGCATACCTATAAGGTGTGGTGGAGGTCTTACAAAAAATTCATATTCTATTGTCCCATATCTTTCAGCTGTTTCTTGAAAAGAAACATCATCACCACGTTTGTCATCACTTGCGCCCATTAGATTGAGATGTACTAAATTACCCCCCCTATCTTCTATTGCTAACAATCCCCCTCTTGAGTTCTCATATCTTTCAGGAACATCAGCAACAGTCCAGGCTTCCAAACCAGGTTTAATAATTTGATCTAACATGCATGGATGGGAATGTGAAGCAAAAAGTACAAACCTATCATCAGTTGCTAATTGTCGCCTATATGGTAAATTTGCTTGTAAAACTGTAGTCATAATTGATTCCAATCCAGGAATTGCATCCAAAGAGACACTTGTTTCTGTACCTCCATGAGGATCTGTACATTGTGTAACATATATTTCTGTATCAGAAACTCTTTCTCCAAGTAATAAAATTATATATTCTCTGTCAGTAAGAACCATATTTGTCAATGTATCTTTTATCCACTGTGTTATGTATACTGTTTCTACCATTTTTGAATTCGATTAATTTTGACCTTTTGAATTATTACAAAGTAAAAACATTTATATAATATGATATTATTAAATCTTTGTAAAAATGACAGTAGAACAACAATTACCACCCCCGCCAAAGAAGCATGAAGGATTCATGAAGTTCGGTCATTCACATCAGCAGCAGCAAGGGCCTGACATGAGCGGAATAAATTCTGAGATGAATACTTTAGGAAGAAGGTTAAGATTGTTGGAAGAGGGTTTCAGCAATCTGAGAAGGTTTTTTCAGGTTACTGAAGAGAATATCATAGCAAAGAACAAGCATTACTCAGCTGAGATCAAAACAGTAACATCGGATATTACTGAATTAAGAAAAGAAATCCAGGAATTAAAAGATAAGATGCTCCTTATCATCAAAGAACTGCAGACAGTTGCGAGAAAAGATGAGGTCAAGGTTCTTGAGAGATACATAAACCTGTGGAATCCTGTCAGATTTGTAACCCAGAATGAGATTGACGGGATAATCAACGAAGTTCTTGAGAAAAAAAGCAATAGAAAGGTTTAAATATGCTCATTAAAAGTATATTTTAAAAAGAGAGGTGAATGAATGGCTTTCTTTAAGTTTGGAAAGAAGAAAGAGGAACCTTTAGATATTCCGATGCAATCTCCTATGCCGGAGATGCAGCCAAGTAATTCTCCAGTTGAGCAAGTTCAAATGATGAAGCAGCAAGGCTACACCAACAATCAGATTACCCAATCATTGCAAGGCCAGGGTTACAACAGTTCTCAGATATCCGACGCTATAAGTCAATCAAGCTTAAGCGGCAATTCACAAGGCGGCAAAGAAATGGGAATGCCGGATTACGGGCAGAGTTACGAGCAGCAACCTTATCCACAACCCCAAGTGCAGGATTTTCAGCCTCCAAGAGAAATTAGTGCACCTGCAACCGTAGATGAAGAAAGAATACAAGAAGTTACAGAAGCCATTATTGATGAAAAATGGGATGAATTTGCCAATGACATAAGGAAGGTAATAGACTGGAAAGAAAAAAGCGAGGACAGGATAGCAAAAATAGAGCAGCATTTAATTGATTTAAGCTCGAGGATTGATTCTCTGAGTAAGGGCATTATGAGCAAGATTTCAGCTTATGATCAGAACATTGTGGATGTGGGGACTGAAATAAAAGCGATGGAAAAAGTTTTCCAGAAAGTGCTTCCAAACTTAACAGAGAACGTGAATAAGCTTGACAGGATTACTAAAGGCTACAAAGAGACACAAAGAAAAGCTTAATTTCATCTGATTAAAGGTAATTTAGTTCTAGTTAATTTTATTTTTTAAAAAGTATTTTTATTGATAAAAAGAGACCAGTACAATACAGAAGAAATAAGTGCACAAATAATTCATTAAGTGTTTGTGAACAAATCATTAATGTATCTGTGGCTAATCTCCAGTAACTAAAACTCATTAAAGAATTAAAAATAATTAAATAAAAAAATAAATCAAATGAAACGAAAAAATCAATATAGAGCGAACGGATTGAAAATAATCCAGAAATATTTCTATGAACCTCTAGAGGCAATCAAACCAATTGTAAAAATAGCTATTGCAAAAATCAAAACCGTGCCAAGAAATTTTGGATGCAGAATGAGATTTATTGATTTTGACAAGTCTTGTGGATTTTCTTGTTCTCCGATTTGATCTTTTACTTTTACTCCAGCACCGATTATAATTACAACTAAAACAATTACAAAAAATATGACTTTTACCGAATGGAAAGAATCTAAGTCGCCACCCAACATTTTCAATGCGACATTCAATAAAACTACAAACAAGAAAACAACTGCAATGAAGGGTGCTGTGCTTGCAACTACGCTTGTTGCAATAGGCGATATCAATACAAAAATACCCATCAATAACCCTACAATGAGGTAAATGAACTTATTATCGCCAAGAGCTTTTGTCCATAAGACAACAGCATATACTACTATCCAAACAAAAAGAAAAACAAATATGCTTGAGAAATACTGCAGACCTGATACATCTAAGAACGTTGCCATATTAGTAAATCAATATTTATTGGGGCTTAATGTCCTCCTTTGCCGCCGCCAAAAAGCTTGCTGAAGTCTGCACCTAATCGGCCCATTGTCGATCTATCTTCTTTTTCTTTTGAATCGCTTGTGATCCATGCTATTATTATGCCGAATACCAAGAGCATTATAACAACAGCTATACTTTCACTTCCAAAGAAACGCGTCAATGTATTGCCGAAATAGCCAGACCACCATCCAGCAGCTCCGCCGAATATAAGTATAATTACAATAAAGGAAAAAAATGCAACCCATCCCGGCATAGATAACCCTAAAAATACCTTATCCTGGGCAAACACACCTATTAAGATTAGTAGAAAAATTATTGCAACAAGGACTACTGAGATTGATGGCAGGGCGTTGCTTATAATCAACACAGGATCAGCATAAGCAGGAAATCTGCCGGTTATATGGGGGATGACAACAAGCAAACCAACCACAATCGAAACGACAATGTTAAGGTTTTTCTTCGCTGCCCCTAGAATTTCTGATTTTTGAAGGATTGCGTAAATAATAACAAAGATAAGTAAAAAGACAAGTAATACCTCTACCCTCCATCTGTCCAAAAGTAATATGAAATAATCAAGCTGATAAGCTGGAGCAGCCATTTTTTGCACCTCTTTATATTAATTATTTTTATATTAGTATATAAACTTTATGAATTATTTATGTTGTGATACTGCCTTTGATGGTTCTTTTGTAGCATAGACTATGAAAACTACCATCAATCCAAGTAAAATAATAGATCCAGCCAGTACATCACCGCCTCCTGAACCTGAAAATCCACCTAAACGCTCCAGCCAGGTCTGACCATCGCTGGTTTTTATTGAATCAAGAAAAATACCAAGGATTGCTATGAATACTATGATCATAAATGTAATTTTCCAGCCTCCTTGCAAATGAGTAGGTTCTCCTTCTTTGTGGAAAGAGCCTATTAATAGAAGGAATAGAACGCTGAAGAAAAGGACAATAACAGCTTTGGCTACAGTTTCATTTATAATTTCCACTAATTCCCTGGTTGCAATCACCAAGAACGCTATTACAAAAGAAGCAATTGCATTAAGGTTCTTCTTCGGAAAATTTTTTCCTCCGATTTCTTCAGTGCCCAGAACTTTTGTCTTTTCAAGTATAGCAAAAACAATAGTAAAAACAAGCAGGAAAGGCAATACAACATCAAATAATCCAATCTGGTCAAAGAAAGTGATTACTTCTCTAAAAGGAGAATCTGCTGTAACGTGGCTAGTCATACTATTTTTACTCTGATATTGGTATTTAAATGTTTTGGTTTTTTCTATTAAAAACCTTTATAAATATAACAAGAACTTCAGATATTATGCTAAACAAATCAGAATTCAAGAAAATAAGGAATGAAATGCATAAACTAGATGTTGAAAGGGAGAAAGTGATCCAGACATCAAGAGAGATAATTTCAATCTCAAAGCAGATCATCTACGCTTCGCAGAGAAATGACCTTAAAACCGCTTCTTCTGCAATAAAAAAAATTAATGACAAAATAAAGAAATTAAGAAGTATCAAAGTTCCTGCTGATACAAACATTAATTCAGTTGCTTTCCAGGAATATGTTGAAGCCATTTCTTTTTATGAATTTGTAAGGAACAAAAAAATACCAACAAGAAAAAGTCTTGGGGTAAGCGCCGATCATTATCTAAGCGGGCTTTGTGATTTGACTGGAGAGCTAGTAAGAAAGGCAATCTATGATGTAATCCACAAAAAATTTGAAGAAGCTGAAAAAATTAAAGAATTGGTGCATGACATCTATGGGGAATTCCTGAAGCTGCACTTAAGAAACGGCGAATTAAGAAAGAAAGCTGATTCTATAAAGTGGAATCTTAAGAAATTGGAAGAAGTGATGTATGATGTTTCTGTTAAAGGAAGAAGATAAAATCTCCAATAAATTTAAATAACTTCTTTAAAAACTATATTTCATGAAAAGAACGCATACTTGCGGAGATTTGACTGATAAAGATGTCAATAAAAAGGTGACTTTATCGGGCTGGTGCTCTACAAGAAGAGACCATGGCGGTGTAATTTTCATTGACTTAAGGGACAGATATGGATTGACACAAGTAGTTTTTGATCCGAGCCATAACCTGGAAAGCCATAAGACTGCAGAAACTTTGAGGAGAGAATATGTAATCACAGTTGAGGGTCATGTCAGGAAAAGACCTGAAGGCATGGAAAATAAAAATTTACCAACAGGCAAGATAGAAGTTCTTATGGACGAAATCCTTAGCGTCAACAAAGCACAAACTCCCCCTTTGGAGATTGATGATAACATTGAAGCTTCTGAAGATATAAGGCTGAAATACAGATATCTTGACCTGAGAAGGAATAAGATGCAAAAGCAGCTGATGTTCAGGCACCAGCTTTCAACTGCAATAAGGGAATACCTAAATCAGCAAGGCTTTATTGAGATTGAAACACCGATGATGATCAAGACTACTCCAGAAGGAGCCAGAGACTATTTAGTGCCAAGCAGAATCCATCCTGGAAAATTTTATTCATTGCCGCAATCTCCGCAGATATACAAGCAGATCTTGATGATTGCTGGCTTTGATAAATACTACCAGATAGCAAGATGCTTGAGAGACGAAGATTTGAGAACTGACAGGCAGCCAGAGCATACTCAAGTTGATCTAGAGATGTCTTTTGCTGATGTTGAAGATATATTTCACATTACAGAAGGCCTTATCAAAAATGCTTTCAGAAAACTTCTAAATAGAGATGTGAAAACTCCTTTCAAGAGATTTTCTTATGCCGAATCAATGGAAAAATACTGCACAGACAAGCCGGACATAAGATTTGGGATGGAATGCTGCACTGTTACAGACATAGTCAAAGATTCTGAATTCAAAGTGTTTCTTGAAGTCATAAAGAAAGGAATTGTAAAAGTGTTGAATGCAGAGAGTTGCGGAGAAAAATTAAGCAGGAAGCAAATCGACGAGTTAATTGAATTTGCCCAGCAGAATGGCGCAAAAGGACTTGCGTGGATGAAAGTAACAAAGAATGGATTGGAAAGCAATATTGCGAAGTTTTTTCCTGAAAAAGTGCAGAAAGAATTAATCAAAAGAGCTAAAGCAAAGCATGGAGATTTACTGCTGTTTGCAGCTGACAATCCAAAAATAGTAAATGACGTGCTTTCAAAAATCAGGTTAAGATTAGGAAATTCCTTCGGATTGATAAAGAAAGATAATTTTGATTTTTGCTTTATAACAGACTATCCTATGTTTGAATGGAACGAAGACGAGCAAAAATGGGATTTTAGCCATAATCCTTTCACAATGCCAAGGGAAGAATACTGGAAATATCTGGAAACAGATCCAGGCAAGGTAATCTCTTATCAATATGATTTTGTCATGAACGGATCTGAACTTTTCTCAGGCTCTGTGCGAAACAATATTCCTGAGATGCAGATGAAAGCCTTCAAAGTTACCGGAATGCCTGAGAATGAGATAAAAGAAAAGTTTGGGTTTTTGCTTGAAGCGTATAAGTATGGAGCGCCAAGGCACGCTGGATTTGGTATGGGTTTTGACAGATTGGCATCGCTGATGCAGGGGATCCATGACATAAGGGAAGTTATCGCTTTTCCAAAGAACAAGGCAGCTGAAAATCCGATGGATGATTCGCCAAGCGAAGCAAGCGAAAGACAACTTCAGGAACTCCATATCAAACTGGATTTTGTCAAAGATTCAGGAAATGTTGTGTTGGGTAAAATTAAAGATGTTTTGGATAAAGAAAAGATCGAGTATGAAGTTTTAGAGCATAAAGCTGTTTTCACAAGCAAGGAAGCTGCTCAAATTAGAGGAACAGAATTAAAGCAAGGTTGTAAAGCTTTGGTTTGCAAAACAGAAGAAGGTTTTATTCAGGCTGTTGTTAGCGGTGAAAAAGAGCTTGACTTGAAAAAACTGCAGAAAATTACATTATTTAAAAATTTAGAGCTTGCTAATGCCAAAGATGTGAAAAAGGCAACTGGCTGCAATATAGGAAGTGTTCCACCATTTGGAAATCTACTGGGATTGAAGGTTTATTTCGATAAATCTGTTGCACAAAATGAAATTGTTGCCTTCAATGCAGGAGCACACACAAAAAGCATTAAAATGAAAGGCAAGGATTTGGTTAAAGTTGTTAATCCTATTGTTGGGGAGTTTTCTAAGTAGGGATTTAAAAAAATAGCCACAATGCCCATCAGAAAAGCTAATTTAAAGGATGTTGAAAGTGTAGTTTTATTGTGGAAGGAATTCATGAGAGAAAATAATTCCTTTAAGAGCAAAGAAGTTTTAAAAGTTGACCAATTTAATAATGATGCATCCAATTTGTTTAGGAAATTTGTGATAAATAATATAAAATCAAAAAACAGTGTTGTTTTAGTTGCAGAGGAAAAATCAAAAATAGTGGGATTTATACAAGCACAGATCAAAGATAACCTGAAGGTGTATAAGGTTAAAAAAATAGGCCATATAAGTGATTTATTTGTTAAAAGGAATTACAGAAAAAGAAATATGAGTTCTGTATTGAAAAATTTTGCATTTAAGTGGTTCAAGTCCAAAAAAATAAAATATGTTTCATTACAAACAGAGATTAGGAATAAACTTGCTCACAAAATTTATGAAAAATGGGGTTTTTTTGAACATAATCTAACCCTATACAAGAAATTATAAAATGCAAATCAACTTCATAACCAGCAACTTAGGTAAAGTAAAAGAATTCAAGCAGATTCTAGAGCCTGATATTGAAGTAAACCATGTTGAAAATTCTTATCCTGAAATAAGAAGCGAGGATCCTGAGGAAATCGCAAGGCATTCTGCAAAAGAGCTTGCAGAGAAATTAAAGAAAAATGTTGTTGTTGAGGATTCAGGATTGTTCATCAAGTCATTGAATGATTTTCCAGGAACTTATTCTGCAACCATACACAAAAAAATAGGATTAAACGGGCTTATCAAGCTGCTGAAAGATGTAAAAGAAAGAGAATGCACTTACAAAAGCGCTGTCGCTTACTGCGAGCCTGGAAAAGAGCCGATAAGCTTTCTTGGAGAAGAGAAAGGTACAATAGCTGAGAGCATAAGGGGAAAGTTTGGTTTTGGGCATGATCCTATATTTATCCCTGAAAACAGCGATAAAACCTATGGAGAAACGGAGAATTGCGAAGAAGCTAAGAAATTCAGGAGAAGAGCTGTTGAAAAGCTAAGGGATTATCTACTTAAGAAGAAATAATAATGTTTAAATATAACAAATGGACTTCTGTTTCCTATGCTAGAGAAAATAAAAGATCTGATGAAAACGAAAGAGGAAATTGACGTAATAAACAAAAACATAAAGGAAAGTACAGAGACTATTTCTGGATTAAAGGATGAACTTGGGAAACTGAAGACCAGCCTAGACGATGTCAAGAAAGAGCAGAAGGAATTCCTGACTAGTTTCAAGGACAATATAGGTGTGATAAAAAACCTAAGGGAAGATTTTGGCAAAGAGCTTTATGAGTTTAAAATGCTGAAAGCCCAGATGCAGAGAAAGATTCTGGATAAGTTTGAAGAAGAGCTGCAAAAAGATTTGGAAGTGAACAGGGAAGCTTTAAGAAAGGATGTCCAGGATTATAATGAACTGAGGAAAAATGTCAGTGAAGTTGCTTCAAGACTGAACCTGACAACTGAAGAGATAAATAAATTCCTGGAAATCAGCAAGAGCATAAAAAAAGAGGATTTTGAGCTGACAAAATTTGCAGGACATCTGCTGGAAATGGACAAGGAAAAGATAGAATTGATGAGGAAGATTGATATTCTGGAAAGGCTAGTTTCTAAGATAAGAAGAAGGGAAATGATTAGGTAATCTTAAAACAAAAATATATATAAACTGCTTTGTAATAACCATTTATATGAATATAGACAGAAAACTATTAGAGCATGTAGCTGAAGTTGCAAGAATAAAGCTAAGTGAAGAAGAAATCAAGAAATTCTTGCCTCAGCTTGAAGAAGCTTTAGAATTCTTTTCAAAATTAAAGGAAGTTAATACAGATGATGTAAAGCCAAGCTTCCAGCCTGTTGAATTGAAAAATGCAATGAGGGAAGACAAGGAAAAAAAGTGCATTTCGCAGGATGATGCATTATCATTAACTGAGCATAAAAAAGACGGCTATTTCAAAGGGCCGAGGGCAGTTTGATGAAATCCAGCTTATTTTTAATATTATTTTTGGTATTTATAATAGGATGCAACAGCGAGGTAAAAATGAAAATTGCAACAATAGAAACTGATAAAGGAATTATAAAAGCAGAGCTTTTCACGGATAAAGCACCCATCACAACAACAAATTTCATTGACTTGGCTAATTCCGGATTTTATAACGGATTAACTTTTCATAGAGTTGAGCCTGGTTTTGTTGTGCAGGGCGGTGATCCTAATGGAGATGGTACAGGGGGTTCTGGAAAAAATATTCAATTGGAGATCCATCAAGACTTAAAGCATGTGAAAGGTGTGCTGGCAATGGCAAGATCTCAAGATCCAAACAGCGCTTCATCACAATTTTACATTACATTAGCCTCAGCATCTTTTCTTGACGGGCAGTATGCAGTTTTTGGCAAAGTGATTGAAGGGATGGAATTTGTTGAACAAATTAAAGTTGGGGATAAGATGAACAAAATTACGATAAGTGAAAAATAATGCAATGCAGTGAATTTGTTGAAAAAGTAAAAAATAATGAGATAGATATTGTTGAGCATACTCATAAAGTCATTGAGGAGTGCAAAAAAATAAACAAGGATTATAATTATTTCAATGTTGTCTCTGAAGAACTGGCTTTAGTCCAGGCAAACAAGCTAAAAAAACTGATAAACGGCAAGAAAGCAGATAATAAAAAATTACTGGGAGTTCCTGTTTCTGTTAAAGACAATATCTGCGTCAAGGGCGTTGAAAGCACTGCAGGCTCCAGAATCTTGAAGGGCTATAAGCCGTTATTCAATGCGACAGCGGTTGAAAATGCAATAAACCAAGGCGCAATCGTAATAGGAAAAACAAGCCAGGATGAATTCGGCTTTGGGGGCTTTTCTGTCAATGCTGGATTAGGATTTAAAATTCCTAAAAACCCTTTTGACAAGGAGAGAAGCTGCGGTGGAAGCTCCGGAGGTGCTGGTGGTTTAGCCCAGAAGGCTACTTTCCCCCACATTGCGCTGGGAGAGAGCACTGGCGGCAGTATTGCATGTCCTGCAAATTTTTGTGGAGTTTTTGGCTTAACACCAACTTATGGAATTGTTTCCAGATACGGCTTGATTGATTATGGAAATTCCCTGGACAAGATAGGAACATTAGGAAAAAGTTCTAATGATGCTGGATTATTGCAAGAAGTTATTTCTGGTTATGATGAGAAAGACAGCACTTCCCTAAATGTTGAAAATGAAAGATATACTGAATACCTGGGAGGATCTGTGGAAGGTTTGAAGGTAGGCATCATAAAAGAAGCGTTTGGAAAGGGAAATGAAAAAGCAGTAGAAAATCAAGTTTACAAAGGAATTGAAACATTAAAGGAGAAAGGCGTTAAAGCTGAAGAAATATCCTTAGAAATGCCCATAAAATATGGATTAGCAACTTATTACATGATTGCAACTTCCGAAGCCTCTACAAACCTTGCCAAATACTGCGGAATGAGGTATGGAGCTGCTGAGAAATTAAGAGGGAGCTTTAATGAATATTTCACAAAAGTAAGAAGCAAAAATTTTGGCGATGAAGCTAAAAGAAGGGTAATTCTTGGAACTTTTGCAAGAATGGCCGGACATAGAGATGCTTTTTACATTAAAGCTGCCAAAGTCAGGACAAAAATAATCAATGAATACAAGAAGGCTTTCAAACAATTTGATGCCTTGATCAGCCCAACAGTTCCAATATTGCCTCCGAAGTTTTCTGAAATTGAAAAATTAACGCCATTGCAGAATTACATGATAGACTCAATCCTGGTAGGCCCGAATATTGCTGGTTTGCCCCATCTAAGCGTGCCAATTGGTTATGATCAGAATCTTCCGGTCGGGATGCTGCTGACAGGAGATCATCTGCAAGAAAAAAAATTACTGCAATTGGGAAATTTGTTTGAAACAACAAAATTCCACTCATCTTAGATGGGTGGTTAATTAGCTATATAACATTACATGGAATTTTGTGTGCTCAAAAACAACCCATCAATAAGTGGAATTTTGAGTGTCAAAAACCACGCAATTATTATAATATATATAAACATCCACCCATCTATGATGGGTGGTTTTTGACAAATGAAAAAATTCACTAGCGATGTTGTCATTGGACTTGAGATCCATGTAGAGCTAGATACAAAAACTAAATTATTTTGTGGATGCTCTAAAAAGGGAGGTGAAGAACCAAACTCAAGGACTTGTGAAGTTTGTCTTGGCCATCCGGGAAGCAAGCCTGTATTGAACAAAAAAGCTGTTGAATTTGCCCTGAAATTAGGCCTGGCCTTGAATTGTGACATCTCCAATGAATTGATTTTCTCAAGAAAATCCTATTTTTATCCTGACATGTCTAAGAATTATCAGATTACGCAATATGAAATCCCTCTTGGCAAGGGAGGAAATTTAAAATTGAAAGAAGGAAAGGAAATAGGGCTTATAAGAATCCATATGGAGGAAGATCCTGCTGCATTAGTTCATCCTGATGGATTAAAGGAAGGCTCTTATGTTTTGGTTGATTACAACAGAAGCGGGAATCCTTTGGTTGAGATCGTTACAGAACCGGATTTGACAAGCCCTGATGAAGCAAGGGATTTCATGAAGCAATTGATCACTGTCTTAAGCTATCTTGAGATTTTTGACGAGAATAACGGAATAATAAAAGCTGATGCAAATGTCTCAGTAAAAGAAAGTGATTATACACGAGTTGAGATAAAAAATATAACTGGATTTAAAGAAATTGAGAGAGCTTTGTTTTATGAAGTTGACAGGCAAAAAGAAGAAATTAAGCAAAGTAAAAAGGTTGAACAGGAAACAAGAGCCTGGGATTCTGAAAAAGGAGTTACTCTTTCTTTGAGAAAAAAAGAGACTGAAGAAGATTATGGCTATATAATTGATCCTGACCTGACTGTTACAGAAATTACCGATGAATTAATTGATAAAATCAAGAAAGAAATGCCTGAATTAGCCCAGGACAAAGTAAAGAAATTCATTGAAAAGCATAAAATCAAGAAAGAATATGCTGAGATTCTTGCTGCGCACAAGCAGCTTGCAGAAATGTTTGAGGATGTTGCAGAGCATATTGATCCTGTTTTAGCTGCAAAATGGATAAGAGGGGAATTAGTGAGAGTACTAAACTATGCCAAGAAAGAATTGCATGAAGTTGACATCAATAAAAAGCACATGATTGACCTGCTGAAATTGGTCGAAAGCAAAAAGATAACTGACAATGTTGCTGCAAAATTACTTGAGAAATTGATTGAAAAGCCTTTTGATGTCATTGAACATGTCAAGAAAGAAGGTCTTGAAGCTGTTTCTGATGTTTCAGAGCTGGAGAAGTACTGCAAAGAAGCGATAAAGGAGAATCCACAAGCTGTTGAGGACTACAAAAAAGGAGAAAAAAAGGCTTTGAATTTTATTGTTGGTTCTGTGATGAAGAAGACTCAAGGAAAGGCAACTCCTAAAGAGGTTAATGAGATTATTCTGAGATTAATAAGATAAATTTATATATTTGATTTCTTTGTATTTACCAATGGACTTAAGAAAGCCAATGACAGAAACTGAGAAAAGGGTGTTCAAGGAGGCTGTTATAAGGGAGTATAGGTTAAAGCATGATCACGGATTTGTAATCAAGATTTTGGAGGATCTCTCCAGAAAGCTCAAGAATCTGGTGCCATTCAACATTGCTATCGGCCTTATAGCCTCTGGAATCCTTGTCTACTTTTACGGATGGAAAACTCTTGGCTATATCTTTCTTTTGGGCATAATATGGGTAACATTGATAACAACAGTCGTTTCGTTTTTTATAAAATCAAAATAGAATTATAGGTCCAGTTCTAAAATTCTGCTTGCTTCTTCCCTAGCTCTTTTCTCAAAATCAGGGACTGTTTCTCCTTCCTGACGCTCTGTGCTTAATGTCTTCATGAGATTTCTTACTAATTCTTCCTCTTTTTCTAAAGTTAAATTCTCTAACTTTATTTGGCCAAGATGCTCCTTTATGAGAAAAGATTCAATATCCTCCACATTTCTAGCGTCTGTTTTTATTTCCTCAAATTCTTTTGTTTTTACTGCATGAGAACTTTTCATAACAAAATAAGCGGATTTTTCATAAATTCTTGTGAATATTTCCCTAAAATCGATGTCGCTTGGCTTTCCTGATTCCAGAACGCCCTGCAATCTTATTAAAACAACAGTGTTGTTTAATTCTTTGTCTTTAATCTGGTCAAGAATTTCATCTTTTATCTTTTCAGGAGTTTTATGGTTGCAGTCAACAGGAATTTTGAGAGTATTGTAAATTTGAATTGGTTCCCATCGAATTTTATCGTCTTCAACAATATAGAATCCGCCTCTCTCGAGTTTTTCAAGTTCAGCAAAGCTGTTTGGGAATAATGGCCCAGGATAAACAATCCTTCCATAATCTTCAATCTGCTTGTCTTCAACAATGTGGACATGACCACCTGCATAATAATCAAATCCTTTTGGCAATAAAGACAATGGCTGGGAAATTATATTTTCCATCTCTTTTGGCTTGAGCTCATCAATTCCTGAATGAAATAGGAATATCTTATAGCCTTTTTCATTCTCAAGATTATCCAAGATTAATTTTTCATAATATTTTTTTTCCAGAGCGCCCCTTTTACCAAGAATTCCGGTGATTTTAGTTCCGGTTTTCTTATCCAAAGTGAAATTTAATTTTAATTTTCCATTTTCAGCAGATCCCTTGAAGACGTTGATGAACAGACCAGCTTCTTCCAGAACATCAAGGATTGTTTTTCCGCTTGGGCTGTAGTCATGACTTCCAGGAACAATATAGACTGGAATATTCAGGTCTTTTAATTGCTTGAATTTAGTGACAACAGTTTTTAGATTATCTAATCTTGGGAAAGATGTATTAAATAAATCACCAGCAATAAGCATGAAGTCTACTTTTTCTTTGATGCATTTATCAACTGCCTTACTAAAAGCTTTTGTGCTTGTATCCTTTAGTTTAGGGTCCCTCCATGATCCGATATGGCAATCTGCCAGATGAGCGAATTTCATGGACAAAGGTAATGAAGAATATTATTTAAAAGTATAGGGTTAAAAACCACAAACTATTTAAGTAACGGTATGTTCTACTCGTCAAAAACTTAAAAAGGTGATTTAATGGCACAAGTAGTATGTAGATGTGGGGTAAAAAGAAAATCTGGATATCTATATTTTGTGAATAAGAAAGGCAATTGCTCCAGAGTTCAGATGGCAAGAGCTGGAAAAAGAACCAGCAAGAAGCAGGAAACTCTGCACAGTTGCGGAATTAAGAGAAAAAAAGGCTACCTTTACTTTGTCGATAAGAAAGGCAATGTTGCTATGGCAAAGATGAACAGAGGCGGCAGAAAAAGAAAAAGAAGATAAATTCTTTTTTTTATTTTTTTTATTTTAACTCGCTAAATTCATACTTAACTTCTTCCTTATTTTTAATGGTATCCTTAACTACATCTTCGAAATAAGGAATACTTATAGGTGTTACAAATCTTGCAAAGTTGCTGGTTATCAAGGCTTCTCCAATGTCCAATGAGGCGATTGTCCTGTCGTCATCACTTAAGTCTTGTGATGCGCTTTCAATTATTGCCTGTCTTTCCGGTTTCATCTCGATACCCAAAATAATTTTGGTGTTCATGTTTGCAAGAATCTCCCTGGGTATCAACGAAGGCAATTGAGTTATGGCTGTCAAGCCTACTTTGAATTTACGGCCTTCCCTTGCTACTGTTGAAAATATATTTGGACCTGCCTCTAATACTTCTTTTCCCAAAACTCGCGGAGCTTCTTCCAAAACAATAGAAATTACTGGTTTTGAATTAAGCGAGCCCTGCATCTTATAGCTTTTGTACTTGTTAAAAACTTCATTTGCTATCAAGCTGCCTATCAACAATTCAACCGCTCCTGAAAAGTTTGATGTGTCAATTACAGCTATCCTTCCATCCTCAAGCTGCTTGCATATATCCCTTATTGTTGTGAATCCTGAATTCAACTGAAAAACTCCTTTGCAGAATAATTGATTATTGCTGAATTCCAAGTCAAGCAAGTAAAGCAGTCTTCTTTTGACAACAGCCAGCGTATCATCCTTGAATAATTTTCCAAGTTTAAGGTTTTTTTCTAAAATTATAGATTCTATCCACTTGTCTCCAAATTCTTTATAGTAAAGATTCAGTGATTGTTTTTGGGCATCGCTAAAATCAACAACCCCTTCAAAATGATGGGGCCTTATGACATCCAGATTTATTTTTAATGTGTTTGTTCCAATCGGGGCATTCTTAGACGTGTAATAAATGATATTTTCCTTATTTGGATGGTCTTTCAAGCCAGTCTTGTTCCTGCCGTAATATTCATCATGGGGGTCCAAAACCAAGATACCGCAATAACCTCTTCCAACAGCGTTCCATAAAAGATTCGAGACTAAAACGCTTTTACCCCTTCCTGTGGTTCCTGCTATCAATATGTGGTGAGGGAATACTTTCTCACCGTCCAGATAGATCTGGACATCAAGCAATTTTGATCCTGATCTTAAGTTGCCGACAAATAACGGATTTTTGGGTTTTGTAAGAAAGGACAGATCAGATTCTTTTATCTCTCTTATTTCAGAAAAAAAACCAGGCATTGATTTGCTGACAAATGCATTTTTATCTTTTATAGTCACTAAACTTTTCATAATTGCTAGCATGTAATTCCGTAAATTAGGGTCAAAAAGCTCAAATTCTGTGTTTTCTTCAAGCTTCATGCCAGAAATCAGTTCCAGGTTTTGCTGTGATATCTGGCTTCCATAAACTAAATCATAGACCTGCAGCAATATTTTACTGTCATTGGAATCAGAAATTAATAATTCTCCTATCTCAATTGATTGGCCTGATTTTTGTCTTGCAATTATTTTTCCAAACTCACCAGAAATAACCTGGCCCTTAGTCAAAATACCACCCAAAAGTGAAGAATAAAAATTAGATATATAAAATTTGCTGTTAGAATTAATGCGTATCCATTTTTTTAGGCATCACACCTTTCCTTTTTACAAACCAGTAAACCGAAACTACAGCTATCAATGTGGAGAAAAAAATGATCCACAGCATAATTTGCCAGCTTAGCTGTTCCGCAATCGGGGCAACTCCAAATATGGTTGCTATTGTATTAGGAACAAGAACAGCAGTTCCAAGGACAGTGAGCCAGGTAACAACCAAAGCAAGCCTGTTGTTTAATGTCTGCAGCTGATTGTTGTAAATGCTTTGTAAAACTTCCAATCCGGAAGCCAGCACAGTTGACATCTGTTCGCTAATAGATATCTGTCTTGTTAAGTCTGTACTTAACATACCTACTTTTTGCAAAGTTATTGGATCGTCTGTGATTAACTCAGCATCCCCATATCTTAAGTAATGAACAACGTCCAAGCTGGCCCACAAAGCTTCCAGATAGGATATTAAGGCATGCTTCATTTTATAAATATCTGCGCCTAATTCCTGCTTTGGGAATGTTGGATGAATCAGATATTTGCTGATTTCTTCGCCTTGCTCCTGAATTGATCGAATGCCATCAAAATTTCTTTCATTGTTTTCATCAAGAATCCTTACCAGAACCAAAGAGATCTTGTCAACATCATCCAAATTTTTCGGCACTTTTTTGAAGAATGTAACTGCGTATCTTGCAAACTTTGCCAATCTTGTGACATGCTCGCCGTGGATTGTGACTATTATGTTATTCTTCATCAATATTATCAGCTTGTTGATTTCAACTTCGAGTTCATCCACACGAACAGCCGGAAGCAGCAAGCCAAGCTCTGTTGTCTGGTCTTCATATCCTGAAAATCTTTCTGATACCAATTCATGAACTATTGATGGTTTGAATCCCAGCACTGAAGCAACTTTACTTCCTTCTTCTTTTAAGTCATCAACCTTGACATTGATCCAGGCAAAATCTGCATCCTTCAATGTTTCCTGAAATTCTTCCAATTGGCCTTCTAGTTTCACATTGCTCCCATTTTTGAGCATCGCAACGCAAAAGGTCGGGCTTATGCCGTTTGCAGCCTGCGGTTTCTGGGCTAAAGAAGATTTAATTTCAGTTTCTTCATCTTTATTTTTTGATTTCATATTGTCTGTATTTTTGTTGCTTGCTTTTTTGATTTTATCCGCCATAAATTCCCATAATGGACATGATTATTTTAGTGTATAATTTAAGATGTATTCGAGAATTTTGGGGTTTGAATGTTATATAAAACTTTCTGTTAGCGGCATATATGCTACTTCTTTAAGAACTTATTAAAATCCGAAAGGTTCTTTTGGAATTTATTTTTGACCAAATCCTGATATGGGGCCCAGCTCTTTCTGAATATATCGGGATATTTCTCGAAATTGTCTTTAAGAAATTTGGCTGTTTTTGGATCTGACATATATCCGGAACCAAAATCTTTTCCTATTTGTTTTTTTAGTTTTTCGATTTCCCTGTCCCCAGTAACTTTTGCTATGATTGAAGCTGCTGCAACCAGTTGATAACGTTCAGCTTTATGTTCCAGGATTAAGTTTATTTTTTTATTTTTCAATAGATTTGTTAAATATTCCTTGTAAGATTTAATATTAATGCTTGGACAGTCTACTATTGATTTATTTGGCTGGAATTTATTTAGAATTTCTGCAGTTTTTTTTGCTTCCAGTTTGTTTAGGTTTAATCCGTCTTGTCCTTGTACAGCCCTGTCTATCTCTTCTGGTTGAATGATTATGACTTTGTAGTGTTTTAGGACTTTGATTATTTTATCATATAATTCTTCGCGCTGAACTTTAGTTAGTAATTTAGAATCTTTAGGTTTTAGAGCTTCTAATTGTTTCATATTTTTTCCTTCGATTAGAGCTCCGCACAGAACCATACTTCCTATGACTGGGCCTCTCCTGGCTTCATCTATACCGCAAATTAGCATTAAACACCTTTTCAATAAAATAAGAATTTTAGAATTATAAAAATGTTGTGAAAAGAATAGCGGAGGCTAGATTTGAACTAGCGACCTATGGGTTATGAGCCCATCGGGCACTCCTGATTGGGCGCCTGGAACAGAGTCCAAACTCTGCCCTACTCCGCTATAAGTTCTGAGAATTAAAGTTTGTTTATAAAAGTTATGACTATATTCCCAATTTATCCATGATTTCACTCCTATTTATTTGTTTGATTTGACCAATCTTTAGATGTTTTAATTGAAGGCTGCCTATCGAAATCCTGTTCAAATGGATTACTTCGTAACCTAAAGTTTCAAACATTTTCCTAATTTGTTTTTTCTTGCCTTCTTCTATTGAAATTTGCAGTTTTCTTTTTCCCAATGGTAATATCTTGGTGGGTTTTGTCTTATAAGAGCGATTATTAACTTTAATTATAACTCCGTTTTCCAATTTTCTTATTTGTTTTTTATTAATTTCTTTTTCCAGCATGACATTATATTTTTTAGTGATTTTATTGCTAGGTTGCATTACCGAATCCGATAATCTGCCATCGTTTGTAATGATTAGCAAACCTTCCGTATCCCTATCAAGTCTGCCAACAGAGAAGAGTGATAAAATTTGTTCTGGAGGTAGTTTTAATTTAGAGATTATATCATAAACAGACTTTTCATCCATAGATTTCTGGCATAGATGTCCTTTAGGTTTGTTGAGAATGAAATATAATTTCTTTATCGGTTTCAATTTTTCATTTTCTATTTTAACAATTGATTTTTTAGGATTGAAGAAATAATTGGGATTTATTACCGGCAAGCCATTTAGAGTTATTTTTCCTTTTCTAATTGCTTCTGTAGCTTCATCTGCCCTACTGAATCTTCCAGTTTTCATTAGAAACTGCTTTAAGGATGTTTTTCTTGACATTAGCTTCTTTTCTCTAGAATTTGAACATTGCCGTTGAAATCAATAAAAGTAACTTGATCATTTTCATTTAGATCGTTGAATAACTCAGATGGTGCATTTCCATCAAAAGTTTCATAACTAACCATATCCATAACTTGTACTTTATCATTTGTCTTAGAAATAACTTGGCCAAGCTTCCTTATTATATCTATAATTTCGACTTTGTCAGTATGATGCAGATTAATGCTTTTTTCTCCTTTTTCATGCAAGCCCTGAATAAAGAGCTTTAATTTGCTGTGAGAATGAGTCCCATAAACGACAACTTCTTTCCTAATTACCCTTACAGGCTCACCACCATGAATAAAGTAACTTCCTTTTTGAAGTTCTGATGCTTCTGCCATTATATTTTGGTAATAATTCCCTTTTATAAAATTTATTGAATTTTTAGTCTAAATTTAGAGTACTACTGAATAACAACCTTTATAAATTGAGGATTGATTTCTTAAAGCTTTAAAGATGAAATTAATAAAACGATTGATACCGGTAAGTGAAAGAAGAACAGAGCAATATAGGCCAACAGAGGACTTGCCATTTGGTAAAGAAAGATCACCCCATATGGCACTAATGGACTTTGATGGTGAGTCGTGGGTTAATGCAAGAATAGTCCCATATGGTAACCTAAGTATTGCACCTGGAGCTGGTACATTTGATTATGGACATGGAATTTTTGAATCACAAAGAGCTTTCTTGCATCCAGATGGAGAAGTACACATATTTAGATATGGTGATAATGCTCAAAGGATGAATTTTTCTGCTGATAGGCTTTGCATGCCAGAATTACCTGCTGAACTTCATGAAGAATTAGTTAATATGTTGGTTGATGTTGATAGGCTGTCAGTTCCTGATAGACCAGACCATTCATTATATATAAGATCTAAAATGATTGGCACTGAAGATTCTCTTGGTGTCAGAGAGGGAAATACATATTTATTTTGTGCATACACTTCTCCAAGCGGTCCAATTTATCCAGGGGGACTATCAACACCAGTAAAACTTTTACTAACATCTAAGTATCATCGAGCTGGACCTGGAGGTACTGGTGCTATAAAAGCAGGAGGAAATTACGCTGGATCTTTCAAGCCACGACAGCTTGCCAGAAGTATTGGTGCTGATGATGTGCTTTATTTAGATGTTACAGATCGTTTTCTTCAGGAAGTTGGTGCAACAAATTATTTTCAAGTTCTAGATGATGGTACTTTTGTGATTCCTAAATTTTCTGATACTATACTTAGATCCATTACTGCTTTAACTGCGTTAGAGATATGTAGAGATCTGGATATTCCTTTTAGGCAAGATATATTGACATTAGATGGCTTGGTAGAGGGCCTTTCCCCACCTAGTCCTACAATTTTAGAAAATGGTGTTTTAGGTACTGCCGCAGGTATTAAAAATGTTGGATCATTTGTTTTAAGTCCTGAATTGGCATCTCGATATGGAGTTAGTGATCTAATTGTTGGTGATGGTAATCTAGGAGAGATTACTAGGAGAGTTCATGAAAGATATACCAAAGTCACAAGAGGACTTTTAGAGGATACACATAGATGGCTAAAAAAAGTTGAAAGAAATCAGGGAAGCAGACTAGAAATAGCTGTTTAATTCTTATTAAAATTCACCCCCTATAAGCCTTCTTAATCTCTTCAGCAATAATCTTAATTCCCTGCTCAACGTCCTCTAAAGGGGCTGCGCCGAAGTTTATTCTGATACATTCATCTATGTGTTTCCATTTTTCATCTTTTAGACCGGTAAAAAAATATTCTCCCGGTACAATTATTACGTCTCTTTTCTTTAATCTGTTGTAGATTTCTTTTGATTTGACTGGAATGTCTTTTAGCCAGATCCATAAAAAGAAAGTTCCTTCGCTTTTGTGTATGTAATAAGGAATTGAATTGTCAAAATATTTTTTTATGAAGCTAATTGCTTGGTTTGATCTTTCTTTATAATATGGTGTTACATATTTTTTGCTTATATCTATTATTGATGAGTCTTTAATTAACGGGTCCATGATAGCAGGGCCAAAGTTCGCAACGGCCAATGATACAATTGCATCGGCTCTTCCTAATGCTTCAATTATTTTTTCATCTGCTATGATTATGCCTGTCCTTATTGAAGGCAAGCCTAATTTAGATAAGCTCATGGATAGAATCATATTATTATTCCATTGCAAATTAGCGTCTGTAAACATTATTTTAGGGAAGGGTGCACCATATGCGTTATCAATGATCAAAGGTATTTTGTTTTCTTCTGCTAATTTAATCAGCTTATCCTGCTCTTCATTTGTTATTACATTTCCAGTAGGATTAGTGGGTCTTGAAATGCAAATTGCAGCAATTTCATCAGTAACTTTTAATTTATTGAAATCTATGTGGTACTTAAATGTATGATTATCAATAATTTCAAATTCTGGTTTGACAGAAACAAAAAGATCATCTTCTATGCCCTGGTCCATGTAACCTATATATTCTGGTACAATCGGCAACAAAATTTTCTTTTTCCTGCCGTCAGACATTTGGCCTGCAATCAGGTTGAATAAGATAAAAAATGCCGGCTGGCTGCCATTAGTGGTCTTGATATTCTTATTAGTAATATTCCATTTAAACTCCCTTTTAAAAAAATCAGCAAGTGTATCTATTAACTTTAAGTTGCCCTGAGGCGGATCATAACTGATTATCAAAGTCTCATATTCATTCTTATTATTCAGGATTTCAACCATTCTTTTCCTAAACAATTTCTGCATTTCAGGAATATGAGCTGGGTTGCCGCCGCCAAGCATGAAATTTTTCTTTTTTTCCCTGGTAGCTTTGCCTAGATCATCCATCAATTCCAGAATACCTGAAAGATTTGTTATCTTTTTCCCGAACTTGGAAAATTCCATGTTTTTACCCCCAATGATTTAAAAAAATAACGCGTTAAAATTCGCTTCGCAAATTCACTGGCTTATTTTTCTTTGAAAAAATAAACGCCGAGGGGGAGATTTGAACTCCCGTGCCCTTTCGGACAGAGGATAAAAACAACTATCCATAAGGGAAAAAGCCTTAGCAATCCTCCGCAATGGCCAGGCTATGCGACCTCGGCATATTAGAAGGTTAATTTTGGCTATTTATAAAATTTTGCCAATATTGTTCAAATTATTAAAATTCCAACAAGGTTGAAAATTGAGTGCAGAGGAAATTTCCATACGAAGTCTCAAAAATCGAAGATTTTTGACGATGATCGGAAATCTCTGATTTACCGACATGTGAAAATTTCCTCTGCGAATAGGCTTTTCATCAAGAAAAGCCGTGTTTGAAACCATTGTTGTTGGAATTTTAATTTCAATAACAAAACTTATAAATCGTTATACTAATTTAAAATAAAATGAAAAAATTGGTGATATTGCTTATCATACTTCTAGTAATACCCCCCGTTATTGCTGATTGGTTCTATAACAGCCAGCATGTTACTGCCAATATTGATATTTATTCTGAAGCAGAGGTCGCACCAACAAGACCGAGTGGCTACATCCAAAGTGCAACGATAAATATGACATTCTTTCCTAAAGAGACTGATACGCAAGAATTGCTTGAATTCGAGACAGTTCCTGATGCTGATGTTGATGATGAAACAATAAAATTTACCTGGAAAAGGCCGGAAGATAAGATTGATTTTAGAGTTATTGTAGATGTCAAAACCACAAACTCAAGAGTCCAGGTCAGGGAAAAAATAAATTTTCCAATTGAAGAACTCCCGGATGATATTGAAATATATACAAAATCCAGCAAAACGATAGATTCTGGTGATGAAGCTATAATAAGACTTGCTTCTGAGCTTGTCAAAGGCGAAGATGATTTATATGCTGCTGTATTTAAGGTAGCTGATTGGACTAAAAACAATATTGATTATAATCTAAGCACTTTAACAGCTGAAGTAAGCCAAAAAGCATCATGGGTATTGCAGAACAGACAGGGTGTTTGTGATGAACTGACTTCATTGTTCATTGCGTTATTAAGGTCTGTAGGTGTTCCTGCAAGATTCATAAGTGGAATTGCATACACAAACTCCGAGCTGTTTCCTGAAAATTGGGGTGCTCATGGATGGGCTGAAGTTTATTTTCCAGGTTTTGGATGGGTGCCTTTTGACGTCACTTACGGAGAGTTTGGGTGGATTGACCCTACTCATTTCAAGTTCAAGGATTCTGTTGATTCTGATGAACCAGCTACTTATTACCAATGGTTTGGTAGAAATGCTGATCTTAATACAAACAAACTTGATATAAAAACCAAGTTAATTGACAAGACTGGTTATTTCCCAACGCCATTGAACATAGATGTTTCTGCTTTTAGGGAAGCTGTTAGTTTTGGGTCATATAATCTGGTTGAAGCGATGCTGGAGAATACGGATGACTATTATTATTCAACTGAACTCTATCTTATCAGGCCCAAAGAGGTTAAGGTAATTGGAAATGAGTTCAAAAGTATTCTGTTGCTACCAAATGAGAAAAAGAAAATTTTCTGGATTTTGAAATTAGATGATGATCTAGATAAACAATATGCTTATACATTTCCGTTAATTGTAACTACAACAAACAATATTACTTCAGGAACCAGCTTTAAATCCAGCATAAGGGAAAAAGATGTTTCATTTGAAGAGGTTGAACAAGTAGCCAAATTGTTGGAAGAAGAAAAAGAAAAAAAGTATTCTGGAAATATTCTTTTGGATTGCAAAATATCGAATGAAGAGTTTTATGAATATGAAGATGCTGAAGTCTTCTGCACTGCCAAGAACACAGGAAATATATTCATTGAAAACGCAGATGTTTGTTTTGAAAATCAATGCACTAAAATTGATCTCGGGATTTCCCAGACAAAAAATGTGACTTTTGAAGTGAATAAGTCCAGTATTGGATCACTTGAAATACCAGTTACAGTAAGAAACAGCCTGGTTTCAAAATCTCAATTTGTCAGTTATACCATAAAGGATACACCAAAAATTGAGATTGGGGAATTAGAATTTCCATCAGAAGTTTCTTATGATGATAAATTCTCAGCTGCTTTTACTGTTTCCAAAAATTCTGAATCAAACCCTGAAAATGTAAAGATAGTATTTACTCAAAACAGCCTTGAAAAAGAATGGTTTGTTGAAGAATTGACAGAAGACAGGAAGTTTGTGATAAATATTGAAGGAAACCAATTGAAATATGGGACAAATGATTATTTGATAAATGTTGATTTCAGTGATGGGGTAAACAAGCAATACATAACCAAAAAAGAGTTCATAATCAGTTTGACTGATGCCACTATTTTACAGAGAATGCTGCTATGGTTAAATGGGTTTGATGCTTTGACCCCTGAATCAATTGCCATAATTCTACTGACAGGTACAATCATATTCATTGTGATTGTTATAGTATTGTTTAGGAGAGGTAGGAGATAGTATTTGATATTTTTTCCATACCGAAAATAATAAAATTCAACCATTTTGGAATATTCTTCTATATGGAAAATTAATAGAAAGCAAAGTATTATATAGAATCAGCGTTTTCTGCTAGATTATGGAACAGAGTAATATACAGATGATAGAAAAGATTGTTCCTGATACTTCTGTCATTATTGAAGGATTGTTGTCAGAAAAGATTAGGCACAATAGCATCAAGTGCAATGAAATCATTATCCATGAGGCTGTCATTGCTGAGCTTGAGCATCAAGCTAATTTAGGCAAGGCAATTGGTTATCTTGGCCTGGATGAGATAAAAAGGATCAAAAATCTTTCTAAACAAAAGGGATTTGAACTTTCTTATAAGGGCTCCAGGCCAAAAGCAGCTGAAATCAGGCATGCTTCTCTTGGTGAAATTGATTCTTTGATCAGGCAGCTGGCTTATGATGAAGATGCTACTTTGGTAACTTCAGACAAGGTTCAGAGTGAAGTTGCGTTAGCCAAAGGGATGAAATCAATTTACTACAAGCAGCCGGAAAAAGGTTTTAAGAAATTAAAGCTTGAGAGATTTTTTGATGAAACAACGATGAGTGTGCATTTAAGGGAAAATGTACCCCCTTATGCTAAAAAAGGAATGCCCGGCAAGTGGGAATTCAAGGAATTAAGAAAAGCATTGCTTAAGCAGGGAGAAATCAGGGATATGTCCAGAGAGATAATAGAAGAGGCAAAGCTCAGAAAAGATGGTTTTATAGAAATTGAAAGGACCGGCTCAACCATTGTACAGCTTGGGACTTTTAGGATTGTAATAACAAGGCCCCCTTTCTCTGATGGATGGGAGATTACAGCAGTAAGGCCTGTTAAGAAGCTAAATCTGCAGGATTATGATCTGAGTGAAAAATTAACTAAGAGAATTTCAGAGCAGGCTGATGGAATTTTAGTTGCAGGATCTCCTGGAATGGGAAAGACAACTTTTGCCCAGGGCTTGGCAGAATATTATGCATCACAAAACAAGATTGTCAAAACAGTGGAAGCTCCGAGAGATCTGAATTTACCGGAAAATGTAACGCAATATGCAATCTCCCTTGCCGATTCCCAGGA
This sequence comes from Candidatus Woesearchaeota archaeon, assembly GCA_002688775.1. Classification (GTDB taxonomy): domain Archaea; phylum Nanobdellota; class Nanobdellia; order Woesearchaeales; family GW2011-AR4. The sequence continues at coordinate 93,250 of NZDH01000004.1, forward strand.
AATCCATGACATCTTATTATTATCAAGACCCGATCACACTGTTTTTGACGAGATGAGAAACACAAATGACTTCAAGTTGTTTGCTGATTTAAGATTGGCTGGTGTTGGAATGGTGGGAGTTGTACACGCAACCAATCCAATCGACGCTATCCAAAGGTTTTTAGGAAGGATTGAGATGGGAGTCATCCCTCAGGTTGTTGACACTGTAATTTTTATCAAAAATGGGGAGATAAACAAGGTTCTTGCATTGAAAATGACAGTCAAAGTCCCTTCTGGAATGACAGAAGCAGATCTGGCAAGGCCTGTTGTCGTTGTTGACGATTTTGAGAGCGGAAATGCAGCATTTGAGATTTACAGTTATGGCGAGCAGACTGTTGTTGTGCCTGTGCAGGAAGGCAGACAAAAAAGCGGAGCTCAAAAACTGGCTGAAACTACAATAATGCACGAATTCCAGAAATATTCAAGAGATGTTGAAGTTGAAGTCCTGTCTGACAATAAGTGCATTGTTTATGTTGCTGAGCAGGATATTGCAAGGATAATCGGCAAGCAGGGGGCAAACATAATAAGACTTGAGGAAACTCTTGGGATCGGAATTGACATAAAAAGCTTTGATGAGAAATATAGTGACAGTAAAATTAAAGGCACTGCAAAAGAGCAGAAAGAAATCCCTTTTGAAACAAGCTATAAAAAGAACCAGTTGTTGCTTGAGCTTGGAATGGACATGCAGAACAAAGATGTTGATGTTTATGTTGGAGATGAATTCGTCTTAAGCGCTAAAGCCAGCAAAACCGGGATAATAAAGATCAGGAGAAACAACAATATCGGAAGAAGATTGATCGATGCATTGAATAAACATGAGAAGTTAAGGATTGTGGTTTAACCGTGCATTCCCCTGTACTGCCTTTGTGTATGATCTAACTTAGAAACTTATTCTTTCAGTTAATTCATCAATGTTTTCTCCGGGATAAGGTACTATATTTCCCAAATGAATGAATCTTTGTTTTGGATCTGTGCTTACTCGAACAAACTCGCCAATATACCTATCATCATAAACTAGAGATACTCGATAAGATTCACCTCGAATTTGAACTGTTCCAGTTCTGCCATGAAGAAGTATCCCATTATCATTGGTATGCACTACATCATCAACTGAAACTGGTTTAGGAAGTGATGTTGGAATTTCTATTCTAACAAAATCAGGTGGGACTTCAACTGTTGGAGGTGCAACTGCTGTAGCAGCACTTGCCATTAAAACACCCCAGAATAAAAAAGCCTAATAGAACTATTATCTACCGTGTATCTAAGCTGGAATTCACCAACTAGTGTCATTAATTCGCCTCTTCTTCTCAAACACTGTACCCACTCAGTATCCTTATTATTCCTGAAAATATTCCTATATAAACTTTTCTGTTAGAAACATTTTTATAGAATTCGTAATGAATTATCCCTATGCTTGACATAAAATTTATTAGAGAAAATCCTAAGGTTATAAAGAAAGATCTTGAGAAAAGGCACGAAAAAGAAAAGCTAAAATGGGTAGATGACCTGCTAAAAAAAGATGTAGAGTACAGGAAATTACTGCAGGACAATCAAAAACTCAGGCAAAGGAGAAATGAAATTACAGACGAGATAAACAAATTAAAAAAACAAGGTGAAGATATAAAAGAAAAGATCAAGGAAGCAAAAGAATTGCCTGATACGATCAAGCAGAGCACTGAAAAAGTTGAGGAATTAAGGAATAAGATCCAATATTACCTGATGAGACTGCCCAACATACTGCATGAATCAGTCCCGATCGGGAAGGATGAAAATGACAATGTTGTTGTAAAAAAATGGGGCACGAAGCCAAAATTTGATTTTGAGTTGAAACCTCATGGCGAGCTGCTTGAAAAATTGGGTTTAGCTAATTTTGACAAGGCTGCCGAGGTTAGTGGGCATGGTTTTTATTATTTGCTTGGAGATATTGCAAAGCTTGAACTGGCTTTGATACATTTTGCAGTTGATTTTCTGACTAAAGAGAATTATGTTTTAGTCGAACCGCCGTTAATGCTCAGAAGAAAACCATATGAAGGCGTGACTGACCTAAAAGATTTTGAAACCATGATGTACAAAGTCCAGGATGAAGATTTATTGCTGATTGCTACATCAGAGCATCCGATTGCAGCGATGCTTATGAACGGGATTTATGATGAAAAACAACTGCCGTTGAAATTTGTTGGATACAGCCCATGCTTCAGAAAGGAACTTGGAAGCCATAGCATCGACACAAGGGGGATTTTCAGGGTGCATCATTTCAATAAGATTGAGCAATTTGTGTTTTGCAAGCCTGAAGATTCGTGGAAATTTCATGAAGAATTGCTGAAAAACGCTGAAACCTTGTTCCAGAAATTGAAAATCCATTACAGGGTAGTCAATGTCTGTACAGGAGATATAGGGACAGTAGCTGCAAAAAAATATGACATTGAAGCATGGTCTCCAAGGGAAAATTTGTACAGGGAGGTAGTCAGCTGCTCTAACTGCACTTCATACCAGGCAACAAGGCTGAATATAAAATATAGAAAAGGCAAGGAAAAAGAATTTGCCCATACTCTGAACAGCACAGCAATAGCAACTTCAAGAGCTTTAAGAGCAATAATCGAGAATTACCAGCAAAAAGATGGAAGCATCAAGGTTCCAACTGTTTTGCAGAAATATATGGGGAAGAAAGTAATAGCTAAAAGATAAAATGGCCAAAATCCACGGTTTGGTTTATATTGTAGTTGGATTGTTTGTTTCTATTGCTTCATTGAGGATAGATTATGGAGAATTATACTTATTCTTTTATGTTGGAATAATATTTATTGTAGTTGGATCTACAAAGTTAGTAAATAAATATTTGGAAAATCAAGATAAAAAATTACATAAGGCCAAGCATCACGCGCATAGACTGAAGTACTGCCATAATTGCCGTAATGTTATCAGAACTAATGATAAGTTCTGCAATAAGTGCGGGGTTAGAGCTTAACAAAAACTATATAAACAATAAAGGATAATATTTAATAAAATGGGGGAGTTATTTAAGGATATCTTAGGAAGCAATGAAACTTTGTTCAAGAATGATGTTGCGCTAGATTTTTCTTTTGTGCCGAAGATTGTACCATACAGGGAGAAAGAGCAGAGGATCATTGCGTCATGCATAAAACCACTATTTCAGGAAAAATCAGGGAAGAATCTGTTTATATCTGGGCAGCCTGGAGTTGGAAAAACAGTTGCCTTAAAGAAAGTCCTGGATGAGCTGGAGGAAGAATCAGAAGATATTATACCTATATACATAAACTGCTGGCAGAGAAATACCACTTACAAGATAATTCTTGAGATCTGTGAATTGATGGAGTTTAAATTTGTGCAAAACAAGAAAACAGAAGAGCTTTTCAGATGGGTCAAGCAGAATCTGAACAAGAAATCAGTCGTTTTTGTCTTTGATGAGGTTGATAAGCTTGAAGATTTGGATGTGTTGTACATGATTTTGGAAGAAATCTACAGGAAGACAATAATTTTGATCACAAACTACAAAGACTGGCTTTTGAATTTAGATCAGAGAATAAAATCAAGATTATTGCCGGAAATGATTGAGTTCAAGCCGTACAATGTGGAAGAAACAAAGGGAATTTTGAAGCAAAGAGCTGAATATGCTTTTCATCCGACTGTATTGAGCAATGATGCCTTTGAATTGATTGTGAAGAAAACATTCGAGCTGCAGGACATAAGGACAGGACTGCATCTGATGAAGGAAGCAGGCACTATTGCAGAAGACAAATCATCAAGAAAGATAACCTTAGAACATTCAAAGCAGGCATTGGACAAGATTCAGGAATTTAGCATCAAAAATACAGATGAATTATCATCAGATGAGAAAATCATTTTGGACTTAGTAAAAGACAATTCCGGCAAAAGGATCGGAGATGTCTTTAAAATATATCAAGACAATGGCGGAAAGCTTGTCTACAAATCGTTTCAGAGGAAAATAGATAAACTACAGAAAAACAGGTTTATAGAAGTTGAGAAAATTGCTGGCGGTGATGACGGCAATACAACAATCTTAAAATGTATATATGAGAAAAAGCTGACTGAGTTTTAGATTATTTAGATCAAGATTGTAGTAGACTGTGTATAAATTCATTAAAATGATCAAAATGGTATGACTTCCTAAATGCAATCATTATTAATTGAAGTTCTTGATCATCCGATTTTCTATGAAATTCTCTGATTATAGAAGATAATACTTCATCATCATAAAGGTATCCTTCAAATCCCTCTATCCACCCATAGAAAGCATCGTCGTCCTTTAGGGGAAGACCGGCCATTTCTGCCAGTCTAGAAAAAATATGTTTTCCTAATCTTCTATAGTAATGTTCAGAACTATCATTCCCTATTTGATCAACTATGCCACTAACAAATTTATTTTCAGCGGATTGTTCCTCTTCTTTCAATTCTTCCTCTAGAATAATTGCTCTTGCGATGTGATTAATTTTATCACCAACTGATTCATCAATAAAAGATTCACGATTGAAAGTATTATATAGAAACCCCAACTGATGAAAAAGCAATTTAAAAAGGTAATTTAACAATTCCCCAATATTATCTGGCCTTTTTTTGATTAGATTTATAGTATGAATCGCTAGTTTCAATGTATCGTGTATTTTTCTAAAAATTGGTATAAGTTTTTTTTGATCGTGATGTTCGATTGCAATAGTTCTTATTAATATATGAGTGTGCTCTTTACTTTCCTCTGATGTTAACCTCCTTAAATCACCCAATATTTCATGCTCGAGTTTCTCTTCATCCCCAATATCTATTAATTCCTTAGAGATTAATGATGCAATATTATCAAGAACTTCATCTAAAGCATCTAAATCCTGCAAAGCTTTCTCAATATTGTTAGGTGAGAAATATTTTGAGAGTTCAGATATCCCTTCGTAATCCTTAAGAGCCCGTCCCCAAATTTGAATTCTCCTTTCACTATCAATTTTTAATTCTTTTGCTATACTTCCTTTATCTCCAAAAAGATGATTAAATAATCCCATAAATAAAGAATAAATCTAGAATTAATAATATTATCTACTTTATATCAAAATCTGTAAAATCTTCCAATTCTTTATGCTTTACATCAATATTTGTAACTTTTGCAGAGCCTGGCCCATTTCTGATAAATTCAATCAATTCGTTTAGTTTATCTTCATTGCCTTGAGCTGCAATTTCAACATTTCCATCAGCTAAATTGTTTGCATAGCCATGTAAACCAAGTTCTAAAGCTTTATCTTTGATATTAGACCTAAAGAATACGCCTTGGACTTTGCCTGAGACTATAAGATGAATGCATTTCATACTTATGAAGAAATTGTCGATTTTATATATATTTTATTTCTTTTCCATATTGCAAATAACCACTGGACACTGGACATGGGCGTGTGAAATATTTAAAGGAAAGGCTCCACAATATTGGTAGCAGGAAAATGGTTGAACTAAAGTGTTTGAATCCCTCTTTTCACCCCCAAGCATTTCCTGCTTTTAAATTCATAAAACAAAATGTCAAAATTAAAAACAGAATTTCGTGAAAATTATCCAGTCATAATCTCAAATATCCAAGGATTCAGATCCTGGAAGAGATTGATATTATTTAAATAAAAATAGGAGGAAAGTAAAATGCAAACAAACCATAAATTGATAGAAGAATTGTATTGGAAACAGATGAAAGCACTGACAATAAGGACAAATAAGGAATTAAGAAGCTTTGATGCCCATTGCAACGGCATCAAGATATGAAAGGAGGTGAATTAAATGATACAAAAATTCTTGGATGAATTCGATGAGGACTTCAACTTTTACAATGAAAGCGCTATAAAGCAAAATCTTGAAGACGATGAAATCAGTGATGCAGAAGAAGGCTTCATGATGGGTTATTTAGATTAAAACTCATTTATATTTTTTTATTTTTCTTAATACAAACTTTTTTATACTGATTTTCTTTCCACTTATGTATGCGAATATTAAATTTTAATGAATTTATGCTAGAAGAGATACCAATCATAAATTCTATAAGGGATGGTGCTGTATTTATTCATCCAACTGACACAATATATGGAATTGGATGTAATGCTCAAAATTCAGAAGCTATCAAAAAAATCAGAGAACTTAAAGCAAGATCAACAAGTCCTTTTTCTGTGATTCCGCCTTCATTAAAATGGATCAAGGAAAATTGCCTTGTAACAGAAGAAGCTGAAAAATGGGTCAGGGAACTTCCAGGACCTTTCACTTTAATTTTAAAATTAAAAAAGGATTGTGTCGCAAAAGAAGTCAATCCTGGGTTGAAGACAATTGGAGTAAGGATGCCAAGGCATAGAATCAGCAAGATAGTTGCCAAAGCAAATGTGCCGATTGTAACGACATCTGTTAATAGGGGAGGCGAAGATTACATGACTTGCCTGGAAGATTTGGATCCTGCTATAAAAGGAGGGGTTAAATTTCTGTTATATGAAGGAAAAAAGGAAGGAAGGCCCAGCAAAATAGTTGATTTAACAAGTAATGTCAAGATAATAGAGAGATAAGTTTTTAAAATAGTTCTACATTTATTATGCAATATGAAAGAAAAAACAAAACTCAAAATACTTGCTGCCGGTGATATTCATGGAGATACCAATCAAGCCAAGAGACTGGCTGAGCAGGCAGAGAAGGAGAACATTGATCTGGTTGTATTATCAGGAGACCTGACCTATGCAGAAACGTCCACAGAAGGCATAATAGGGCCATTTGTCAAGAAAGGCAAGAAAGTTATCCTGATCCCGGGAAATCACGAAACTGTTGCAACTGCTGACTTTTTAGCTGAGTTATATGGAGCAACTAATCTGCACGGCTATTCCATCAAATACAAGGATGTCGGCTTGTTTGGATGCGGGGGGGCAAATATTGGGCTGTTCAAGCTTGGTGAAGATGAGATTTTTGATTTAATCAAGAAAGGATATGACAGGATCAAAGACACAAAGAAAAAGATTTTAGTAACGCATGTTCATCCTTCTGGATCCCTTATGGAAAAATTTACAGACATTTTTCCAGGCAGTGGTGGTGTTAAAAAAGCAATTGACACTTTTAAGCCGGATATTTTAATATGCAGCCATGTTCATGAAGCAGAAGGCATAGAAGAAAAGCTTGGAAAAACAAGGGTTATCAATGTCGGCAAGAAGGGGAAAATAATTGAGGTTTAGTATAATTGTACACCAGTATTATCTTTAGAATCATCATTTTTAACTTCCTTTTTTTCTCCAGTCTTGTCCATTTTCTTTAATTCATCTTTACTGAACAAATCTGCGAATAATTCTTCTGTGGATTCAGAAGCCCCTTCTGGTTGTGTTGTGCTTGGTGTTTCTGCAGAAGATGCTTGTGATTCTGGTGCTGGTGTTGATTGTGGCAAAGCATCTGAAGAGTTTGAAGGTGGAGGAGAAGCAGTATCGCCAAAAATATTGGCAAATGGACTTGCTGCAGGTTCGCTAGTGCCTGACTCTGGCTGGTTTGTAAAGGTTTCTTGTGACTCTCCAACAAGATTTTGAAGCATATTGATTACTTTCCTTAATTCCTCGTGAGAATCCTCTTTAGTATCTATGCTTATTTTCATGATACAGTAAGAACTTATTATCCTTAAATATCTTTTGGTTTATTATCTGTTTCACCTACATTCAAAAGATTCTCTTGTTGTTGAGCCTGCTTTTTTCTTTTTCTTATTTTATAAATAATGAATGGTACAAGGAATAGGGCGATAAAAATAATTGCAACTAATAATAATAATTTCCTGTTTAATAGATCCAACTTTGATTTTTCTGGCGTTAAATCTTCCACTATTGTGGTGATTTCTTCTTCACTTTCATCTTCAGGTTCAGATAGACCTATGATGGTTTCTTCTGTTTCAGTATCTTGAGAACTCTGAACTTCGCTTTTAATAGATTCTGTACCTGAGCTGGGCGGAGCTGATAATTTTAGCTTAATATCCTTTGTATGATTTATTGATTTTTGGCCTCCATTAATAGTATAATCTGCAGTGACATAAATTTTCAATATGTCCTCGTTTATACTGGTCAGATCTTTTGGTACAATGAAATTATTGCTCATAGCTATATAAGACTGATTTGGCTTGATTTTGGCTAAATCCTGCTGCACTTCCATATTGTAAGGGACGTTTAGTCTAGATTTTACGTCTGTAAAATCAAAAAATTTGCTTGGATTTGATATTTTTACAATTACAATGAACTTTTGACCCGGTAACAGCTCAGAGTATTCTGTAGTCAGATTTATCAATGGTTTTGGATCTACAGCATCTATAACTGTGCTGTTTTGTATGGAATTTCTCAGGTTTTTTATTGTATAATCAAAATCTTGTTTTAGTATATAGCCCCCTCCTGCTCTTGCTTCAAGCAACAATGAAAAATTTTTTCCTGTTTCCGGTTTTAGTATTAAATTTTTTTTCAGATTGTTATTGCTGTTTGTAAATCCGGATTTATCTTTCAGGACTACTATATGCCTTGGCAGCTCCAGGGTGATGAACGGACTTATATCTTCATCCTCATTATTATTTTTCAATGAGAGATTATAGTAAAAAGGATGATTGACCTCAATATATGAATCAATTATTTGATTTATCTCTAATTGTTTTTGCAAGACTGTTATCGCTACAGATGGTGTTGTCTCTTGTACGCTTTCAACTCCGTTAAAATAGGTAATATTTCCAGCTAAACTGTATGTACCCCCATTATCTGCAATAACAGTTGCGGTGCATGTATGATCATAATTCGGTTTTAGAAAACCCTTCCATGCAAGTTGATATCCATTAAATGTGCAACCTTTGACTTCTTTTATTATAAACGAAGAAAGATCTAAATTGTAATTGATACTGGTAACTTCCAAATTAGTTGGATTTGTCAGAGTTATAGTCAGATCAGTTGATTCTCCTTGCAATAATGTGCCAGATTTTACTTTGCTATCAACTGACAAACTGCCTGTGAGTTTTGAAATGGTCACATCAACTTCATAATAAAACACATAAGTCGTTATATTCTTATGAGAAAAATTAGCGCCATTTATGCATACCCTATATTCAATATTTGACTTGCATGCACCATTGTCTATAATCATGTTTGTAGTAGGTGTTTGTGCAAAAGCCTTGTTGAGGTTTTGGTCGTACTTGAACTTGAATATTAATCCATCTGCTGATACATCGGCATCTGTTATAACCTTGCCTGAGAAGATTTCAGTTGCTGCAGCAACAAATTGTGATAATAATATAAATAACAAAAAATATACTACCTCTTTTTTCATATTTGAGTTATTAGATATAACATATTTAAATATAGTGGTAAATTATTATTCGAATACTTTCTGCCAGTTGGAATAGATGTTGTTTACTACTTCTATTATGTCCATTTTCTTTAATTCCGCTATTTTCCTGTAGCTTTCAATCACGTAAGCGGGTTCATTCCACTTGCCTTTGTATGGACCTAGATATGGGCTGTCTGTCTCGCAGAATAATTGTGTTATAGGGACGTTTCTTGCATTAGCCTGGAATTGCTCGCTTCTCACGACTGATGTAGGTATTGTTAAAAACCAGCCGTTTTCTGTGATTCTTTTAACTAAGGACTTTTTACCGCAAAAGCAATGCATTACTACCTTTTTTAGATTAGATTTTTCCAGAATTTCAATGCATTTTTGCTCTGCTTTTCTGGAATGGACAACTATTGGTTTTTTGAGTTCTTCAGCAAGCTTGATCATCTTTTCAAAATCCTCGATTTGCTGCTGATTTTGGCCGTCGACAAAGTCAAGGCCCACTTCACTAATAGCAACTATGTTATTTGCATTTTTTCTTATAAAATCGATCTCTTCATCTATATCAAAATCCTCAAAATTTAATTGAGATTCAGCTTCTTTTTTCAGTGCATTTCTCGGGTATATTCCCATTGCACATCTCACAATATCATATTTCTTAGAAAGCTCGAGGCATTTCCTGTTTGTTTCTGGGTTTATGCCGTTTGTTATAATATGCTTCAATCCAATATTCTTTGCTCTTATGACTATTTCATCTATTTTTGTGATTAATAATTCGTGGTCCAGATGGGAATGAATGTCTATCAATAGATTCATTTTTACCCTATAGATTTTAATAAGATTTAAATAACTATTGCGTTTACTAATGTATATGGATACTGTAAGACAGCAAGGAGTATAATTTTATCGAATTCTTAGTTTATTAGTTATATTGTTTTTATTTTTTTAAAATATAGTTTTTTATTGTTAATAAAATAAAAAATGAAGCCTGTCAACCATATAAAAATAAAAAAATCAATCACAGTAAATGAATTAGCTAGCCAGATGGATTTAGCTGGAGTTCTAGGTGCTGGGCGGCTTGGAAAAGCGCTTAATATTTGTGAAACTATGATTAAAGACAAAAATTGTAATGTATTTCTTGGATTAGCAGGGCCTTTAGTTCCTGGGGGGATGAGGGAAATCATCATTGATATGATAGAAAACAAATGGGTCGATGTTGTTGTTACAACAGGCGCTACTTTGACTCATGATTTGGGAGAAGCGCTTGGCTATAGGCATTACCAAGGCAGTGCTGATGCAGATGACGCAGAACTTCACAAGAAAGGTTTTGACAGGGTCTATGAGTCTTACATGCCAAACAAGATCTATGAAGGCATGGAAGAGTTTATTGCAGATAATTTTGATAAATTAAAGGACAAGAAATCAATCAAGGAGTTTTTATGGGAGCTTGGAATGTTAACTCCAAAAAGATCGATATGCAAAGCTTGTTTTGAAAATAAAATCCCTATATTCTGTCCTGCAATCTCTGATTCTGGCATTGGATTGATGATCTGGGGGCAGCTGGCAAGAGGGAAGGATATTGAAACAAGGACTTTTGACGACTTAAAAGAAATAATTGACATCGCTTGGACTTCGAAAAAGGCAGGAGTTATCTATTTTGGTGGCGGAGTGCCTAAAAATTACATACAGCAAGCAATGCAGCTTACTCCAAAATCAGCTTCATACGGCGTTCAAATCACAATGGACAGGCCTGAGCCCGGCGGAAGTTCAGGTGCAGAGTTAAAAGAGGGAATTTCATGGGGCAAGATGAATCCAAAAGCGAGATTTGTTGATCTGATATGTGATGCAACAATTGCAATGCCTATTATTTTTGCTGCACTGAAGGAGAGGATAAAATAGCTTTTAGTTGAATTTTCAATTAGAATATTTTGTTAAGAAAATAAACTTTATATACCAATATCTTTTCTAATGTAATATATGAACCCCATCTTCAAAGATAAAACCATAGTAATTGGAGTAACCGGAGGTATTGCGTGCTATAAAGTATTGGATCTTATTAAAGAGCTGCGAAAACTAGGTTCTGAAGTTCATGTAATAATGACAGAGCATTCAACTCATTTAGTTGATGTTAAAGATTTTGAGAAAACATCAGGAAATGAAGTCCAGGTAAATTTATTCCATCCGAAGATAAATTATATTCAGTATGTTAAAAAGAATAAACCAATCAAGCACATTTCACTTGCAGATATTGCTGATTTATTTCTTGTCTGTCCTGCAACAGCTAATTTAGTCGGCAAGATAGCAAATGGAATTGCTGATGATTTATTGACAACTTCTATTGTTGCAACAATTGCGCCTGTTTTGATCTGCCCTGCTATGAATGTGAAGATGTGGAAGAATCCAATTGTGCAGGGTAATGTAAAAAAGCTGAAAAAGCTGAATTATCATTTTGTTGATCCTGAATATGGTGAATTGGCATGCGGATACAAAGGGGTTGGAAGGCTTGCAAATTCAAAAAAGATCATTGATAGAATTGAATTATTGCTAAAACAGAAGAATGATCTAAAAGGAAAAAAAATTTTAGTAACAGCAGGAGCAACTTTTGAGGAAATTGACAAAATAAGGATAATCACTAACAAAAGCTCTGGAAAGATGGGGTTAAATATTGCTGAGCAGGCATTCTTAAGGGGCGCAGGTGTTTTTTTATTGAGGGGGCATAATTCAGTTGAGCCGAACTACAACATTAGGAATGAAAAATACGATTCTGTCAAGGATTTACATAATAAAATAAAAAATAAAATAAAAAATTTTGATATTGTAATCCATTCTGCCGCTGTTTCTGATTTTGAACTTAACAATAAAAAAAAGTCTAAAATAAAAAGCACAGAAGATTTGCATTTGGAATTAGCTCCAACAACAAAGATTTTTGAAAAATTGAAAAATATGAATGAAAAAATATTTTTGGTTGGATTCAAGGCAGAGTTCAATGTAAGCTCAAAAGATCTTATAAATAGGGCTTATGATCTACTAAAAAGTGCTAATGCGGACATTGTTGTTGCTAATGATGTGGGTAAAAAGAATGCTGGTTTTGACGTCGATACAAATGAAGTTTATATTATTGACAAAAATAAAAAAGTCCAACATATAGGATTGTCTGAGAAGCGATCTGTTGCTGACAGGCTATTAGACAATATAGCTGATAAGATTAAATAATATGCTTAAGAATCTCTCTTAAATCTTTTTTCTCAATAACTACATCAGCTGCTTGTTTTAGTTCATCATGCTTGCAATTAAATGCTATGCCCAATCCTGCTTCCTGTATTATTTTCATATCGTTCAGGTAATCTCCAACAAATACACACTCACTAAGGCTTATTTTTTCTCTTTCAGCGATTTTCTTAAGGGCTAATGCCTTTGCGTCCATGTCAAATTCTGTGGCTTCTACATGATTTATACTTCCATTCCCATCAAAATAGATTTTGCTTAGAAAAACATCATCGAAAAATTCATTGTAATCATGGATGAATTTTTCAAGCAAAAGGTTTATGGAACCAGAAATGACTGCCAGCTTTAATCCATTTCTCTTTAGTTCAGTTAATGTCCCCATAGCACCTTCCATCAGTTTAAGGTCTTTTAATGCCCTGAAGAAATCCTCTTTGCTGGCTTTCTTCTCCTTCCACATGCTTATATCATGCTCTGCCCATTGTTTGTATGTTATATGGCCATTAAAGAACTTATTTCTTGCATCTTCCCTTTTATGCTTATCAGTCTGAAAATAATCATGGAAAATCTGCCATGAGAACTGCACATTGTCTATTAAAGTTCCATCCACATCAAAGCATACTAGTTTGTATTTTGGCATATTGTAGAAGAATACAGCCACTATTTTAAATTTTGTTGCTGTTCAAATCAAGCAAAACTAATTTAAATGGCCAAATATTATTACTGTTATGCTGCCTTTATTAGTCTGGGTGGGAATTTTCCTTGTAAGTCTTTTTGTCTTAATCAAGGCATCTGATTATTTTACAGAGGCTGCTGAGAAGATAGGCTTGTTTTTTAGGGTTCCTGCATTCATTATTGGTGTGACAATAATTGCCATCGGTACTTCGTTACCTGAACTTATATCATCAATTATTGCAGTTCTTAAAGGGTCCTCAGAAATAGTAATAGCCAATGTCATAGGCTCCAATATTGCAAATATTTTCTTGATTTTGGGCATTGCGGCTATCTTAAGTAAGAAATTAAAGATTAATTTTGAATTAATCCATGTGGACTTGCCATTTTTAGTTGGATCGGCATTTTTACTTGCTATCACAGTTTGGGATGGTGTTTTTACATTAGCAGAAGGGTTGCTCTCTATTGTGGGGATAATTATTTATTCTATTTATACTATAAAATCTGAAGAAAGGCTTAAAGATAAAGAGATAAAAAAGGAGATGAAGGGGTATCTCAAAAAAAGGAGAAAACTTGGAATTAAAACAGTATTTGTTCTTATCATCAGCGGAGTTTTCATATATATTGGGGCAAATTATACAATAGAATCTGTCATAAAGCTTTCAGAAATATTGAACATAGGCAAAGAGTTGATAGCAATTACCGCTGTTGCCTTAGGCACTTCGCTGCCGGAACTTACTGTTACACTAAATTTGGCAAAAAAAGGAAAACCCGAGATGGCAGTCGGCAATATTTTGGGTTCAAGTATTTTTAATGCATTGGCTGTAATGGGGATCCCTGCATTATTTGGAGCATTAATAATCCCACAAAGTATCTTAACATTTGGATTGCCGATGATGCTGATTGCAACATTGCTGTACTTCTTCATCACCCAAGATAATGAGATAACAATTTGGGAAGGTTATATGCTGATAATTTTTTATGTCTTCTTTATTGGGAAATTGTTTAATATATTTTGATTATTTAATAGAAAAGATTTTTAAAGAAGTGGGTATTAAAATAAACTATGATAAAAAGTATAATGCTTCCTGTGGATGGCTCTTCATTCTCTGAAAAGGCTGGAGAACACGCAATTTTTCTTGCTAAGGGTCTGAATGCCAAACTGACAGCTGTTCATGTGCTAAAATTAGGCAACACACAAAAGCTTGATGATGAGAATATTGAAAATGCTAAGATGAAGGAGGCTGATACGGTCTTTAGCTCTATCAAAGAGAAGGCTACAAAGCAATCGGTTGAAATGGAAACAAAGATACTAGTTTCAAGAGATATTGTAGAGACAATTCTTGAAGAAGCTAAGGATGGGAACTATGATGTTATTGTTATGGGGTCACATGGATTAAGCGGTCTAAAAAAGCTAATTCTTGGTAGTGTTACGGAAGAAGTCCTAAAAAGGTCAACAATACCTGTTTTTGTATCGAGATAAAAATTTATAAAGTTCCAAATAATTTTGTTTATTATGCTAAGGCCAGTAAGGTTAGTCAGGATTCTCTGTACATTTCCAAAAAAGTTTACAGGGAATGTTATTTCAAAGCTGCAAGACATTGGGATTGTTCACTTAATTAGAACAGGAGAAATCAACGGTTTTAAACCAGTAAAATTAGATAATGATGAATATAATAAATTACCCCTATTACTTAAAAGAACTAATTCTTTGATAAAGTTGATTGAATCTAGAACCTTAAAACCTGTAATGAGAAAATTTTTTGGTCCTATGTATGTTTCTGTTTCGTCCAAGGATTATGATGACTTAGGAAGATTAGTGAAACAATTAAAGCAGTTAGAAACCAAATACATGGAATTAAAATATGTAAGAACTAAGATAAACATAAGTGACTATAATCAACTTTTAATATTTAGGGATGTAATTAACGATAAACTAGATCGCCTTAAAGCTTTGCAGCTTTTTTCCGAGTCAAAATTCCTTATGCTTTTTCAAGGATGGGTGCAACATGATAAAGTAGAAAGAGTAAAAAATGTTATAAATATCGCAACAGAGGACAAATCCGCTTTTGAAGTGCATAATCCTAAACCTGATGAAGACCCCCCTACATTGCTTAGAAATCTTAGGATGGTTAAACCTTTTGAAATTTTCACCGAGTATTATGGTACCCCGGGGTATAAGGAGATTGACCCTACATTTATAATAGCATTTTCTTTTACTTTTATATTCGGGCTTATGTTTGCTGATATTGGATATGGACTGAGCTTAGTTGTATTGAGCATTTTTGCTTATTTTTATACAACAAAAGAATCGATGTTTAGAAGAAATTTAAATCTCGTACTTGTTTATTTTGGATTGTCTTCTATGTTTTTTGGCTTTCTTGTTGGAGAATTTTTTGGCATACATTTTAGAAAAGGGGTGCTAGATCCGGTAAATGATATATTATTATTCTTAATAATATCCGTATTGATTGGATTAGTGCATATGAGCATAGGTATTTTATCGAAAATATTAACGAACATTAAAGATAAAAAAAATTTAATTCATGCCCTATCCCTTCTTCTGGTAATGTGGTCTGCTTTCTCCATTTACTTTCAACGAGATTTAGTATTAAACAAAATATTATTAGGGATAGGAATATTGGGTCTTTTAATCATAAAAAAATTTGAAATACTTAAAGAACTATCGTCTGTGCTTGTTGGTGCTGTCTCTTATATGAGAATTGCAATTTTGGGCCTAGGCCATTTAATAATAAACAGGTTATTGATTTCTTCATTTTCAAACTTAAGTGGAAGTTTAATAGAAATTAGTTTATTTCTAATATTATTTTTTATTGGATCTCTTATAGTGCTAACTTTTGGAGTTTTTGTAGCTGCTATACAGGTCTTAAGACTGCATTGGCTTGAATTCTACTCCCAGTTTTTTATTGGGAAAGGCAAAAAATTTGAGGCATTTAAGCATTCTGTATTTTAGGATTAATTTATCTGAAGAATGCCCCTGCCGAGATTTGAACTCGGGTTAAAAGCTCCGCAAGCTCTCGTGTTGTCGACTACACTACAGGGGCGTAAACTGGAGTTTAGAAATACGATATATAAAGTTTGTTGAAGCTAAATTTTACTACTTGATTATAGTAACAAATAGAAAGCTTTATAAAGGGTTGTTTAGGAACAATATATATGATAAAAGATCCAACACTAGATGACATTATAACATTTTCATGTGGAATTGGAAGGTCTTACGAGGAAGCAGAGAGAGCTTTAAGGAAAGCTAAAGCCAGGAAGGATGCTTTTAAAGGACCTAGCAGGACAGATCCAAATGTTGTTGTTTATCAAGGAGATAGAATTCAAGACAGAGAAGATTGGGCTAATGCATTAGATTACAGAAGAATCCTAAGAATAGTTGAAGAGAACCATAATGATCGAAGGGACTTGGATGCAGTTGAAAGAATGGCAAGAGACCCTCAAACTGGATTATACAATGCTATGGGCTATGCTCATAGGCGCCTTGAATTAAGTGAACTGGGGATTAATAACGGCTATTACATACTTCTTGATGGAAACAATATGAAACAAGAAAACGCCAGGATTGGATCATCTCATGTTAATGATTTATTGGCCGAGGCTGGCAAAGGTTTGATTGAAGCTACAAGATCAGGAACTGAAAGAAGGGTTTCTACAGAACAACCCACAAATGAGGATAGAAGGAAAAAAGAGGATAGAAGGAAATATCAAGATGAAGGAGACATCATAGCGCATAGGGTACATGGTGATGGTGATGAATTTTTGGTTTTTGTTCCAACAGAGTATAGAAGAAAAAATATCAGGGAGAATATGCAATCTGTGGCTGAACGTATTTCGGGATTTATGCATGTTTATCAAGGCAGATATATAAGAAAAAACTTTATGATTTAACTACAACGCCTCAGTTTTAAGAAAACTCATTCACCGTAGTCCCTCAAACTAATCTGGCCTTTTCTTTTATTTTGTGGAACAGATTTTAGTTCCTGCCCGAGCTGCTTCTTTATGCTCAGCGCAGTCTTCTCGCCTATCAGCTGGGTCAAAGTAGAAAGATCTGTATTTTTGATGTCTTTGATGTCTTTCAGCCTGTTCCTGAATAGAATTCTAGCTCTAACTCGCCCAATGTTTTCCATTCTAACTAATGGCAATAATTCTTCCTTGACACCATATTTTAATCTCAATCTTAATTTTACAATTTCTTTAATTAATGACTGATAGTGCATTATTTTGGATATCTCTTCTGTTGCGTAGAGCAGCCAATCAGCAATATCAAGCTTAACTTTTATTTCGCCCGGCCTTATGTTGTATTCCTCAAGAAGAAATTCTTCATCTTTCTCGCTTATCCAGTGATTGAACATCATGGCAGTTTTTATAGAATTCAGGAAATCTTCATATTCTGGTTCATACATTGAAGGCTCGTTCTCAAGCAACAAATCGCTGAATTCAAACAATGATTCTTGTATCTTGTCATGTTCCCTGATTCCTACCCTCATGATTGGCCTTATCTCCAAAGTGCGTGAAATCATCTGTAAAAAGGAGAATGCATCAACTTTTTTGTCAGAAGCATTTCTCATGCATGTAATGATGAAATAAGCAGTTAAAGGATCTATATACAGCTCTGCAACTCTTTTTCCAATCAAAGTTGCCTTTAGTTTTTCATCCTCTAGCTCGTTAGCGCTTGAAAATTCATCCCGGGAGCTCATTATGAATTCCCAATCATCCAGTAAATCAATCACCTTGTTGATTGTCCCATGAAGCCTTCTTAAATCCTTGAATTGGTAAGCGTAAAATGTCCTGTCAAAGAATTCATAGAGCTCTTTTTTTGTTGTTATAAAATTAGCTGCAATTAATGATAAAACATGAGTTCTGAGAACCGGTTCCACTGCCAGCTTTGAATAGATGTCTTCTGGTGAACCTTCCAGGTATCTCTCTTCTATTTTTTCCTTCTCCGAATTTGTCAGTGCTATTACAATTGATTGTCCTTCTTTGTCATAATTGGGACGGCCAGCTCTTCCAGACATCTGCATGTAATCCAGAATAGGAATCCAGCTTAATCCGTGCATAGTGTATCTTCTTAAGTCTTTAATTATGGCCCTGTATGCAGGCAGATCAACACCGTAAGCAAGAGTCGGTGTGCAGCAGATTATGCTTATTGCACCTTTTCTAAAATTATCTTCTATAATGTCTTTTTGTTTCTGGGTCAATCCAGCATGGTGAAAAGCAATGCCTTTTTTTAAGCAGAATGCCAGTCTTTCGCACTGCTTGGTTGGCTTTGAAAGAACATCCAGGGCTTTGTCAGCTAAATTTATTAATTCTGTGCTGTCTGTCTTAAGTTTTTTTGAAATATCCTCGGCGGTTTTCTCAGCTGATTTTTTTGTATTTACGAACACCAAAGCCTGTTTTCCAATTTTTATAGTATCTAAAGCAATATTCAGAACACCGCTGTCAAATTTGTCATCTATATTGATGGGCTTGGACATAAAATCATAAAAGAAAAGGTTGTTTATAAATATTGTTGAAATATTATTTATGTGGAGGATTTTTTAAAACTTTAAATGCTTCATCATCATCCATTGACAATGTCCTAAATTCTATTTTACCGGTTAAAGGATGTTTTACAATTTCTATTTTTGTAAAATATACAGGGCCACCCATCTTAGTTATTGTAAGATCATCGCGAATTTCATTGTCGCTTCCTCCTGCGCCTCCAAGAACACCAGACACCTCGCTATAAATCACATCCAACAGCATGTTTATTGTGACTCTTAGTTTTTCTAATGCTTCTGTTGTATATCTTCCTCTTCGAGAAGCTGCAAAATTTTGTTTTTCCAATTCAGTTATGCAGCTCTGAAGCAACTGCAGGAAACTCCATACATTATCAATCACAATCTTTGTCATTTTATTTATAATACGTATTATTTTTAAATTACTTAATAAAGTTTTCTTTTAGTGATCTACAGAAAAATTGTTTCAAACAACATTAACATTAATCAATTGCGTAACAGAATGAGTGCCATCGCTTACAGTTACTTTAACAGCTTTATTTCCTCTGCTTGTGAAAGTTCTTTGATGGTATTGCGTCCCTTTGTGCCTGTCAAAAAGACCGAAATCCCAGGTGTAAGTCAATTGGTTGTTGTCATCGTCAACTGCTTTGACGAACATAAGGACTGGATCATTGACTTTTACAACTAAGTTTCTGCTATAATCAACTATTCTTGGAACTGTGCTTTGTGCAGCTGCCACTTGGCTGCTGCCATCCTGAATTACAACCTGATTGAATACTTTTGTTTCCCTGACTGTGACATTTATTTTACGAATTGACAGGTAGACTGTATCATTGAATAATAATCCTAATTCCTTGTCCGAATCGCGTACGAACACGTTCATCACATGATGCGCTTCATCTATTCCATCGCTTACAGTCACTATGACAGTTTTTGATCCAGGCGTAGTATAAACTCTTTGAAGATTTTCACCAGCTTTGTATTTCTCCAAAAGACCGAAATCCCAGGTGTAAGTCAATTGGTTGTTGTCATCGTCAACTGCTTTGACGAACATAAATACTGGCTGGTTTACATCTGTTATAAGGCCTTGAGTTGCATTAATGATTCTTGGAGGCCTGTTTTTATCGGTTACTTCAACTTTAGCGACTTGTTTTGAGGTTGCCTGGCCGTCGCTTGCAGCAAATACAAAATCAAAAGTTTTTGGCCCTTGGTAATTGGCAATAAATGAATGAGGCACCCAAGTGAAAACATTTTCCTTTAATGTGAAGTCTGCAGGGGGGTTCTCTATGGAATAAGAAATATGGTCGCCATCTGGATCATGCGCATCAAGTACAATAGTTACAGTATCCCCTTCATTTGCTTTAATATCCTTAATCTTATTTAATACTGGGGCCCTGTTAGATTGTCGAATGATTATTTGCACATTCTTTGAATCTTCCAATCTTCCATCGCTTACAGTCACTGTGACAGTATGGTTTCCTGCATCGTCAAATCCTGATTCATAGGTGTCAGAATTCATGAATCCCGAATAACTGAAGCTTAATTTATCGCCATCAAGATCGTATGCTTTAGGGGCAATGTTTACTGTTTCTCCTTCATTGATTGTCATAGTATCAAAATCTTCCAAAATTGGTGCCCTATTCACGTCTCTGACGGTTATTATAACATTACGGACAACTCTTTGGTCCTGTGAAGAAGCAACAAATTTTACGTAAAAGCTTTTAGTCAATATGTTAAGCTTGTCCATCACATAATCCACGAAATCATCTTTTTTGACAGTATCAAATCCAGGAGTCCATGTAAAAACATTCTCTTTAAATTCTGCCCCTGCAGGAATCCTTTCTACACTATAGGTGACTTCTTCGCCATCAGGGTCTGTTGCGCTTAAAGTTATGATTATCTCCTGGTTTTCATTGATAACTTTACTGCCGATCCTGTCAAAAATTGGCGGCCTGTCTACGTTATTCACAACAACTTCCGCATCTGTTTCACCGCTAAATCCATTTCCTTCTGCTTTTACATTTATGTTGTAAGAGCCTTCACCATCATAAGTTGTCTGCCACTCGTTTCTGTTGCCAAGAGGCTCAGAAATTGTGTAGGTAAGGCCGTATTTTTCAAAATCAAGAAGTTCCAATCTTGCAATCTCATTTTCATTGACAGTTACGTCTTGGATATCATCAAGTAATCTTTGAATATCAATATCCTGCACATTTACATCTCTTTCTTCACTTACTTTATGCAGACCATCTGATACTATTACAATCACTTTGTGGGTGCCTGCATCGCTGTACGAAGTGCTATAGAAATATTCCTGGCCTTCTTTGACTATTGTTCCATCTAAATACCATTCGTAAGTTAAAGGATCATTGTTTAAGTCGCTTGCAGAAACTCTGAATTGTATTGTATCACTTTCCTTAGTGTTTACAGGATCCTCTTCTGGAACAAAAAGATCAATGGTTGGAGGTTCTTCTTTTCTTTCAACAATTATTAGTATATCCTCAGAATCGATTGCAAGGCCATCAGAAACAGTTATTGCTGTTTTGTATTCTCCAGCATCGCCGTATGTGGTCTGCCACGATCCATTTTCGTTTAATGGAGAATCATAGGTTGTGACCAAGTCATCATTATCCGGATCTATAGCTTCCGGCTTTAAGTTTATTTCATCAGTCTCTTGGATTACAAATGTGGTAAGAGAGTATACAAAATAGGGAAACACCAGAAATATAATTACTAGTAATGCAATGTTTCTCTTCATTTATTTCCCCCAACGGTTTAAAATTTAAAAATGTCAAAAATTTTCCACCAGTTTTAAACTGGTAGCTGGAAAGCTAAGTATCAACTCTTTGTAGAAAATTTTTGATCATGCTCAAGAATCACTGGTCTGTGACCGGTGATTCTTGACAAATAAATATCACTCTTTTTGCAATACATCTGTTATGACTGGAGGCCTGTTTTGATTCTCAACAGCTACTGTAAAAGTCTGTGAGGATTCATCTTGACCATCGCTTGCAGTTACAGTAACTTCGTAAGTGCCTGCACTGTCATAATCTGTTTGCCATCTGAAAACATTATCTTCCTGCTCAAATCTGCCATCGTCTATTTCATAAGTTACAGGATCTTCGTCATCATCTGTTGCTAATGCAGTTATTATAACTAAGTCGGTTTCTTTAACTTCTATGTGGTCTAAATCCTCTAAAACTGGCCTTCTGTTAACATTTCTAACTTCTACAGACCAAATCTTACTTGCACTTGACAATCCATCTGAAACATCAATTTTAACAGTGTGTGTGCCTGCGTCATCATAGGTTGTCTGGTATGTGTATTCTGCGTCATCTCCAACATCCAGGCCGTCAAGTTTCCATGAATAGGATAAAGGATCGTTGTTCAAGTCGCTTGCAACAACACTAAAATCTATAGATTCTGTCTCATCAATAACTAATCCACTTTCAATTGGCCATGCACTGTCAATTGTTGGTGATTCTTCTTTTTTATTAACAATAATCAAAACATCTCTTGTTGTTGCTAATTCTCCGTCTGAAACAGTAACAGTAATTGTATACTCTCCGGAATCACCATAAATTGTCTGCCATTCGCCGGCATCGCTTATTGGAGAAGTAAATGTAAAAGTCAAATCATCCCTATCAGGATCTTCTGCTTTTGGTATTAAGCTGATAAGATCTGTTTCCTGAACAACTAAAACAATAGGATTTTCTTTTTCTTCATCAACTACAATAATGGTTGGTTCCTCTTCAGTTTCTTCTTCATCTGATACTTCTTCTTCAACATCTTCTTCTGTCTCTTCTTCCATGTCTTCTTCTGAATCTTCATCATCATCTACAGTTTCCTCGTCCCCATTATCCTGGACATCTGGCCCTTGTGTAGTATTTCCATAAAGAGTTTGATAAACCTCGCAACTGCTTAATAAAAATATAGAAAGCACTAATAATACAATCAATGATTTTGTTTTGAAATTGATCATAAACCCTCCCATTGCCATATATTAATATCAAATAAACTGTTGCTATTTAAAAATAGCAACTTATATTTAAACTTTGTGGTAGTTAAAGCTTATTTTAGGTAGAAATTCCGGCTTTATACGGAAGTATATTATGGGCCTGCTCAGATTTGAACTGAGGACCAATCGATTATCAGTCGATCATTCTAATTGTCTAGTTAACCGGCAATTTGCTGGCAACTTCCAGACTGAACTACAGGCCCAAAATAAACGCCTCCGACCAGACTCGAACTGGTGACCTTATCGTTAACAGCGATACGCTCTACCTACTGAGCTACAGAGGCACATACATTTTTAGATTAAAAGTTTAATTTATATAGGTTTCGATGAGAGAAAGTAATTAAAAATTAACATCTTCAATTTCTTTTTTTATCACAACTTTTCCCGTTATTGATCTCAGCATATGACCTGTAATCTCAATATCATAAAACTTTTTTAACTCAAGTCTTCCCTTTACACCAACAATCAAGGGATAAGTGCCGAATTGCCTGCAGAAAGTTGTTTTGCCATCATAAATTTCAGCATAGCAATTTGTGAGCACTGTTTCTCTGGGAACAATCCTTTGGAGCATTGGCCAGTCAATATTTTGCCTGATGTCGTTTCTCCATTTCCAGTAAAATTTTTTGTTCTTTCTCAGGAATTTATCTTTTCCTTCATTGTAAAGGGAAGTGCCTTCAAAAATTGCAACTTGTCTTATGTTTATTCTTCTAAGCATCAGGCCTTCATCATAAATTTTCTTTAGCCATTTCATGTTTTCTTCATGGGTTTTTTTGCTTTCTGCCCTTAATCCGAAGATGATGTTAATGCCGGGCAGGTATCTTGGCATTCCATCTTGGCCTGTGTCTGCACCGTATTTGTTGAGGATCCTTATTGCTTCATAGGCTATGTTTGGAGCGGTATTTAGGGTATTGGCCTTCACAACTTCCATATCGAAGCTTTCAATTCCAAAAGCAGCTATATTACCAGAAGTGCAATACTTTACAACGGCTTTTGTAATTTCGTGGTTTTTATCCATAACGACTTTAACCGGGTTGACATTGTCTATATGCAGAACTTTTAGTTCCGGACAATTTTTTCTGATTTCTTTTAACAGATCAATTGCATAAGGCAAGGTGTAAAAACAAGTTTGTTTTCCCAGTCTAAAAAAGCGTGCTCCTAATTTGTAGAATTCCGTGATTTCTTTTAATACGTCGTCTTTATCTCTGAATTCAACCCTATTTTTTATTGGCTCTGTGCAAAAGCTGCACTTCCCAATATCGCAGCCATGGCCTGTCTCAATCTCTATCATTCTATAATCAGGTATTTGTTTCAGGATTTGTGCACCTTCAACAGAATAATCTTTCACATCAGAATATTTGAATCTGAAAAGGGAGTAATCTATTTTGTCGAATAATGTCAGATCTGCTTTTTCACGAAATTTGCCCCCGTGCAATTGAGTGCCAAAAACAGCAGGTCCTGTAAGTATTTTTTTACATTTCAAATCTTTAATCAAGGGCATTATTTCATGCAAAGTTCCAGGCACAGCAGATAAGTATTTGCCAGGCACGTGGATACCCAGAACAACAATTAAAGTATCGGTTTCCTCTAATATTTTTTTGACATCTTTATAGTTTGATGTTAAATTATAAGTTGTAATATCTGTTTTCTGTGATGGTTTTGTTTCTTTGACTCTTGAATTATGCTTTCTCCAAAGTCTTAAATCATCAATTGTTAGATAATGCACATCTTCATCAAGATAGCCTGCTATATATCTGGGATAAGTTCCGAGATATGGGGGAACTCCTAATCCTGCTGGTTCATCTGTATAGCAGTCCAATATTGTGTATTTCATAGTTATTTAGTATGGTTTATCATCTTAAAAAGGTTTTGAATGTGATAAAAACGTCAAAAACCAACAGACAATTTTGTCTCGGTTTTTGAGCGTGATCGAAAATACACCATAATACCCAGCTGCATATGAGTTATATGCGTCCATTAAAGACTGATGGTGTATTATTCGACACATTTAAATTAACACAGTGAATCTATTTTCATATGCTAACATTAATTGCGATTATTTTATTTCTAATAATTATGGTAATCTTATTTTTGATAAACTTCTATAAGGATCCTGAAAGGAAGATTCCAAAAGGCAGCAATATAGTTGCTCCGGCAGATGGAAGAGTGATAAGTATAATAGACATGTCGGCAAATCACAAAGTGATTTCCGATCATGCTCGAAAATCTTCGATTTTCGACACATCAAAGAAATATATAACAATAAAAAAAGGCATTCTTGGAAAAATCAAAGTATGGTCGAAGGATATAGCGAAAGAATGTTTGGTTGTTTCAATTTTCATGTCGCCTTTTGATGCACATATAAACAGAGCGCCGATAGAAGGCATTGTAAAATCAACAAAGCATACAAAAGGCAGATTCTTCAAGGCTTATGATTTAGAAAAAAGTTTTAGGAATGAAAACAACCAGATTGTAATTTCAAATAAAAAAATAAAAATTAAAGTTATACAAATTGCTGGATTTCTTGCAAGAAGAATTTTATGCTACACAAAATCCAATCAAAAAGTTAATAAAGGACAGAGAATAGGCATGATTACATTGGGGAGCCAGGCTACAATCATAATTCCAAAAGGAGTGAATCTAAAAATTAAGGTAAATGATAGGGTCAAGGCTGGTGAATCAGTAATAGCTAATTTGAAGTGATTGTAATGCTGGAATTTGTCAAAGATTTCTATGAACATTATATCTTGTCGGTGTGTGAAAAATAATGAAACTAAAAATTAAAAAGGAAAAGATATTTTTTACGATTACTTGGCTAAGATTGATACTTGCATTTATCGTAGCAATATCTCTAATATCCAACAGAAGAAATATAGCTTTGTTTATTTTTATCCTTACTGCACTTGTCGGTTTCTTTGAAAATTTTATAACAAGAAAATATCCTTCGGGATTGCGCTCAATAATAGATTTTTTTGCTGACAAGCTCCTTGTAAATCTAACAGCAATAATATTGACTATAAAAGGCATAATTCCAATTTGGGTTACTCTAATAATTCTTGCCAGGGATTTGTTAACAATAATTGGCGGAACTTTGCTTTTTATCAAAAATATCAGAAGAGAATTTAAGCCAACAGTGCTTGGGAAAATTGGTTACTTCTTTCAATTAATGGCCTTAATACCCCCATTACTTAACTCTAAAGTAGATTGGTATGTAATGTCAGCAGCATTAGTTCTTACAGTTTCTTCTGGAATTTATGCTCTTCTTAAATCAGAATTCAGGGTTATCAGGAGAAAAACTGACTTAGATGAATTTAAGTTTTATAAACTTTTGAAATTCGCTGATTTATTTACATTGCTTAATGTGGCAACAGGGCTTGTTAGTATAGTATTATCTATAACCAACCATTTTAATCTTGCAGCAACTATGCTCCTGATTGCTGTCATTTTTGATTATCTTGATGGAAAAATTGCAAAATCTATGCATCAGCAGAATTCTTTTGGAAAAGAACTTGATTCTTTGGCTGACACAGTATCATTTGGCATTGCGCCTGCAATATTCGGATTTAGTTTTATGCAATTTGCCACAAATTTAGAACAGTTTCAATTAACTTTTGGCATAATAGCATTTACAATTTTCTTATTTTGCGGTATTTTAAGACTTGCAAGGTACAACATAATGGATTTAAAGGGAGTCTATCAGGGAATGCCGATAACATTAAATGGGATCATAATACCGGTTGTTTATTTCTTGGGCACGCCAATCAAATTTTACCCCTATATCTATCTTCTGCTCGGTATATTGATGATATCTTCGCTGAGAATTAAAAAATTGTTTTAGTGCTTTCGTGATTTAATTGCAAAGTTAAGAAATGTAATCCACACCATCAGCAATGAGCCCCATAAAAATAAGTTTTTGTAAACAAAATTAATTAATAAAGCCAAAATTGTTATATATCCCATTCCAACAGCAACTTTGCTTATGGTGAGGGTAAGTATTTTTTTATATTTCTTAAAATAATATGATTTTATAATTCCATTTAAAATAAAGGGGATTATTAACAAAATACCGATAATAACTGATATATAATTGGCCTGAATAAAGATTATTAATGTCACAAAAATAAAAGTCCAGTCGGTAAATGAATCAAAAAAACTACCAAGATCAGTGATTTGTTCCATTAATCTTGCTGAAATTCCATCTAATTTATCGCCTAATGTAATCAAGGCAAAAATAATCAATGAGAGATTTATTTGAGAATTTACAAAGTAGTAGACAAAAGGAATAATCAACAGTAATCTTGTCAATGTTATCAAATTTGGCAAATTTACTATTTTGTTTCCTGTTAATTTCCTAATCCTGAACAAATATTCAATTCCAGATATAACAGTCAATAAAACAGCCGCAACCATGACATGCCAGCTAAATGGTAAATTTAAGAGTACGAATATAATTGCAATGCTCTGAACCACAGTTTTTGCTTTTCCAAAAACACTTGCAGGCACAACCAGTTTATATGGCAGCAGGTAAATCCTTATTGCAGTTACTATAACTTCTCTTGCAATAATGGTTACCGCCATCCACAATTCAACACCTTCACCAATCAAAAAAATCAAAGCTGTTGAAATCAATAATTTATCAGCAATAGGATCGATAAGCTTGCCGAAATCCGTGATTTGCTTTTTCTTTCTTGCAAAATATCCATCCAGGAAATCAGATATAGAAAGCATACCAAAAACAAAAGCTGCCAATAAATTCTTGTATGGAATATCCAGTAGAAGAATTATGGCAAATAAGGGTATTAGGCTAACTCTTATAAGGGTTATCTTGTTTGGTATATTAAATTTAAATTGCATAAATGCATAAGATTTATAACCCCTTATATAATTTTCTAAAAATAATGAAAAATTTAAAAATTTTTATCCTTGCTTTTTTTATAATGTTCGTATCTGGTTGCATAAATATAGACATTGATAAATCAGGTGCTGACAAAGATATTGTAGAAATTGTAAATAAGCATGCCAAAGCATGGGAAACTGGAGATTTAGAACTATTGGATTCCTTATTGCATGAAGATGTAGTTTTCGCTTATCCTGGAAGAAGATTGAATAAACAAGAAACCCTAAAAGATTTGGCTGAATTCGACAAATCATTCAAGAATACTAAAATTTATATCAATGAAATTATAATTGAAGGCGATGATGTTGCAGTTGAATGGCAATTTGCTTCAACAAATATTGAGACTGGAAAAAGAACAGCAGTGAGCGATGCCATAATCGGAAAAATTAAAGACGGCCAAATTTTAGTCTGGAAGGAATATTTGGATGGAAGAGTGAGCAGAATGCAAACTTCAGGTGAACTGCCGCTCGAAGAAGGACAAGAACCATTCCCGTGGCCGAAGAAAAGCAGGTAAATTAGTGAACAAATTCGTAGGCCTTAAAATTTTTTAATTCTGTAAGTGATTTATGCAAAACTTTTTAAAGTTATATTTAAAAGTTTTTATTATATGGCAGAGCCTATTTTAGTGTTCATTTTGAAAATCATTTACCTAATGCTACCTGCATATTTCGCCAATATGGCCCCTGTTATAGTTAAAAAAATAAATCTTTTTGTGGTTCCTATTGATTTTGATAATCAATTTTATAACAAGCCGATTCTGGGCAAAAATAAGACCTTTCGCGGTTTAATATTTGGGATAGTCTTTGCGATTATTATCACTTATTTGCAGTTTTTAGCTTATGATATTGGATCTTTTAGGAATCTATCCTTTTTCGATTATGAAAACTGGCTTATTTTTGGATTCTTGATGGGGACTGGTGCTTTAACTGGAGATTTGGTCAAGAGTTTTTTCAAAAGAAGGCTGGAAATCGATCCGGGAAAGAAGTTTGTGCCATTTGACCAGACAGACTTTGTAATAGGTGGTTTGGTTTTTATTATGCCTGTTTTTGACCTTACATTGAAGATATTTATTGTGTCTCTAATACTAAGCTTTATACTGCACATTATTGTAAACCATATTGCTTTCTATCTAAAGATAAGAAAAGAGAAATGGTAATCAAATAAAAAATAACAGATTCGCAATAATAACAAAACCTAGATTGTATAAAATTATTTTATAATGATTCTTTATTTTTCTATTGTATAATAAAGACGCTGTTGGAATACCGTACAACAGAATTAAGCTTGATTCAATAGTAAAAAGATTTGTGTTGTTTAAACTTAGATAAAATAAAATCCCCAAAATTGCATAAATAACTATTGATTTGTTGTTTTGGTCCATAATTTTATATTCAACAAATACAATAAAAATAAGATACACCAGCAACACCAGAACATTAAATTGACTGTTGAAATAATAGAATAGAATAAAGGCAAAGATTGACAGCAATAGTATTTTTCTTATTAAGTTAAAATACTTGTTTAATGGCTTTTGCTCTTCCGGGGCTATTCTAATAAGGATTATGCCGATCAATAAGCCCAAATAAGAAATCAATGAAATAAAAAAATAATTTATGAATTGCATTTAATTAAATATCGTCGAGTTTTTTATTTCTTCTGCCGTGCCTTTCCTCATTGCCAAAATCTGTCTCCAGCCATAATTTTACAGCTTCTATTGCTTCCTCTTTTGCCAGAAATTTGGCTCCAAGAGAGAGTATGTTTGCATTATTATGTGTACGTGAAAGTTTTATGATATCTATATTGTTACCATAGTACATAGCAGCTCTTGCACCTTTAATTCTATTTGCAGCAATTGCCTCGCCTTGACCAGAAGAACCGAATATTATCCCTCTACTGTTTTGATCTGCTGCAACTTTTTTTGCTAATGGAACGATAAAATCAGGGTAATCATCATCTTTATTTAAGGAATGTGCACCCATGTCCTTGACTTCAAACCCTGAATCAATAAGGTATTTTTTGATTGATTCCTTGAGCTCAAAACCTGCATGGTCCGTCCCAATAAATATTTTGTGCTTCATAATAGTTATGCTAAACCCAATATTTTTAAATCTTTTTGTAAGCCCGGAACTGTTTTATAGTTTTTAATATCTTTGTAATCAATCCATTTGTAATCTGTATTTTCATGGCATAATTTCACGTTTCTTGAATCAACTGAACATAAAAACGGCAATACGATCCAATTCCTCCCTAATCTCTTATCGTTATTTTCAAATAATGTCCCTTTTTTAATAATCTTGCCTTTTAATCCTGTTTCCTCCTTTATTTCGCGCAAAACATTTTCTTCTGCTGATTCAAATTCCTTTACAAAACCAGAGCAGAAACTCCATCTGTTTGGATAGTTTCTGTCATCTGGGGCTTTTTTAAGAATCAAAACCTTTCCTTTGTTTTTTATGACACCTGTTACTGCAAAATAGGTTTTCATTGATTACTAGAATAAGAGGTGATATTTAAAGCTTAATACCAGCTTCCACGCCAGGTTGAATGCCCGAACTGGATTAGCAAGTCAACACCCAGTCTTTCCACCTGCAAAGGCACATCGCAAGCTCCAAAACAGGAGCCCATCCAAGTAATTACTTTTGCATCTGTTGCATGTTCTATTGCATGCTGTATCTCATTTGCTCTTGGCTTTAATCCGTCAGGAAGCTGAACACAAACAAGTTTAGCATTATCTTTGTTTATTCTTTCAATTACTTTGTTTAGTTCAAGGTCATAGTTTGACATGATAGAATAGAAAGTAATATGAGTTTAAAAAATTATTGGGACTACCTTCCTTCAGCAGCATGGACAAGGTCTATCAAACGTGTCCCTTCTGAGTCAGGTGAAGCAATCTTTGGTACAGTTACAGTTTGACCTTTGCCTATATCAGAATCACCATCTGCAAGCCCATTTTGTGCAGCTATGTATCGTGTAATCAAATGTTCTGTTACAGGATCGCTTCCAGAAGGACTGACAGTAATTTCCCCTGCAATTCTTCTAGGTGTAGTGTCATAATCAAATGTCCTTGGAATTCCATTATACTTTACAACGGATGTAGCCCCATATCTTACAGATTTCCCTAAATCAACAACAGTATCCATTCCACTTCTTCCTAAATTCAAAACAGGCTCTCTGACTTGAGGCATAGCTGATGCTGCGATTAATGTTGCTGCGGCAAGTCCCCATCCAAGTTTTCTACCTGTTATAATTTGCCCAGGTTCCCTAGAGTCAACGTTAATAAATTCTGGTTCTGGTCTTTGGTCGTTCATTTTATCCCCTACATAAACATCTCATCCAATTCAAAATCGGATAGATCTTTCTTATTAATAAGCTTAGCGAAATCTTCGTCTTTAAGTTTTTTTCTTGACTCTCTCATGTTTTCAATCTGTTCCATGTCTGCATCCAAGAATAATTCGTCTGAGTCCATTTTATTTGTAAGTGCCTGTGCTTTGGCATGAGCCGTATTCTGCATTACTTGAATAGTCTGGCTCACCAGCTAATTCACTAACGGTTTTTCCTTCTGAAACTGCTTTACAGCCTAAACACATAGTAATACCCCACTTATTTGTTACTTAGTAGTGATAGAACTTATATTTAAAGTTTTCGCTTGATAGAGTAAAATGATTTATTTTCAATATAGAAATTAATTATTATCTGACTGGATGCCTTATATAGTGCTTACAACTAAAGCAATAATAAATGATTTTGTGCCTGTGAATCCTGACCCTGCAATTAACACCTGGCACTAAGTACTGATAGCAATTCTTGCAGAATTTTTTCTTAAGTGAAGAAGGCAGCCTGATCTTGTACTTCATGGCAATTCTTCTTGCCAGCTTGACGTTTTTGTCAGAAAGTCTTTTATCTTTCTTGAATGATTCTTTAGCTTCGTTAAAGAGAAATCTAATGCGTTTTTTAGCTATCTGCTGCTGCTTTGCTGGTTTTTTATAGTATTTTTTGCGGGGCATTGTTTAAATCAGATGATAAAACACATTAATTTGATTGATAAATATAAAATTATCCATAGAAATATTATTTTACAAGAATAATGGAACAAATACAAGCGAAACAATGGACATTAATTTGATTAAAATATTTAATGATGGCCCTGAAGTGTCTTTACAAGGATCTCCAACTGTGTCTCCAACAACTGCTGCTTTGTGTGCATCGCTTCCTTTTCCCCCTAAATGACCCTCTTCAATGTATTTCTTTGCATTATCCCAAGCACCGCCTGAATTGCTCAAGAAAACTGCCATTAAAAATCCAGTTACTGTAACTCCAGCCAATAAACCGCCAAGCGCCTCTGCTCCGAATAGATATCCGAATAATACCGGAGTTATTATTGCTATCAAACTTGGCAAAATCATTTCCTTTAATGCAGCGTGAGTGCTTATGGCTATGCATTTGTTGTAATCAGGCTTTGCTGTGCCTTTCATCAAACCTTTTATTTCTTTGAATTGCCTTCTGACTTCATTGATAATGTGGAAAGCTGCATTTCCAACAGATTTCATTGTTAAGCTGGAAAACAGGAATGGCATCAAAGCGCCGATAAATAAACCAACAATGACTAATGGTTTTCCAATGTCAATTGAAGTTAATCCAGTAATTGTCATATAGCTTGCAAACAAAGCCAGTGCAGTCAAAGCAGCTGAGCCGATTGCAAATCCCTTTCCGATAGCAGCTGTTGTGTTTCCGACAGCATCCAATGCCTCTGCTCTTTTTCTAACTTCTTTGCCCATCCTACCCATTTCTGCAATTCCTGCTGCATTGTCAGCAACAGGGCCGTAAGTGTCGCTTGCTAATGTGATTCCCAAAGTGGAAAGCATTCCGACTCCGGCAATTGCAATTCCGAATAAACCTCCAAACTTAAAGGAGATTAAGATTGCAGCAGAAACAGCAATGACTGGAATTACTGTTGACATCATGCCGACTGACAGACCTTGGATAATGTTTGTTGCAGATCCTGTCTTAGAGGCTTCTGCTATTGAAATTGTGGGTTTTCTATGAGACGAAGTGAAGTATTCTGTTGATACGCCAATTATTATTCCTGCGATTAATCCAGCAACTGTTGCAAAGAAAATCCCAACGTCATTGACTAAGAATTTTACAATAAAAAATGAACCAATCAACATTATCACTGATGAAGCAAAGATTCCCTTGTTTAATGCAGTATGCAAATGCTTCTTTTTTGCAGCCTTTACAAAATATGTGCCTAAGATTGCTGAAACAATTCCGAAAGCTGCTAATGCCAAAGGCAATTTAATCCCCTGAACTGAGAAAGCAACTACACCAAGAACCATCGCAGCGATTATGTTGTCAACATAGCTTTCAAACAGATCAGCACCCATGCCTGCAACATCTCCGACATTATCACCTACATTATCTGCGATTACAGCTGGATTTCTCGGATCATCTTCTGGGATGCCTTTTTCAACCTTGCCTACCAGATCAGCGCCTACATCAGCTGCTTTAGTGTAAATTCCGCCGCCAACTCTTGCAAACAATGCTATTGAGGAAGCGCCAAATCCAAATCCAAAGATTATGTTTGGATCATCAAAAATTAGATACA
Source organism: Candidatus Woesearchaeota archaeon (assembly GCA_002688775.1). Taxonomy (GTDB): domain Archaea; phylum Nanobdellota; class Nanobdellia; order Woesearchaeales; family GW2011-AR4. Next base: position 126,519 of record NZDH01000004.1, read on the forward strand.
AAGCTGTTACACCCAGCAAACCAAGTCCAACAACACTTAAGCCCATTACAACTCCTGATGAAAATGCAATTTTTAGCCCTTTGCTGATGCTTTTCTTAGCTGCAACTGCCGTCCTTGAATTTGATTTTGTTGCAATTCTCATTCCAATATTTCCTGCCAAAGCAGATAAAATGCTCCCAGCAACAAATGAAACAGCAAGTTTTGGTCCAGTCTGAGGAATTGCAAACCATAGAACTAATGCGACAACAATGACAAAAATGACTAAAATTTTATATTCCTTGTGAAGAAATGTCATTGCTCCCTGATGTATAGCATCAGCTATTTCCTTAATTTTTTGATTGCCTGCATCCTGCTTTAGAATTCTAGAAGCTGTAAATGCTGCAAAAATTAATGCTAAGATGCTAATTATTATTACTGCTATCAACAACCCCATCGTAGATATTGGAAAAAATTGTCCATTTATAAAGGTTTTGAAAAAATAATTTAGCCCTACAATGCGCTAAAATTCCGCCAATTCTATGATTAAAAGTTATCTAGTGGCGGAATTCGCTGAGTCAAGAACCGCCACTAACTGTCAAGGTCAATAATTTCTTGCAATATCGGTCACTGACAGGTGGTTCTTGACAATAGTAAAAATTATATGCATCAAAGCATATCTACGATAAAATGCTTGAATTCCTCAAAAAAATCTTTCTGACAGATGTGGAAGAAGAAGTTAAAAAACCATTAACAGAGATTAATCTGCAAAATCTGGAAGAATGGATAAATGAGAAGATAAAGCCGTTGACTGAGGAAATAAACCAAAAATCAAAAGAAGTTCTAATGAAAGTAAATGAAGAAGTTCAAAGGACAAGATTTAATCTTGAAGTCCTTGAAAATTCTAAATTGCAGAACCCAAATATCCCTTTCAGGGCAAAACAATACATGGAAGGCAACAGGAAGGCCTATATGAAATCAATTAATGGTTTTCTAGGCCGTATGGAGATAAACAACAATGATTATTTTTATCTTGTTAATTTTTGCAAGGAATTTGATGAACTGATGGATGTGCTTAACAAATCTACCTTGAAAAGCTATACAATACTCCAGGAATTTTTTGCTAATGAGACGATCAAGATCGCACAGAACCTCAAGAATTTTGACACGCTTTTCAAAGAATTGAAATCTGCGCTTAATAATGATATGGTAGTAGCTGCCAACAAATCAAAAGAAAAAATCCAGAGGTTAATAGCAAAGACAAAGCAAAAAATAAATCTTGATGTTGACTTCAAAAGTCTGGAGGCTAATGTCAAGCTTGCAAATGATGAAAAAAACAAAATAATGGAGGAAATTGATAAATTCAATGACAGCGAGGAGCATAAGAATTTTCTGAATCTACAGGAAGAGAAGAAAAATAAGGAAAACAGCTTTCAAAATGATGAAAATCAAATATTGCAGTCTTTTGCTGTACTGGACAGGCCTTTGAGAAAATACTCCCATGTTGTTTTTGAGCATGAAGAGATTGTCCTGGATTACATAAAGCATCCGATTGAAGCACTGGCCAGCGATAAAGAGCTAAAGATCACAGAAGTTCTGAAAAATTTGGAGAAAAAGCTTAATGAGAACAAACTTCAGCTGGATGACAAGAAAAAAGAAAAGGCGCTGGATGAGGTAAAGAAGCTGAACAAGGAATTCATTGAGCAATTCTTGAAAAAATATTCCACATTCAAGTCAGAAATTGAGAATTTGGACAATAAAATGAAAGTAACAAGAGTTGCAGATAAATTAAAAGAGCTTAACAAGAAGCTTGAGGAAGCCAATTCAACGATTGAAAAAAGCACCAAAGATTTCGAGCAGCTAAAGAATGAAACCGCCAAAGCAGAAACTGCTGTTTCAGAACTTAAGGATGAAGTCGAGGAATCTATAAAAAGAATATTTGCAGAAAGTATTAAGGTTGCAGTTTGAACTTCTTATAACTCTCTTCCAAAGCGACCAATGCAGGCAATCTGCCTTCTTTTTCTATGAATTGCAAAGAAGCTCCGCCGCCGGTGCTTACATGGGTCATTTTTTCTGCAAAGCCAAACTTTTCAACAGCAGCTGCGCTGTCACCTCCGCCGATTATAGTTGCTGCATTCAAAGAAGAAATAAATTCTGCAATTTGTTTTGTGCCATTGGCAAATTTATCAAATTCAAAGACCCCCAAAGGCCCGGCCCAGACTATTGTTTTTGCATCTTTTAATTTTTCTTTATATGTATTAATGGTTTTGCTTCCGATGTCCATTATCATCCATCCATCAGGAATTTCATTAAAATCGACTTCTTTGCTTTCAGCATCTTTTTCAAATTTATCTGCGATAACAGCATCAGCAGGCAACATAAGTTTTTTATTTCCGATGAATTCTCCTGCGTACTGCAAACTTTCTTCATCAAACTTAGAAGCCTTGATATCTGTGCCTTTTGCCTTTAAAAAAGTATCAGCTAATACACCTCCAAGAATCAAAAAATCAACTTTTGGAAGCAAGGACCTTATAACTCCGATTTTATCGGCTTTGGCACCGCCTATGATGGCTGCAAAAGGCTTTTCTGGATTTAATAATTTGTTCATATGCTTAATTTCATTTTCCACTGCAAATCCCACATAGCTTGGTAAAAATTTAGGAATTCCTGTCATTGATGCATGATTCCTATGGCAATTTGGAAAGGCTTCATTAACATAAATATCGCCTAAATCTGATAATTGTTTTGAAAACTCCAATCTTTTGCTTTCATCTTTTTCTTTTTCTGCTTCATTAAATCTTAAATTTTCTAAAACCACAACATCTTTTGGTTTCATGTTGCCCACAAATTGCTTGACTTCTTCACCAATGCAATCATCTAATTTTTTAACTTCAGTGTTTAGCAATTCACCCAGTCTTTTAGCAACTTTATCCATCTTTAGTTTTGCTATAATCTTACCTTTTGGCCTTCCGTTATGGGAGATTACAATAATTTTAGAATTCTTTTCCAATAAATATTCCATAGTTGAAATTACGGCCTTGATTCTCTTGTCATCGACTATGTTTCCTCCTTCATCAAGAGGAATATCAAAACCCGCTCTAACAAGAACCCTTTTTCCTTCAACATTCAAGTCATTTAAAGTTAAAAAATTTTGCATAGGTAAAGTTATTTGCTGGTTGTTTAAAAATTTTATTATTCAACTCCTTGCTTTAATCCATAAATAAAGGTAAACAAGAAATGCAACAATCAAGACAAAATTAATTATGTGCAGAATGATTGGAAGATTTTTAAGAATTTTCTTCTTGGTTTTTTTGTTCATTATGGTCAAGTTTTTGCCTTTATCCTCTTCATCCTGAAAATGTTCTCCCGTTCCATCTCTTCTAATCTTAGCTGGATGAATGCCTTAACATTATCTAATTTCGGTATGACCACGAATTCAAGTGCATTGACCCTTCTTTTGGTTTTTTCAATTTCATTGAGCAGTTTTCTCATTGAAGTCTCAACTTCTGCTGCTATTATTATTTTTTCAACGACTTTTTCATAAGCTGCAGCTGCCTCGTCAATAGCAGAGGAACTGTAAACACTATAACCTCGCTCCATAAATGCCTTTTTTATTTCAGAAGATTCTATTTTTGGGACTTTTACTCCCATAATATTTTTCGTTGTTAACTTGACATCTGGGATTTGGTGGATGGCCATTGCTATTGACTTGACTTTTAAGTCTCCTTCCAAAGTTCTTGCAATATTTATTTTTTCCAGTGCAATCTTATATTCATTGACCAGCTCTTCCCTGAGGGATTTTGCCTTCTTTAAAATTTCAAAAAATTCAAGAATCAAGCCGTCTCTTTTCTTCTTCAATAAACTGTATCCTGATTTAGCCAGCTTTATCTGCTTCTTTAGCTTCAACAATTCGCTTCTTGTTGGCTTGATATCCTGCGCCATTTACATATCCCTCATTGCCCATGATAGTAATGGAGGTGCTATGAAAGTTGTGAGCATTATAACTACTATTAATAATGCGTACAAACCAGAATCAATGACCCCACTTGTCAGTCCAACTGTAGCAAAAATAATCCCAACTTCCCCTCTTGGCATCATGCCCAACCCGATTACGAGTTTTTTTGCCTTTACCCCTATTGCAGCCCATCCGGAAACAATTTTTCCGATTATTGCTATTACAAACAAAATTGCTATTGGGGCAATTATTTTTACATCGAATAATGTCCTGACATCCATCAGCATGCCTGCATGAACAAAAAATATTGGAACAAAAACATCTGCCAAAGGCTTTATTTTTTCCCTTATATGGTCCTTGTCCTCCCTTGTTTCCAGGATTAAACCTGCTGCAAACGCCCCAACTATTGTTGCCAGTCCAATCCTGTTTGCGATATAAGCCAAACCAAATGCAAAAATGATTGCAGTTATTGCATAAGTCCTTTTTATGTTAAGTTTTTTAGTAACTTTTAACAAGAATGGTGCAAATTTTATTCCAATAAAAATAGACCCAGCTAAAAATATTATAGAAAATAAGGATATTTTTCCTATATTAAACAATGAAACTTTGCCGAATTCTACAATTCCAACCAGAACAGACAAAATAATCAAACCGATTATATCGTCAATAACAGCTGCACCTAAAATTATCTTTCCTTCATTGGAATCTATTTTTTTCTTCTCTGCAAATATACGCATTGTAATCCCAATACTTGTTGCAGTCAATGTTGCTCCGATGAACAAAGCAATAATGGTGCTAGAACCTAGAAATGTGTAATATAGATAGCCCAGCAAAAATGGGAATACCATTCCAACAGTTGCAACTAAAGTTGAAGCCACTCCAACCTTAAGTAATTTATAAATATTTGATTCAAGTCCTACCTCAAATAACAACAAAATAACTCCAAGCTCAGCTAAAAAAGTGAAAATGTCCGCTGTTTCTGGATGCACAAGATTTATCAAACTTGGGCCGAGGATTAATCCGACTAATAACTCCCCTAAAACAGCAGATTGCTTGAATTTATGGAACAGCCACCCGGCTATTTTCGCCAATATTATGATTATCAAGAATTCCAATAATATAGTTCCTAGAACTTCTGCTTCCATTGGTAAAAATTTTTATTTTCCTTGCTCTTTGTAATATTTTTTCTTCAAGTCAGGGCTTATTCTTGTCAACTGGTTTTCAGGCAATAAACCTAATAATTTCCAACCTAAATCCAGAGTCTCTGAAATGCTCCGGTCCTCATCTTTTCTTTGCCTTACAAATTTGTCTTCAAATTCAGCTGCAAACTTAAGCAGTTTCTTATCACGATCGCTTAATGCTTCTTCCCCTACAATTGCAACTAATCCTCTTAAATCACGACCTTCTGCATAAGCTGCATACATCTGGTCAGAAACTTGTTTATGATCTTCTCTTGTTCTTGTCGGTCCTATGCCGAGATTCATTAATCTTGATAAAGAAGGAAGCACATCAATGCTGGGATAAATTCCTTTTCTGTGCAATTCCCTTGCCAAAACTATCTGACCTTCAGTTATATATCCTGTCAAATCCGGAATTGGATGTGTGATATCATCACCAACCATCGTTAGAATTGGAATTTGTGTAATGCTTCCTTTTTTTCCTTTTATAACGCCTGCCCTTTCATATATTGTTGCTAAGTCAGTATACATGTAGCCAGGATAACCCCTTCTTCCTGGGATTTCTTCACGGGCAGCACCTATTTCTCTTAATGATTCGCAGTAATTTGTCATGTCTGTTAAAATAACAAGAACATGGGCATTTTGTTCATAAGCAAAATATTCAGCTGCTGTTAATGCCATTTTTGGAGTGACAAGCCTTTCAACAGCAGGATCATTTGCAAGATTTAGAAAAACAACACTTCTCTCAAGTGCGCCAGTCTGCTTGAAATCATCAATGAAATACTGAGCTTCTTCGTTTGTGATCCCCATTGCTGCAAATATAACCACGAAATTTTCCTGCTTGCCGATAACTTTTGCCTGTCTTGCAATCTGCAAGGCAATTTCATTATGAGGCAGGCCTGAACCTGAAAATAACGGCAGTTTTTGACCTCTAACAAGTGTATTCATTGCATCAATTGTTGAAACACCGGTCTGAATAAAATCATGAGGGGAAGCTCTTGAGAACGGGTTTATTGCAGCTCCTCCAATATCCAGTCTTTTTTCAGGTATGACTTCCGGACCATTGTCAATGGGTTTGCCACTGCCACTTAAAACTCTGCCAAGCATATCTTTTGAAACATTCAGCTTTAAAGTGTCTCCCAAAAATTTAACTCTTGAATCAACATCAATGCCGGCAGTTCCTTCAAATACCTGAACTACAACAATATCATCGCTTGTATCAAGCACCTGGCCATTTTTTATATCCCCGTTTGGCATGGATATTTTTACTATATCTGAATAACCGATCGGCTCTGTCTTCTCTACAAAGATTAAAGGTCCTGCAACTCTGTTTATTGTTTTGTATTCCTTCATATCAAATCTTTAACTCCTTTTCCATCTGGCTTGTTAATTCTCCAAGTAATTTCTCATAATCCTTTACAAATTTCACTTCGCTTAACCTGTCTTTTGCTTTTGTAGTTATTATCTGCTGCAACCTCATGCCGCCATCAAGGGCTGCATTTGCGAGTTTTGAAAAGTGAAGAATTGATTTCATCATTTGGTATGTTTTCTTTGGTTCACAAAATGTGTCTATCTCATGGAACGCATTCTGCTGCAGTAAAACTTCCCTGATCAATCTGGCTACAAGCAAAGTGATCTGCTGTTTCTCAGGCAATGCATCTGAACCGACCAATTGGACGATTTCAAGCAATTTTTCCTCTTCCTGCAGGATTGTCATCATCTGTTCAACAAAATCATGCCAATCAGGTGCAATATTTTTTGCGAACCAAGGGTCAAGTGTATTTAAGTATAGAGAATATGAAGTAAGCCAATTTATTGAAGGGAAATGTCTTCTCTGGGCAAGTTTTGCATCCAAAGCCCAAAATACTTTTGTAACTCTCAAAGTGCTTTGCGTTACGGGCTCTGAAAAATCCCCTCCTGGTGGAGAGACAGCTCCAATAACACTGACGCTGCCTTCCTGTTTTGTTCCTAATGGTATTACACGACCTGCCCTTTCATAAAATTGTGCTAATCTTGTTGAAAGATAAGCAGGATAACCTTCTTCGCCAGGCATTTCCTCCAATCTTGAGGAAATTTCCCTCATTGCTTCTGCCCATCTTGATGTTGAGTCTGCCATCAACGCAACAGAGTAACCCATATCCCTGTAATATTCTGCTATTGTAATTCCTGTGTAAATGCTTGCTTCTCGCGCTGCAACTGGCATGTTTGAGGTATTTGCAATGAGCACTGTCCTGTTCATCAAAGGCTTGCCGCTTCTTGGATCAGTAAGTTCCGGGAATTCTGAAAGAACTTCTGTCATCTCGTTTCCACGCTCGCCACAGCCAACATAAACAATAATCTGGGCATCAGACCATTTTGCAAGCTGCTGCTGTGAAACTGTTTTTCCAGCTCCAAACGGACCAGGGATTGCTGCAACTCCTCCTTTTGCCAGCGGAAATAGTGCATCAAAAATTCTCTGGCCTGTAATCAACGGCAATTCTGGTTTTAGTTTAGAACTGACAGGCCTTGGAATCCTGACAGGCCAATTTTGCTTTAATCTCAGCTCAAACCCATTATCGAGTTTTCCTATTGCATCATTAACTGTAAATTTTCCTGACTTGATTTCTGTAATTTTGCCTTGTTGGTCTGGAGGAACCAAAATTTTATGGATTATTCCGGGATTTTCCTCAACTTCACCGATAATCTGGCCCGGAGAAACTTTTTCTCCGTTCTTAACAATAGCTTTGAAGTCCCATTTTTTTGTATGATCGAGACCAGGCGCATCAACTCCTCTTTTGATAAAATCACCCATCTGTTTTATCAGAACAGGCAAAGGTCTTTGAATGCCATCATAAATACTACTAAGCATTCCTGGACCAAGCTCAACACTTAATGGCTGGCCGGTATTCACAACCGGTTCACCAGGTTTTATACCAGAAGTGTCTTCGTAAACCTGAATAATTGTCTTTTCGCCTTCAATCTGGATTACTTCGCCCATCAAGTTTTCATTTCCTACTCTGCAAACATCATACATTCTAGGCTTTATTCCTTTGGCTACAACAACCGGGCCTGCAATTCTGTATAAAACGCCTTTATCCATTTTATTCTTCAATTTTAATTTAGTTGCAATACACCTTTTTTATTTGTTGGGGTTGGCAACATCACATTAGTTGTGCACTAAGGGGAGGATCGATAAGCAACGAAGTTGCTTATTTCCATAAATCCACACCCACTGATTTTTTGATTAGCCTCTTTAAACTATCCTGCTCAACTTTTGTTGAGACTGGTATAAAAACCGGATCCACTGAATCTTCTATTTCAAGTCTTTGATGGGACTCTAAGTTATCAATTATTTTTTCATCGATTACAACAATTCCAATGTCTTTTTGAGTTTTTAAGTTCTTAATTTCAGTAAAAGGGTTATCGCCTAATTCGATCGTGTCCCTTATTCCAGCTAATTGAAAACCCACGATAAATTCACTTGTTCCGGCAGCGACAATTTTTACCATGTTAGTGTATTAGTTGACTTTCCATAAATTCTTCTTTTAATCCAAGCTGTTTTCCTTTTATTATTATTTTCAAGTTCCTGACTTCGATGTCCTTTGAAAACATATAGCCGAGTATCACATCAATAGATAAAGGATGCTGATGCATAAACAAAACAGCTTGTTTTAGCAAATACTTGTAAAGCTCTGTTTCAAGAGAGATCAATGAATCACTTTTTTTGAATTCTTCAATGCCACTTGCAATTAAATTCTTATATTCAGTTTTTTCCAGCGATTTTGAAAGTTGCTCAAGATCGTCTAGGCCAGCCATAGCCATCATTTTTGAATCTTTTAATTTATCTCCTGATGGAATTATGAAATCCTTTATAGATTCTTTGTCTGATTTTGCTTTTTTAAATCTTAACAATGTCAAAATATTCAAAATCTCGACTTCTTTAAGTAGAAAATTTCTGAATAAATCCCCTTCTTTTGGTAAAATCTCAGAAAATTTTATTAAATGTCCATAATAGTATTTGTCCAATGAATTTTCTATGCTGACTAGATTATTTTTTTCGTTAAAATCCTTTAAGCTGCCTTTTAATAATGAAAAGTCAATTAATCGATTTGCTTTTAGCACTTCCTCTATTGATTCTTTTTTCAAGAGAGAAACCAAGAAGTCGTAACTTAAAGTTCCTGCTCCGGTTAATGAACCAGTAATGTTTTTTTCATCTGCATTTGTGAACTTGCCCCTTATGATTGTCTTCAAATCATCTATATCCTTTCTTTTTGCGTATTCCCTGATCAAAAATCCAAGTTCTTCTGATGAAATCCTCATTAATTTTTTAAAAGAATCAGCAAGATTTTTGTTCAAAGCCAGCTCAAGCAGATCAGCTCCGGAATATTGGGTTGCTAATTCATTGATCTCTTTTTTGTAATGGGATTCCTGCAAAAATTTTGCAATTTCACTAAAACTCATCTTAAGCATCCTATGATAATCATCTTTCCTGAAGAGCAGAGATCTCATTACAACAGTCCTTACATACGTGTAAGGATAATGCCCAAGCTTCAGCTTTTTTGTTTCTGTTATTGGTTCTTTTAGTTTTAGCATTTTTAACCAAATAATAATTTGTTTATATTCTGCATTTCGTTTTCTTTTATGCCTTCCAGCATAGTCTCAAAACTATAATCAACTCTGATAGTTTTTTCTTTGTTTTCAGCAATCAAGCCACCGATTATATCTATTGGTTCTGAAGTTAATTCCTTGAAGAATCTTGTATCTTTTTTGTTGCAATAGAAATGATCCACATCGACTTCTTTTTTTGCCTTCTCAATAAGTTTTTTTATATAACCTTCTTTCTTTTGATTATCTAGTGTCTTGATTTTTTTCTTTGCTTCTGCAAATACATTTTCAATAATCTGCTTTTTTGTCTCAAGAAGTAATTTTTTATTCTCAAGCTCGGCATTTGCTAGCGCCTGCCTTTTAATAAAATCCATCATTTTTTTTGTGTTTGATTCGTTTTTTGCTTTAATCCCTTCAATTCTCTTTTCTGTTTCCTTCATAATTCTATTGGATTCCATTCTAGCTTCTGCTAACAGAGCAGTTTCCTGCTCCTTGGCCTGCCTAATTACTTCTTCCTTTACTTCTTCCAAGCCCATTTTGGTCTATCCTGCTAAATTCAATATTAATATAGCCACAACCAACCCAAAGATTACAATGGTCTCCGGGATAACTGTAAGCACAAGGCCTTTACCGAATAGCTCTTCTTTCTCTGCCATTGCACCTATTGCAGCTACGCCAATTTCTTTTTCAGCAATAGCTGCTGCAATTGCACTTAATCCTATAGCTAGTCCAGAACCCAGTGCTATTAACCCTGTTGATATATCCGCTACCATTTTTTACCTCCGAATTTTATCATATTCTTATTCTTCTTTTAATCCAAACGGTTCATATTTCTCAGCACCGCCGTGGAAAAATTTTGAAAAAAATTCAACATAGTGTAACCTTAGTGAATGCAAGAAGCTTCCAAATAATCCTAGTATTATATTTAAAATATGGCCTAGTACAATTATTAAGACTCCAACCAAGACTAAAAAGCCCCCATTATGGAATAATTGCTCTGCTGATTCATTTATTATAACAGCTAACGTGACTGAAGATAATCCAATGGCCATCAATCTGATATATGATAATATGTTAGTAAATATGCTTGGCAGTTCCATCAAACCTTTAACACCTTCTGCTTTGTAGATCATTATTACAGCTATTGCCATAAATCCTGCTCCAATAACCGGGTGAATAAAAATTTTATTTAGGAATGATAATGCAAGCAGCGCAACTCCAATTTCTAAAATAATCCAGCTGGCTTTTTCATAGATTGCCATTTTAAGGCCATGATCGTTGTAAATGTTGATAAATCCTATGATCAGCCCTATATTTACATGAATAACTCCAATTCCAAGCACAATATACATTAAAGTGAACATATCGTGCGATCTGCTCAATAAATGCCATAAATGGTAATGCCCGATTTCTTCGAATCCAAAAATCTCTCCATACAAAAATCCGAATAAAATTGATACAAAAGATGCGAGCATTAAAATATTGAAAAAATTGCCAAATTTTGGAAGTTTTTTCTTTAAGAGCCAAAAGGATAGCAAGCTTACAAGTCCATATCCTATATCACCGAGCATAATTCCGAAGAAAATCGGAAATGTCAAAAATATAAAGAATGTTGGATCAATTTCCCTGTAATTAGGCATACTATACAAATTGATGAAAAATTCGAATGGTTTTGCAATTTTTGCGTTGTCAAGCTTAATAGGCACCTTGTCTTGTTTCTTTGGCGGTTCGAAATGAACAAATACCTTATTTTTAGTAACTTTGTTCAATCTTTCTATTGACTTGTGTAATTCCTCAGTTGGTACCCATCCTTTTATAAGAAAACTGCTTGGAGTTGATGCAAATTTCAATGGAGCTTCTGCTTTCTCAAGTTGTTCACTTAGAAAACTATCAGCTGCTGTTAAAAATCCCTGGCTTTCTTTTCCTATCAATTCGAGCCTCTTTTTATTATAATCGATTTTTTTCTTAAGATTATTGTTTGCTTCTTCCAGTTTTCTTAGGTTGCTTGAGGCACTTCCCTTTAGATCACTTAGATGATCATTTAGATTTGCAAAATTAACCGGAGAAAAATCACTTCGTTGCAACAAATTGTTTACTTGTTCTTTGTATTTTACATCAACAAACAAAACTATAAAAGGTCCTTTTTTTTCTATTTTATAAAACAGCATAAATCTATCTGTTATTTTTGATAATTGCCCTCTCAAGGCATTTTCTTCAGTTTTTACATAACCCTTAACATAAGATAGCGATTTATAGGCTGTAAAACATTCAAGCGGAACGTCGATTTCTTTTAAGAGATTAAGTTCCTGTATAAGAGAATCATTCTTAGCATGAATTTGTTGTATTTTTTTAAGCTCATCTTGATATATATTTACTTCGTCATTAAGGCGTTTTAGGTTTGATCCTATGTTTGTCAGGCCTTTTTTGAGCTCGAATTCATTATCTTCAGTCTTGATATTCAAAGCAGAGATTAATGCCCTTACTTTAACGAGAATTTCCGAAAGTTTGTTTGCGCTTTCCAATGGAGTTCCTATATCTGCTAAATCATTCTTAGAATGATCTACGATATGCAATACTTGCAGATTATGGAGCTCTTTTATAACAGATTCTTGTACATTCTTAGGTCCTGTTACTATTACACTGCACATGTCATGTGGTCTTAGCATTTTATATCAATTTTTCAAATTTTTTAATCACAAAATCAACTGCTTTGGAAACATTTTTTTCTGATTTAGTCTTAACTTGTTTCGCGGTTTTTCTTCCTTCTCCAATTTTTTCTTCTGTTATTAATTTGGATTTTTCTCTGAAATCAATGAGTTTTTTTTCTTGAGTTTTTTTTATCTCTTCTTCCTTTGCCCCAAATAACTTCGAAGAATTGATCTTTGCTTTGTGTATCATGGATTCTCTTTCTCGTTTAGTTCTTTCTATAATATCTTCAGCTATCTTCTCAGAATTTCTTATTTCAGTAAGTATATTGCCTTCCATTTTGCTGAATTTGTTTTATATTGGTTATATATAAATATTACTGGTGTTGTCGATAAAAGTTGTTAATAAAAGTTTATAAATGTTATTAATTATCCCAACTATAAATGCGCCGGTAGCTCAGCTTGGATAGAGCGTCTGAATTCATTGACGAACCTCCTATTCTTGGGTGAGAGCAGAAGGTCGGGAGTTCGAATCTCCCCCGGCGCGTTATTTATTTTTGCAAGCAAGATAGATAGAAAATAAAATAATTCAAAGAAATCATTGAAAAGGCAATTTCATCTGAACTGGTTCACTAACTGGAGTATATGGTTGGCGTATGATAATTTGAGGACTTAATACTAAGTTAAATAGTTCGTCGGTAACGCCATATTGTGAAAAATACGATCTTGCTTCTCCCTCAGAACCAAAATGATTTCTGTGGCTGTCGCTTCTGAAAAATCCACCAAGTCCATATTCAAGAGCTCTAATATCCCCCATTCCTCCAGTACCTGGCCTAACCCATATTTCAGTTTTGTCCAGTCTATTTCTCCTTTGTCCTATACATATGTAGCCCCACCCCTCTAAATCTCTGCCACTTGGACCATCACGTGGGTGTAAAAGTAAATCTAATGATGTATCTAAAAACTCTAATGTTAATGAACCATTTAGATTACTAGGTTCGAAATAATCTAGATTAACTTCCCCCATAGATATTAGAAATTACTTTCAATATATAAATTTTTGTATAAAATTTAGAATTCACATATGCTCCAGCGCCTTCTGCATCACTGGAATCGCTTTCTCAGCTTCGTCCTTGAACATCCTGCCGAGTTTCGCAAAGCTCCATTCACCGTTCTGGTTCATATTTTCCCGGGAAATCTGTAATTTTTTCTCGCCGTCATTATAAGAGAAAACACCTACAGTTATCCTTGTTGTCTCAAAGTTGATTGTTTCTGAAAATAAATTTTTGTCTAAGTTCTTGTCAAATGCCATTATACCACCAAATTAAAGAAAAAATTGATTATATTAATACTTTTGCAATTAATTTGAAGATTTTTTGAGAAGTTCCATGACTTTTTTGCCGTCTACCTTTCCACGGTGTTTTGCCATCACCAACCCCATATAAGCACCTGTGCTTAGGCCTGGCTTTTCCTTCATCATGGTCTTTATTTCTTCTTCCAGCTCTTCATCTGAAATAGATTCAAATTTTTTTAAGTCAATTTCTTCGCCTTTTAATTTTTTGATCAATAATTCTATAATTGCCTCCTTGGTCACTATACTTTTACTTAAATATTCGAGAACTTCCTCAAAATCTTTTTGGGTTAATTTTGAAGAATCGATCTTAAATCTCGTCTTAATCTCTTTCGGAATGGTTATTATTGTATTTGCTATTGCCACTGGCTGGATCTTATCAAATTTTTTAACTAGTGATTCGAATATTTTGTTGTTTATTGCTTCTTTTGCTAAATTTGATGACAACTTATATTTTTTCTCAATTTCTTCAGTTTTTTCAGTCAGTAATTTTGGCAGCTGCTTTTTTAGTTTTTGAATATAGTCATTACTAATTCTGACTGGCAGGACGTCTGTCTCAGGATACATGCGTGAAGCACCAGGTAAGGGTCTTAAGAACGATGTTGTAAAATCTGGTTCAGCCTTTCTGACTTCTTTTTCGATTTTTTTATTTTCTTCAATTGATTTTTGCTGCCTTTTAATCTCGTAATCTATTACTTTTTGTATGCTTCTTAAGTCCTGAAATCCCTTTATTTCTGTTCTTGCACCATGTTTTATGGAAATATTTACATCCTGCCTTATTGTTCCAAGACCCCTTTTTACCCCTTCAATACTCCTTAAAACCATACCGATATGACTTGCAACTTCTTTTGCATGATCTGCGCTTTTAATCTCAGTTCCTGTTGCTATTTCTATCAATGGTATGCCTAACCTGTCTAATTTGTACCTTACAAAATCTTTGTCGCCTTTTAGTTTTTGGGCAGCTTCTTCCTCTAAGCAGATAGTTGGTATAGTGACTTTGCCTTTTGAAGTTTCTACGAAGCCGTCCATTGCAATCAAAGCAGTTCTTTGAAATCCGCTTACATTGCTGCCATCAACTACAATTTTTCTCATAATCTGGATTTCGTCAACTATTTTGGCATTTAACAGCAATGCTACTTTGATTGCTGTTTCCAGAGCTTGCTTGTTCAATTCATGCGGCGGTTCTTCATCATATTCCACCAAACAAGTGTCTTCTGAATTGCTTAAGTATAGAAATTTTTTGCCTTTTGACATTTCAAATGCAGCTGCTTGGTCTATTTCGCCTGTTTCACCGACAACAGCCCTTAGTCTTCTTTCAACTCTAGTATCAGGATCTTTGTCAGAATTCAAAGTAGGGCAATCACAGAATAGTTTTTTCCCTTCAAGCTGCTGGTGGATTTCCAAGCCGCATTTAAACCCTAGTTTTTCGTAGTTGAGTTGCATTTTACTAATTGGTTATTTTAAATGAAATTTGTAATCCTTTCATTAATTTCTCCTCTAAGATTTTTGGTTAACAGGTCCCTTACTTCTTCTTTCTTATAATTACCAAGAAGCCAAGCTAATTTTATGAAAGCTGTTTCTGTGAGCATATCTTTGCAATAAATCACTCCGGCATCTGATAAATTAATGGCTGCTGTATATACATGGGGGTGTGTTCTTCCAAAAATGCACTGTGAAGTCATTGCTACTATTGTTCCTGATTTTATTAATGATTTAATAGATTCTAAAATATCTATATTTAATTTTTGTGGAGGATCAACTGGAGCATGTCCTAATCCAGTACCTTCTATTATTAATCCTTCATATCCTTTAAAGAAATCAAATTGCTCCTTAAACATATTAGGATGACATTTTATTATACCAATCTTATCCCCAAAGGAATCTCTGATAACAAGTTTTTTATCTGATGATTTTTGATAATCTTTTTTCATAAATTTGATGCTCCTTGTATCGTAATTAATTACTGCAATAGGTTTATCATTAATTGCCTTAAATGCGTCCCTTCTGGAAGTGTGCATTTTCCTTGTTTTACAAGGAGGAAGTATAACTGAATTATTATCATCTGTTTTTTCATGCATACATATAGCAACACCAGTAAAGTCAGTCTTTGCAATAAATTCAGCAGCACATATTAGATTCATTACAGCATCGCTTGAACCTCTATCTGATGATCTTTGAGCACCAACTAATATGACGGGTATATCTATATTCTCTAAGATAAAGGAAAGTGCTGCAGAAGTATATGCTAATGTGTCTGTTCCGTGAGTTATGATTATTCCATCGATATTTTTTTCTATTTCTTTCTTAATGGCGTGCGTTATTTTCTCGTAATGCACAAAACGCATATCCTCAGAAAACATCTGTTCAATAAGCCTGCTATCAAAATTTGCAATTTTCTTGAGCTCTGGGAACATTTCCAGTAACTCGGCCGGACTAAATTTTGATATCACTCCCCCAGTTTCATAGTTTACTTTACTGGCGATTGTTCCGCCAGTATGTAAAATTGTGATGGTTGGTTTTTTGTCATCTTTTTTTATATTATTTTTTAATTGATCTTCTTTCTCCTCAAATTTTTTTACCACTTTAATTTCCTTAATTTTTTTATCATCAATACCAATATTATAACCATTATCTAACTTAATCACAACAGAATCTGTCTCTTTATTCGGCATTAGAATTCCTTCAAAAGTCTCTTCTTTTGTATGTACCTTGACAACATCTCCGTACTCTGGTTTCATATTAAGAAAGGTAGAATGAAGTTATATAAAGTTTTTGATGAAACTGTTATCCCATATAGCCTGGCTTTTCATCCAGCATTTGCTTTGCTCTTGCTGATGTTAATTGCTGCTGCAATTCTTGGTAATAACTTTCCACATCTTTTGTAACGCTTGGCCTGACTTTTTGAAGAGCCAGATCGAAATGCCTTCTAAGGATGACTTTTGAATTGATGTTCTCCCTTAGAGTAAGAATAGCAGCTTCTCTGCAAACTGCTTCAATATCAGCACCAACATAGCCTTCTGTTTTCTTAGCCAGTGACTTTAAGATTTCCTCTTTGCTCTTTATTTCCTTTTTATCTGAAATTGATGTAGTGGCGTTTTCAAATTCCATCCCAGTTGCAGGACTGCCACTTTTTGCTACAGTCTTTGTGGCTATCATTTTCTTTTGTTTTACCTTTTCTTCTTGTGCACTTATGCTAATTGGCATTCCTTTTGTATGGACCTTGAAAATCTCAAATCTTGATTTTTCATCAGGTATAGATGTTAAAATCATCCTATCAAACCTACCTGGCCTTAATAATGCAGTATCCACTATGTCTGGCCTGTTGGTAGCAGCGATAACAATCACATCTTGCAGATCTTCCAAGCCATCAATTTCTGTAAGCAATTGATTTACAACCCTTTCACTTACATGACTGTCCGAGCTTGCGCCTCGCTTTGGAGCTAATGAATCAAGTTCGTCAAAGAAAATAATACATGGGCTTACCTGCCTGGCTTTCTTGAAAACTTCCCGTACAGCTTTTTCACTTTCACCAACCCATTTTGACAGAAGTTCAGGACCTTTAACGCTGATGAAATTCGCTTCGCTTTCATTTGCAACAGCCTTTGCCAGTAATGTCTTTCCTGAACCAGGAGCACCATACAATAAAATACCTCTTGGTGGCCTTACACCCAATCTCTTGAAAGATTCTGGATGTTTCAAAGGCCATTCAACAGCCTCTATCAACTCTTGTTTTAAATTATCCAGGCCGCCGATGTCAAACCATTTTATATTAGGTATTTCAACAAGAACTTCCCTTAATGCACTTGGCCTTACAACCTTCAAAGCCTCTTTAAAATCATGCTGCGTTAATATAAGTTTTTCAAGCAATTCCTTTGGCAATGGTTCATCTTCTTTTAATCTTAAATCAGGCAGGGCCTTACGCAGTACAATCATAGCAGCTTCTTTAGCTAATGAGGATAAGTCAGCTCCAACAAAACCATGTGTTACTTCAGATAGTTCCTTAAGAGAAACCAATTTTGTTTCATGGGACAATTTTTCCATATGTCTTTTTAGCTTTGATATATCAATTTTCTTGAATAGCTCATTTTTTTCAGGATTATCCACAAGATATTTGTTTATTGTTCTTTCTAAGTTTCTTGAATTGGTATCTTTGTATCTTAATAAATTGAAAACTGCCTCTTTGTATTCCTGCTCAAAATCACTGTCTTTTACAATGTTTTCTTTTGTATACATTGGCATGTTTCTTGTGTGGATTTTAAGAATATTAAGCCTGCCCTCTGTACCTGGAACACCGATTTCTATTTCCCTATCAAATCGTCCTGGTCTTCTTAACGCAGGGTCAAGGATATTTGGCACGTTTGTTGCTGCAATGACAACAACTTTGCCTCTTGACTGCAGGCCATCCATCAAAGCAAGCATTTGAGCAACAACTCTTCTCTCAACTTCACCCCTTGTCTCTTCCCTTTTGGATGCAATTGCATCAATCTCATCAATAAAAATTATGGAAGGCGCATTTTTCTCTGCTTCCTCAAATTTTTTTCTTAAGTTTTCTTCTGATTGGCCATAATATTTGCTCATAATCTCAGGCCCATTGATCAATAGAAAATGTGAATTTGTCTCGTTTGCAACAGCCTTCGCCAGCAAAGTCTTTCCAGTTCCCGGAGGGCCGTGCAATAAAACACCTTTTGGAGCTTCGATTCCGAGTCTTTCGAATATTTCAGGATGTTTTAATGGGAGTTCAACCATCTCTCTGACTTTTTTAATTTCATCCTGCAAGCCACCAACATCTTCGTAAGTTATATCGGGAACTCTTTCTTCATCAATTTCAACAGCTTCTGACCTGAATTCAATCTCTGTTTGATCTAAGATAATAACAGGCTGCTTTGGACTAGTGTCAACAACAACAAATTTTATGTCTCCGAAACCAATGCCCATCATGCTTTCATCAAGAATACTAAAAATATCCTCATCAAAAAAAGGATTATTCATCATTGTTGATTTACGCCTTCTTGCACCACCTAATGAGACTATGTCACCTTTTACAACAGCCCTTCCAAGAAGTCCCTGCTTGAAAATTTCAGAAGAAGCCCTTATGACAATTCCCTTTCTTGCAGGAGCAATAATGATCTTTTTGGCCTCTTTTACAAGAGCTTTTCTTATCTTTACTATCTCTCCTATGCCTGTTTTGCCGTTCTTTCTTACGATGCCGTCCATCCTTATGATGTTCAATCCAATATCGCCAGGGTAAGATCTGTCAGCAATAGCAACTGTTTTTCTTTCGCCTTCTATCTCAACTATGTCTCCTGGTTTTATGTCTACCTCTGCCAAGTATCCCGAGTCAATCCTGACTATTCCCTTGTTTACGTCATCTTGAATAGCCTCTGCTACCTTTAGTTTGAGTTCCTTTTCTGGCATTTTATTACTTTCAGATAGATAACAGTTTTATAAATCTTTTGTTTCAATTTATGAGAAGAATCCTATCCAATATAATTCTTATCTGGAACTGCCACCTGCACTTTGGGCATTGGAATTGGCGGGGGTAAATTAACCTGCTGACTTAGTATCAACGCCTGTATATTGCATTTTGTAAGTATTGTATTAAGCATGCCTGCC
The DNA here is from genome assembly GCA_002688775.1 of Candidatus Woesearchaeota archaeon. GTDB lineage: Archaea > Nanobdellota > Nanobdellia > Woesearchaeales > GW2011-AR4. Next base: position 145,821 of record NZDH01000004.1, read on the forward strand.
ATAATCTCTTTTGGTAATTTTTTGTCTTTTTTCCAAGAATTTAGTATTTCCTTATTCTTTTTTGGATCCTGCATATACAAAAGCTCTCCCTCAAATAATATTGTAGCGACAGATGGTTCATATTTTGATGTGAACTCAAATACAAATTTCAAGACGTTTTGCTTGTCCTTGCCTAAAGAAAAATTATCTTGTGTAACATCCTTAATCTTTACATTGTTATTTATATCAATCTTGCCTTTTGCTTTTTCTTTCTTTTCAACACTTAGTTTTGTGAAACCGAATCCAACTATCATTTTAATTTTAGGTTTATAATGATATATATAAATGTTATTGATGATTAACTCTTTTTTTGAGAGGCATACAATTCTTTAACATACAGCAAATTAGAAGCATTTCTGGAGCCTTTGTCCTCTCTAACTTGGATGATCCTCGGAAATCTGAGCGAATATCCTGAGCTAGAAGTCGGAGATTTCTGTATTTCTTCATAACCTACCTCAATGACGATTTTTGGCTTTATTTTGACTTCTTTTCCTTTTTCGCTTATGATTAACGGCTTGAGCAGCTTTGTCATTTCTTCAAAACTTAGTCCTTCTTCCTTTTTCTCCTTCAATCCAGTGCTTGCCTTGCCAATCTCAAGATATCCTCCCTGATCAACGCAAGCTATATGATAACTGCTCAACCATCTGGCCCTCTTGCCTTCCCCCCACTCAGCACCTACAATTACTAAATCAAGCGTGTCCATTATGTGCTTGAATTTAACCATATAACCGACTCTTGCGCCTGGTTTGTAAGGTGATTTAAGCGATTTAAACATCAAACCTTCATTTCCTGCGTTCACTGATTCCTTGAAAAATTTTTCAACATCGTGACTGTTGCTAGTTGTTTTATTTTTTGAACAAACGATTTTTTTAGGTTCATGTTTGACTATTTTCTCAATCAACTTTCTCCTTTTTTCAAATTCCTCATTAAGCAAGTTCTTTCCCTGGTAATTAATGACATCAAAAACATTTAACTCCACTGGAAAATCTTTTGACATTTTGTCAATGTCATATTTTCTCTTGATTCTTTGAGAAATGTTCTGGAAAGGTAAGTATTGTCCAGTCTTTTTGCTGTATCCAACTGCCTCAGAATCTATAATGAAACTCTTGCCCTTGACATATTTTTTGATGAATTCAACTGCATCTGGAAATTGTTTTGTGACATCCTCTAATCTTCTGGTGAATAATCTTATATTTCCATGGTGGTCTTTGTGAGCCTGAATTCTAAAGCCGTCATACTTGAATTCAATTGCAGCTGGCTTTCCGACTGTCTCAAATCCCTCTTCTACAGTATCAACTTTCAAAGCCAGCATAACCTGAATTGGAATGCCTACTTTCATCTCTATGTTTTCAAGTCCTTTCAATCCATGTGTTTTTGCAGCTTTTACAACTACAGAAAATTCGTTTGTAACATCATATGCGCTTTGCACTGCATCTAAGTATTTGTTATAGACTTCTCTGTCTTCAACTTCAATGTCATTTTCCTCTTTTGTGTATTTTACTCCAATTTTATCGTTGAAGAAAGCCCATGTAATCGCATCACGCATTACCCCTTCTCCGACACCGATGCGCATTACTCCAAGAATAGTCTTGACAATGTATTTTGCTTCCAAAGGTTTTGATGATGTCAGGAGTTCTGCTATCAACTGAGTTTTTCTATCAACAGTGCCTTGCCCTTCAAGTTCCGCAAGTTTTCTTATATTATCAAATACTTTCTTTAAGTTTAACTTTGTGGAGTGTAAAGTGGCTTGTTTTTTTGTCTTAATCAAAGATTCAGCAACCAAACCTAAGTCTCCTTTCTTTTTCCATTCTTTTTCTATTTTATCAACAGTTGTTCCGGTTGCAATATTGATTGCTTTCAGCATCAACCTGGATGCGACTCCAGTTTCTCTTGGATCATAATTTGGAAAAGCCCTGCCTTCTAAAAGGAGCATTACATGCTCTATATCATCCAGGTGCACATTTTTCAAGAATTCTGAGATTACATGAGTCTTTTCAAGCCTTTTTGTGGTCTTGTTTAAATCTTCGTAGATCTCGACTAATTTAGAGTATTCCATAGAATAAATATGTATTATTGCGGGTTTATTAATTTTATTGGTGTTTACTATTTTCAGTTAACTATTTAAATATCCTTATACAAAAATACATTATGGACGTTTTTGATTGCATAAGGACAAGAAGATCAATAAGGAAGTACAAAGACAAGCCTGTTCCGTGGGACAATATTGTGGAGATTATGCAGGCTGGCAAATATGCTCCTTTTGCCGGCAATATAATGAATTGCAAGTTCATTGTTGTAAAAGATGAAGCTAAAAGAAGGTCTATTGCTGAATGTTGCGCTCAACAATACTGGATGCAGGATGCCCCCGTACACATCGTTGTTGTCGGTGAGCCTCAAAAAGCAGACAGGTATTATGGAACAAGAGGGGTAAGACTTTACACAATACAGGGAATAGCTGCTGCAGTTGAAAATATGCTGTTGACTGCGCATTCTCTTGGCTTAGGCGCTTGTTGGGTTGGAGCTTTTGATGAGGATGAAATAAGAAGGAATTGCAATCTTCCAGAGGATGTAAATGTGCAGGCAATTGTCACAATAGGGTATGCTGATGAATATCCTGAAATGCCGCCAAAATTAAGGATAGAGCATGCAATGTACTTTGAAAAATGGTGGGGCAGAATTGAAGGACCAAAAACAGGATTAGGGATGTGGAGTCCTGTAATCAAAAAGCAAGTCACAGAAACCCATAAGAACATAAAGAAAGCAATTGGGAGAGTTAAGAAGAAGTTGAAGAAAAAGAAAAAAGAATAGAATTCTAATAAATAGGCGAGCCATTGAGCGAGCCTAACTTTTGCCGAAGGTGGGTTTAATAATTATTATCATTAATTATTGAAAATTAGTCGCATATACATTACTGATTTGTTCACAAACACTTAATGAATTATTTGTGCACTCATTTCTTCTGTATTGTACTGGGCCCCTAATAACAATGAAAAAATCAAAATTTTAAAAATAATAAAAAACCAAAAAGAAAAAAATGTGGCCCATTGCTGAGCCACCGCTTGCCTTCATATTAAAAACGTTGGGGGTGGTTTTCTTAATGAAGGCAAAGAAACAATCTCACCACAAAGACTAAAGGGGTGATCGTGAGTTTTGATTATTGCCTAACTAATTCTATTCCCAGCTCTTCACTGACAGCAACTGCTTCCGGTGATGGTTTTGAGTAATCAACTTTGCCAAGTATCCAAGGGCTTTTTACTCCAGTCACAATGGTCATTACTGTTATCCTTCCTTTCATATCATCTTGGACTCTGGCACCCCAGATTACATTTGCATCCTGGTCTAAACTTTCAGTTACCATCTCTCCTGCCTTGTTGATATCTTCCAGTGTCATGTCAGGGCCGCCGACAATATGGATCAATGCGCCTGTTGCACCGGCATAATCTACTTCAAGCAGAGGATTTGCTAACGCTCCCTTTACAGCTTCCTCAACTTTGCTGTTAGTGTCAGAAGATCCAACTCCTATCGCTGCAACTCCTCCATTCTGCATGATTGCTTTTACATCAGCGTAGTCCAGATTGACAAGTGATGGAACTGCGATTGTTTCCACAATTCCCTTGATCATTGTTGCAATTAATTCATTAGCAACTGCAAAAGCATGTTGTATTGGGAGATTTCCTGCAATTTGAACTAATCTATTGTTGTCAATTACAATAACTGTGTCTGTTACTTGCCTTAATTGCTGCAGTCCAAATTCTGCCTTGTCAACTCTAGCCCTTTCTATCTTGAAAGGCATTGTGACTGTTCCAATTACAATAGCTCCTGTGTCTTGTGCAAGATGCGCTACAATCGGTGCACTTCCAGTTCCTGTGCCACCGCCCATTCCAGCGCAAACAAAAACCATGTCAGCTCCTTTTAGAGATTCTTTTAACTCCGGCAATGATTCTTTTGCTGCTTCAGCCCCCTTTTCAGGAAAACCGCCGCATCCCAGACCGCGAGTTACACCTTTTCCAATCAAGAACTTACGATCAGCATCAATTATTGTAAGATGCTGCTTATCGGTGTTGCATGCTATTATTTCAGCGCCTTTTATACCTTTTTTGTAGAGCCATCCAACCATGTTGTTGCCAGCTCCACCAGCGCCTAAAACTTTTATATTTGCCCGGCCAACTTCAAATCCCAAGCTTGTATCCTTTAACTGATTTACCGCTCCTTCTACCAAAAAGTCCATTTTTATCTCCCCCTTTTCCCCAGCCATAGTGGTTTTTTATACAGTTTACAATATATTCTTTCGATTACCGAAATATTTATATTGCTCTTCGATGCTTATCCTTTTAGAATTAGTTTGTGCTAACAGGCTGATTTGATACCGTTTTGTAGTTTTTTTCGTACTAAAAAACTAGAATTTACAAACCAAGATTATTTAATGTTGCTTTTCGCCAAAAAAGCACTTAAATTGAGTTTTTCGCCAAAAAAACTCTTATTTAATCTTTCTTTTATTTTCATATTATATATAAAGTGATTTATATTTATTTCTGGGATTTAAAATATATGTTAGGGGATATAGTTTTTAATTCAAAAATAGGAATAAATTAAAATTGGATATAATTTCGATCAAATATGACACTCTACTTCATCGGTTTAGGCCTGAACAACGAGAAAGACATCACAGTTGCTGGTCTAGAGGCAGTAAAAAAATGTGATGGTGTTTATTTAGAAAGCTATACTTCTGTTCTGAACTGTGCGAAAGGTGATTTAGAGAAATTTTATGGTAAAAAAATCATATCTGCAAGAAGAAATTTGGTAGAAGGAGATGATAATGAAATCATAGAGAATGCCAAGACAAAAAATGTTGCCTTTTTGGTTATTGGTGATCCGATGGCTGCGACAACGCATATTGATTTATACTTAAGAGCTAAAAAAGAGGAAATTAAGTGTGAAGTGATTCATAATGCTTCCATCATCAGCGCTGTAGGTGTTACTGGATTGCAGCTGTATAAGTTTGGTAAGGTGACTAGCATCCCATTGGAAAATGAAAATGTTGAAACTCCTTATGATGTCTTAAAAGATAACCTGAAATCGGGATTGCATACCTTATTTCTGCTTGACTTGAATCCTGACGAAGAAAAATACATGAGCGTGACTGACGCAATAAGATATTTGCTCAAAATTGAACTAAAAAGGAATGAAAGGGTTTTTTCTGAGAGGACTTTATGCGTTGGATGTGCAAGAATCGGAAGCAAAGATCAAGTAATAAAAGCCGGAAGTGCAGGAGCTTTATTGAAGCATGATTTTGGAAAGCCGGTTCACTGCCTGATTGTCCCTGGAAAAATGCATTTTATGGAGGAGGAAACTCTAAAACTTTATTCTTAAGTGCAGTGACCATCAACGCATCCACTTTTACAAAGGAAGTATTCGTTTTTTGGCTCTTCGTCTTCACAATAATATTCAGAAACGTGGTTTTTATCAACGCAGAAATCCTTTAACTCAAATCTTTCTGATTTATTTGTGAATCCAAGTACGGTACCATTTACCCATTTTATAGTTCCATTATCCGTGTCGTGGCAAAGCTTAACTGTGAGAATCTCTTCTTCTGGCTCAATTTCTGCTTCAACAGTTTCATCTTGCGTTTCTTCTGCAACAACTTCTCCAGTTATTTCTTCGGATTCAACCTCTTCTTTACCGCAACCAATAACTAGAATTAGTATAATAATGAATATAATGTATAGATATTGCTTCATATAGTTATCGGGAATCTTTTCCTATAAAAAATTTTGGGTTTTGAATTTAATTTTTGCACAGATTATAAATCAAATCAAAAGCTTTGAGCAATTTTTCATCATCTATTATCAGGATATGCTCATTAGATGATATTAAAGCATCTATTATGCTTATATTATGCTCTGCCAATTCATTGTAGATGGTGGCAAATACTCCTGGAGTTTTTTTCAAAATTCTCGGATAAGTTATCTCTATCAAACCTACTTTCTTGTTTTCCTCCAATAAAAGGTCCTTTGGGAATATTGCTTTTATTTTGTCAAAATTTTTTTGGTCAATGACAATTGTCAAAGCCTGAGACCCCTCAAGAACTCTTATGACATCGTGACCCTGGAAATCCATAAGCTTGTCTGGCCTTCCAAGCTTCGTCTTGACCAAATCAGTCCTTTTAAGAAGCAGAGTTGACATTTTCGTCCTTGTTGCAACCCTTGCCTGCCTTAAGACATTATGAACTGAATGTGTATCTTCACTTTTTTTTGTATTTATTTCGTATCTTCTTATCGCGCTTATGACTGAGTCAATTGAAGTGTTTAATTTCTGTGTTGCAATAATATGCTTTGCCAAGCTTCTTACATTTATTATTTTTCTTGAAAGGGTTTTTTTTATTGAAATGTCTGTATCAATAAGTTTCCAAACCAACCCCCTTATATTATCCTGCATTTCTCTTGACAGAAATTTATGTCAATTTATAAAGTTTTGTGCTAAATTTGTCATTTTTAGAAGAAAGTTAGCATATGTGTCAAAAGGGATTTAAAGGGAATATTACTCCAAAATTTAGATGAAAGTTTTACTTAATGATGGATTAAACAAAGAGGGAATCCAATTATTTGAAGAGGCTGGAATACAAACTGACACCAGAAAAAGAAATTTAAGTTCACTTGTTCAAGAAGTTGAGGAGTTTGATGCACTGATTGTAAGAAGTGCTACACAAGTTACACCAGAAGTTATAAGGGCTGGTGCAGAAGGGAAATTAAAAATTATTGGCAGATCTGGAGTCGGTTATGAAAATGTTGATTTAGAGGCTGCAATTGAATATGGGGTTGTTGTTAAGAATGCTCCTTCTGGGAATACTAATGCAACTGCAGAACTTGCATTAGGGTTGATGTATAGTCTTTCAAGGAATATTGCTAGAGCTGATGCGTTATCAAGAAGTGGTTTTTGGAAGAAAAAGGATTTGAAAGGTGCAGAATTATCACACAAAACTCTTGGCATTATAGGATGTGGGAGGATTGGTCAGAGATTGAGTGAATTGGTCAATGCGTACATGACCGTTATAGGTTATGATCCGGATTTGGAAAGAGTAATGGCTAGATTTCCAGAATCAAGAATAACCTACAAATCTAAAGACGAAGTTCTTGCTGAAGCAGATTATGTTAGCATACATACTGCTGGAAATGGTGTAGTTGTAGGTGAAAGAGAGATTGCCCTCATGAAACCAAGTGCATATCTTATCAATGTTGCAAGGGGGGAGTATGTGGATGAGCGAGCTCTTTATGAAGCATTAAAAAATGGCAGATTAGCTGGAGCGGGCATAGATGTATATTCAAGAGAGCCTGAGAAGGATGCTACGGATACTCCCAATTTCAACAGCCCATTTGGAGATCTTCCTAATGTAGTATTGACTCAACATCAAGGTGCATCTACAGACCGCGCACAGCAAAAAACATCGGAAGAAATAGCTAATGTTGTGATAGACTATCTCTTGAGGGGTGATTTTTCAAATGCTGTCAATGCAGGTGAAACTATCCAAGCTGAAAGAAGGCAGGTATATCCACTGTTCGTGCATCACAGCGATGTTCCTGGAGCTTTTGCAACCATAGATGGGGTTTTAGCTGCTAATAAAATAAATATAAGAGAAAACCCATCAAGACAAATTGGAAGAAACGGTGAAGTTGTTACTGTATATCTTTTGCATCAGCAAGTCGGTGAAGGTGCCCTCACTCAGCTTAGGGGGCTTGATATGGTACATAGTGCAAAGATGTGAATTTAGTATACTCATCCTAAAATTCAATATTACTCATTTAATATTTCCAGATTAATGCATTAAATTTAAATAGAAACAATCAGTTTAATTCTTATTCTAAAGCCCTGTAGTCTAGCGGTCAAGGATACGGCCCTTTGGAGGCTGAGACGGCAGTTCGAATCTGCCCGGGGCTATTTATTCTCCATTTTTTCCATAAGCTTTATAAATTGCCCATTCTTCCCCCTTATTGAAAGATAACTCGGTGAAAGCTTGGTTATACTGGATGAAAACGTCTTTTTCTCCAGATAATTGTTATGTTCCGAGGCAAAAATTAGTGGCAAAACAATTTTTGCCGAGGCAAGATATTGAAAATTTGCTTGCAAATTTTCGGATTTAAAATAAAAATCAAGCAGCTTTAATAATCAAAATAAAATGGCAAGAATGCATTCAAGGAAGAGAGGAAAGCATGGCTCCAAGAAGCCTGCTAAGAAAACAGCACCTTCCTGGATTAGATACAAGGCCAAGGAAGTGGAATTGTTAATAGCAAAACTTTCTAAGGATGGAAAGTCAACATCACAGATTGGAATCTTATTAAGGGATACTTATGGAATTCCAAATGTTCACGCTCTGTGTGGAAAATCAGTAAGTGCAATTCTAAAGGAAAAAAAGATTGTTCCAGAAGTGCCTGAAAACTTAACTGCAATGTTCAGGAGATTTGCAGCAATCAAAAAGCATCTTGAGACCAACAAACATGATGAAACAGCAGCAAGAGGTTTGCATCTTGCAGAATCAAAGATCAACAGACTGGTTAAATACTACAAAAGAACAGGCAGGCTTGAAGAAACCTGGAAGTTTGATCCTGACAGAATGGGATTTTTTGCAGAATAATCATGCAGCTAATTCTTTTATTTTATTCACAACTTCATCAATCAGATAATCTGGAGTTGAAGCTCCTGCTGTAACACCAACTTTATCTTTTTGATTGAACCAATCAGCCTGTAATTGCTCTGCTGATTGGATGAAATAGGACTCAACACCTAATTCTTTGCATTTAGTATAGAGTTCTTTTGAATTGCTTGAGTTTTTTCCGCCAATGACAATTACAATGTCGGATTCTTTGGCGATTTCCTCTGTTCCGCTCTGCCTTTGCTTGGTTGGGTTGCAGATTGTGTCTACATAACCATATTTTTCAGATAAATCCCTCAAGCTTAATTGAATTTGCCCGAATTTATTTCCGCTTAGGTTTGAATTTATGTTTTCTATCAATTTTTTGTATCCATAAACAGACATTGTTGTCTGGGAAATGATGGCAACTTTTTCTGAATTGTTATTTTTTATGAACTCAAGTACTTTTTGATATTCCTCAGGCTCCTCGACAATTATTGTATCGTTCCCTTTTAAATGGAACTTTGTCCCTATAGATTCCGGATGATCTGCTTTGCCGAAAATGATAACTTCATATCCGTTTTCTTTTAATTTAATGCCTACATTGTGGACTAAAGTCACTAAGGGGCAAGTTGCATCTGTCAAATTATTGTCTTTTGTAATGGATTTCTCATTTAAAGTTTTATAAGTAGAACCTGGCTCACCGTGAGCTCTTAAAACAGTTATAGCGCCATCCGGGATTTCAGCAAGATTTTCCACAAAGACTATACCTTTGTTCCCTAAGTCATTTATTACTTTCTCATTGTGAACTAATTGTCCATGGACATATGTTTTGCCTTTGTTATTTTTTGCTACCTCTTCCGCTACTTCTATAGCTTTCTTTACTCCAAAGCAAAAGCCTGAATTTTTGGCTATTTTAATTTCCAAAACAATCCACCCCAAACTTAAGTATTACTTTTTCCTTTTATATGGTTTTTGTCAAAAAAACAAACGGATAATCATACTGTATCTTGAAAAAAGCCTCCCTTGCTTCATAAATGCTGTTGAAAATCCCAAATACGGTCGGACCTGAGCCAGACACCAATGCATTCAGTGCGTCATTTCTAAGCAGATTGGTTTTTATGTCATTAATTACCTTGTATTTTTTCATGACAATCGGCTCGAAATCATTATGCAGGTTATCTGCTATCTGGCTTATGTCTTTTTTTTCTATTGCCTTCACTAAATCTTTGATATCTGCCTTTGTCTTTATCTTTGGTTTTTTCCTGTCAAATGTAGAATAAGCCCATTTTGTTGAAACTCGGAAGCCCGGATTGATCAATACAACATTTATACTGAAAGATTTTTTTATTCTTTTTATTTTTTCACCAATGCCTTCAACTAATGCCGCATTTTCTGCAACAAAAAAAGGGACATCTGAACCAATTTGCGATGCCAGATTAATTAATTGCTTTTCCTTAAGCTTTAATCTCCATAATCTGTTCAGGTTCATCAATGCAGTTGCTGCATTGCTGCTTCCGCCTCCCAAGCCTGCCTCTAATGGTATATTTTTTTGAATAAATATCTTGATACCATACTTAACCTTATATTTTTTCTTTAACACCGATGCTACCTTATAAACAAGATTTTCTTCATTCTCAATATCTTTATTAGTGGATTCTACTATTATTCTATCTTCATTTATAGGCTCAATAGACATATTGTCGCTTAATTCTATGTTCTGCATAACTGACTGCAGGTTATGGTAGCCAGAGCTTAGTTTCCTGCCTATCTTCAGGAACAGGTTTATCTTTGCATATGAACTGATAGCCATGATAGAATTGATAATACTAATAATATATTAATATTGCTGAATTTGATACTAAAAGATAGGTATATAAATACCAGCCGCCCTCTTATTTAGTTGGGTGGTAATATGGACTTAGATCTTATTGCTGATGATGGCAAGATAAGTGTATTCAATGCAAAAAGGTTCCTTTCTGAGAGAATGGCAGGGCTACGTTTAACGTTTTCAGGGTCATTGAATTCTGCTATAATCCAATGTGTTGACCCAGATTCTGGAGAGGTGATAGACTATAAAGCAGTGCATAGTGGTATTAAAGGACCTGATCCAGAAAACTACAGTGGAGGTAAAACCAGAATAGATGCTATTGTTCAAAACATTGAAGAAGATCTGTGGTTACTTAATTTTGAATTTGATAGTGGCAGAAACATGTATGTGTTCAGACCTGAACCAGAGTCACAACCACGAAGCACTGCATCCCCTTACCTTGCCCAAAGGCAGTAAGATTCTCTCCAGAAGTGTAGGTAATTCCAATTTTTTCTTTTTCTAAATCCAGTATTTTTGACATTGATTCCTTGATTTTGTCTGTATGCGGCTCAAGTTTTGGCCTACTAGCCTCTATCATGACACCAACATTGTTTAATTTTTGATTCTTTTCATTTAATTTATCTAAAATAACTTTAATATATTCTTTACTATCAATTACTCCTTTCTTTAACATTGGATCTGCATAATAACCTAATGATTTTTCTCCAATGGCTTGGCTTATTGCATTGAACAAAGCATGCAAAATAACATCCCCATCAGAGTTTGCCTCAAAACCAGCTTCATTTAGGATTTTACAGCCACCCAGAGTTAATTCCTTATTTGATGAGAATTTATGGCTATCCTGGCCAATTCCTATCCTGGTGAATCTGCCTGTTCTCCTAACTAGGATTCCTTCTGCAATTTTTAGATCATCATCTGTAGTGATTTTTATGTTTTCGTAAGAGCAAGGCACCAGCTCTACTTTTTGACCAATCAATTCCACCAATGAAACATCATCGGTAACTGTCAAATTTTTCTTTTTTGCATTTTCAAATGCTTCAAGAAACAATTTATTTCTAACAGCTTGCGGTGTTTGAACTTGAAATATGTCTTTTCTGTCGATTGTTCTTTCAACAAAATTATTATTTATTTTTTTTATGGTGTCCTTTAACTGAAATCCGACAACAGCTGCACCATTATTTTTTGCAGCTTTAATACAATCATCTATTTCCTTTTCCCTGACTAATGGGTTGCTTGCGTTATGAACTACTACAATATCATTGCTCTTATTGTTTTTTATAGAAGTTAATCCATTATATACTGAATCCTGTCTTTCTTTGCCTCCTTCAACAATTTTTTTTATTTTGTCAAAGTTATATTTCTTTTTTATATTTTCAAGTATTTCAAAATTTTCTTTCTGGGTTACTATTATTATCTCGTCGATATTTTTGCATTCATTGAAAACTTTGATTGTATAATATATTATAGGTTTATTAAATAATGGAAGAAATACTTTATTTCCATTCTTATTCATTCTTTTGCTATTGCCAGCTGCAACTATAATTGCATAATTCATTTTATTATTGTAATTTCCTCTTCAATGATATTTTTTGTTTTTTCTTTGATATTTTTATCAATTGAAAGAATATCATTTAAGCCTGGATTTTTAATTATATTATGCTCATCCATCATTTTTCTGATCAATCTTGGAATGTCCAGAAATCTTATTTTATTGTCTAAAAAGGCATGGACTGCAGCTTCATTTGCAGCATTCATTACTGCCGGCAGTGTTCCGCCTTTGATTCCTGCTTCATATGCGTAGTTCAAGCATGGAAACATATCAAAATCAGGATCTTTGAAGTCGAGAGTCTTTATTTTTGCAAGATCCAGTGATGCCTGCATATTAGTAAATCTTCCTGGATATGTTAATGCATACTGGATGGGTATTCTCATGTTTGGCAATCCAAGCTGCGCTATGACTGACCTGTCATTAAATTCAACCAATGAATGTATGACGCTTTGGGGGTGAATGACAATTTTGATTTTTTTATAATCAATCCCGTAAAGCCAATGTGTTTCAAGAACCTCAAAACCCTTGTTCATGAGAGTTGCGCTATCAATTGTTATCTTTGCACCCATATTCCATGTTGGGTGCTTGAGAGCATCACTTGCTGTGACATCTTCAAATTGTTCTCTTGAATGATTTCTAAAAGGTCCTCCTGAACAGGTTAATGTTATTTTATTGACATCGTTGATATTTTCTCCGTTTAAGCATTGGAAAATTGCACTGTGCTCGGAATCAATAGGCATCAATTTTACATCGTTTTTCTTTATCTCATTTATGATGGCGGAACCTGCTGCAACTAAAGTTTCTTTGTTTGCGAGCGCAATATTTTTTTTGTTTCTGGCAGCATTGTAAGTTGGTTCAATACCAACAGAACCGACCAGAGAATTTACAACAGTGTCTGCCTCATTTAAAGCTGCAATTTTGTTTAATCCTTGAATTCCAGAATAAACTTGTGTAGAAGTGAAATTCATCAATTCGTTTGCTTTTGTTTTATCCATTACAGCAACTGCTGCCGGCTTAAATTCGTTGATCTGCTGCCTTAATAAATCAATATTTTTATTTGTAGTAAGGCCAACAACCTTGAATTCATCAGGAAATTGTTTTACTATGTCCAAAGTCTGCGTGCCGATACTGCCTGTCGATCCCAGAATTGATATGTTTTTCATTTTAATTGCCATTGCTGGCTATTTCATTGATTTCTTTTAATAGAACCTCTTTTATCTCATTATCGTTAATTCTTTTGACAATTTTACCATCTCTATATAGGAGATGATTTCCTGGAGCCCCTACAATCCCAATGTCTGATTTTTTGCTTTCCCCGGGGCCATTAACTGCGCATCCCATGACGGCAACCTTAATCGGTTTTTTTATTTTTTCCGTTTGGTTTTCAAGCTCTTCAACCAATTTGATCACATCTATTTCTGTTCTTGCACATGTTGGACAACTTGTAACTTGAACGCCATCATTTCTTAATCCAAGTGACCTTAAAATGTATTTTCCGACTTTTACTTCTTCTTTTGGATCTTCAGAAAGCGAGATTCTTATCGTATCGCCAATGCCTTCAGAAAGCAGCATTCCTATGCCCATTGAAGACTTTACAGTTCCAGGAATTTTTGATCCTGATTCTGTAACTCCTAGATGCAATGGGTAATCTGTTTTTTCAGCAAATGATCTATACGCTTCCACCATTCTCGGAACATCGGATGCTTTTAATGAAACAATTGTATCATAGAAATCCAAATCTTCCAGAATTTTAAGATGGCGCATTGCACTTTCAACCATTGCTGCAGGCGAATAACCATGTTTCATGAACAAGTCCCTTTCAAGGGAGCCAAGATTTACACCGATTCTCATCGGAATTCCATGATCTTTTACTGTCTTGACAACTTGCTGCACTTTATCCGGATTCCCTATGTTGCCGGGGTTGATTCTTAGTTTATCGACGTATTTTACTGCCTCCAAAGCAATCCTGTAATCAAAATGTATGTCAACAACAAGCGGAATCGTGATATTTTCTCTAATTTCCTTTAATGATTTCGCTGCTTCCATTGTCGGAGCGCTTACTCTTATTATTTCGCATCCCACATCTTCCAATCCGTGAATCTGGTCAATAGTTGCTTTAACATCTGTTGTATCTGTTGTTGTCATTGACTGAACAGTTATCGGTGCATCTCCTCCGATGAATAATTTTCCAACCTTGACTTTGCGTGATTTTCTTCTTTGTAGCATTTTTTATTGGGTTTTTTGATTTGTTTTTATGAGTTTTTTTGATTTTAATAGTTTTTTATATTATTTTTATTATTTAATTTCTTTTAATTTTATTATTGGAGATTAGCCGCATATACATTAATTATTAATTCACTAACAATTTAACAATATTTTTTAATTCGTTTCATCTGTAATGTACTGGGCTCTTAATAACAATGAAAAACTATTTTAAAAAATAAACCAACCCCTTTTTAATAATAAAAAATATTTCTAAAAAATTAAAATCTTAAAATTATTCCTTCTTCAAAATTTCCACAATTGCTTTCTTTATACTTTCTTTATCGATTCCTGCAAGCTTTTTCTGTATGTCGGGCTTGCCATGATCTATAAACTTGTCAGGAATCCCTATTCTTTTTACATTAGCTTTTATTCCATTATCTTCCAGCAATTCCAATACTGCAGATCCAAATCCCCCATTAATTGTTCCTTCTTCCAATGTGATAATATTTTTTATTTTATTAGCATATTTTAATATCACTTTTTCATCAAGGGGCTTGACGAATCTTGCATTAACAATTGTTGCATTGCATTTGAGTTCTTCAACAGCATACATGGCATCATACAAAATAGGGCCTACGCCTAGAATCAATAAATCACTGCCTTGTTCCAGTATTTCTGCTTTTCCGATTTCAAGCTCTCTTAATTCCGGATCTAAGCCAACACCAATACCTCCACCTCTGGGATATCTTAAGGTTGAAGGCCCTTGCAGTAAAGTAGCTGTGTAAAGCATATGCTGCAATTCGTTTTCGTCTTTTGGAACCATAATTGTAATATTTGGGACTAATCTGAAGTAAGCAATGTCAAATGGCCCATTATGGGTTGGGCCGTCATCTCCAACTAAGCCTGCCCTGTCCAAAGCAAATATCACTGGGAGATTTTGCAAGCATACATCGTGGATTATCATGTCAAACGATCTTTGCAAGAAAGTCGAGTATATAGCACAAACTGGTTTCATTCCGTTGATTGCTAGGCCAGCTGCAAATGTGACGGCATGCTGCTCTGCTATCCCTACGTCAATTGTCCTGTCTGGAAAGTGTTTTTCAAATTTATTTAATCCAGTACCGGCCTTCATTGCTGCTGTTATGGCAACAATTTTTTTATCTTCTTCTGCAATTCTTATCAAAGCATTGGCAAATGCGTCTGTATATGTAATGTTTGTGGATTTAACATATTTCTGGCCATTGATGGGGTCAAAGGGAGACATGCCATGGAATTTGTCCAGATCTTTTTCTGCAAATTCATATCCTTTGCCTTTTTCTGTTTTTACATGCAATAAAACCGGACCTTTCAAATTTTTTACATTTTCCAGTGCAGTAATCAGCTCGTCAATGTTATGGCCGTCAATCGGTCCGAAGTATTGAAAGCCAAGGCTTTCAAAGAAAATTCCTTCGCTGTATATATTTCTCAGTCTTTCCTGTGCTTTGAAAACTTTTTCAAGTTCTTGTTCCCCAATTCCTGGGATTTTTTTTAATAAATTCCTTGTTCTTTTTCTTAATTGGAAATATTTTGGATTTAGAACAATCTTATTCAGATAATTAGAGATAGCACCGACATTTGGAGAGATGCTCATTCGGTTATCGTTTAAGATAACCAGCATGTTTGTTTTAGAAGCGCCTAGATTGTTTAATCCTTCAAAAGCCAGGCCAGCTGTCAATGCTCCATCTCCAACAATTACAACAACTTTATCATCTTCATTTTTGTAATCTCGGGCTTTTGCAATTCCCAGGGCTGCTGAAATTGAAGTTGCTGCATGACCTGCTCCAAAAACATCATATTCTGATTCTGAAATATTGCAAAAACCACATACGCCTTTGTACTGCCTTAAAGTGTGAAAATTATCCCTTCTTCCTGTAATAAGTTTGTGTGGGTAACTCTGATGTCCTGTGTCTATAATGATTTTGTCTTTTGGTGCATCAAATATATAATGAACTGCCAGTGTCAGTTCAACTGCCCCTAATGGACTGCCCAAATGACCGCCTGTTTTTGAAACTACATTCAGGATTTTACCTCTTATTTCCTGTGCAAGAACTTTAAGCTGGTCTTTGCCCAGTTTCTTAAGGTCATTTGGGAAATTAACTTTATCAAGAAAACTAGTCTTTTCTAGATGGTCCTGTTGTTGCATTAAACACACCCCTTAAAAATTGAAGTTTTTCAAGGTTTATAAAACTTTTCAATGTATATATAGAAAATAAAGAATAAGTGCATGTCAAAAACCAACAGACAATTTTGTCCCGTTTCATCGAAAATATAACATAATTGACAACAACATTGGACTTATGTCCATCAATCAAAGACTGATGGTATATTTTCGACATATAAAAAGAAAATGTTCGAAAATCCTACTGCTTTAGAAGATTTCCGTCACACTTCTTAGCATGTTTCGCATTTGTCTCCGCCTTTCATGAATTCCACCTCCATATGATTAAAATATTGGGGGTGAAGGACTTTTCCGGGAAAAGAGGGTTCAAACCCAGAGTTCCTTCAAATTCCCAATAATACTAGAAAGAGTATATTTGCTTTATATTCTATCTACAAGTGTTAAAGCATGGTTTGAAGGTTTAAATTAAGTGGATTAATAAACGGTGTTTATGATTAAAAGGGAGTTTGTCATAGTTAACTTTAAAAACTCCATAATATTTCCTTATCTATTACCCGTTGTACTACCTAGGTAGGAGGGCAGATGAACAAAGAACAAATACAAGCTGCATTAGCAAAAGCAAAGGATATTTCTAGCAAAAGGAATTTCAAGCAAAGCTATGATCTAATCATAAATTTAAAGGGAATTGATAAAAAGAAGCAAGAGCATCAGATTGACGCGTTCATAACATTGCCGCATTCCAGAGGAAAAAAATTAAAGATATGTGCCATAGTCGGGCCAGAGCTTGAAGAACAAGCTAAAGGCATTTATGATTCTGTTATTTTACCTACTAATTTTCAAAAATACAAGGAAAAGAAAGATGTGAAGAAGGTTGCAAATGAATTTAATTTCTTTATTGCGCAGGCAAATATAATGCCGAAGATTGCAACAACATTCGGTAGAGTTTTTGGGCCAAGAGGAAAGATGCCAAACCCAAAATTCGGAGGGGTTGTGCCGCCAAACGCCAATATTAAGCCATTGTATGAAAAGCTGCAAAGGACCATTAGAGTAAACACAAAGACTGCTCCGATGATCCAGTCCAGTATAGGAACTGAAGACATGGACAAAGAAGAGATAACCGATAATGCGCTTGCTATTTACGACTCACTTTTACACCTGTTGCCAAATGAAAAACACAACATAAAAGATGTTCACATTAAGCTAACTATGGGTAAGCCTGTCAAAGTCGGAGAAAAACTTAAGGTAGTAAAAGAGACTAAGTAAAATGACCCAGATACAAGCGCACGTAGCAGAATACAAAAAGAAAATTGTAGGTAATTTGGTTAATCTGATTAGCAAAAATCCTATTGTCGGTGTTGTGAATATGGAGAATTTGCCAGCGCCTCAGCTGCAGAAAATGAGGGCCCAGCTAAGAGGCAAATTTTACATTACAATGACCAAGAGAAGGCTGATCAAACTAGCTTTTGAGAAAAGCAAATCCAAGACTAAAGGAATTGAAGAGCTAGAATCACATCTTGGTGGAATGCCTGCTTTGATATTCACGAAAGAAAATCCCTTCAAATTAAGCAAGACACTGCAGAAAAGCAAAAGTCCAGCGCCTGCAAAAGCAGGACAAACAGCACCAAGAGACATTGTTGTGAACAAAGGAGCAACTCCTTTTGCACCTGGACCAATCATTGGAGAATTGGCTGTTGCAGGCATAAAATCAGGAGTTGAGGGCGGAAAAGTAGCGATAAAAGAAGACACTGTTGTTGTAAAAGCCGGAGAAAAGATAAAGCCAAAAGTTGCTGAGATCTTAACAAGATTAGGAGTAGAACCAATGGAAGTTGGCTTGGATTTAGTGGCTGTTCTTGAAAATGGCCTTATCTATAAGAGGGACATATTATCCATTGATGAAAGTGAATATATAAACAGATTATCAAATGCATCAAGATGGGCGTTTAATCTTGCAAATTTCGTAAGCTATCCAACAAAAGAAACAATAAAATTACTAATTGGAAAGGCTTTCAATGATGCAAAATCACTTGGAATTGCTCAGGAAATATTTGATAAAGTGATTATTGATTCACTATTGGGAAAAGCAGAGCAGCAAATGCTTAGCCTGAAAGCAGAAGCAAACATCCAGGTTGTTGAGAAAAAGGTTGAAGAACCAACTAAGGAAAAAGTTGGATCAAAGCCAGAGGTAAAAAAAGAGGAAGCTAAACCTGAACCAAAAAAGGAAGTCGCAAAATCGGAAGAGAAAAAAGAAAAAATTGAGGCAAAGCCTGAAGTCAAAAAGGAAGAGTCCAAACCTAAGACCGAAGAAAAACAGAAAGAAGAGCCAAAACCAGAGAAAAAGATAGAAGAAGTAAAGCCTAAAACTCAAGATCCAAAGCAAAAAGCAGAATCAACTGAAATTAAGGCCCCTACAAGAGAGGAATTAGAAGCAAACATAAGGATGAGGGAAAAAGAAAAAGAGATTAAGGATGTTGAGAAAATAGCTCAGGATCTTCAAAGAAAAGCAATTAAAGATCAAGAAAAGAAAAAATAAAAATAATAAATAAAGTATGGAGGCAAAAATGGAATATGTATATGCAGCAATGTTGCTTCACAAAGCAGGTCAAAAAGTCGATGAAGCTGGCGTCAAGAAAGTTCTTGAAGCAGCTGGCGTCAAGGTAGACGATGCAAGGGCTAAGGCACTTGTAGCAGCTTTGGAAGGAGTAAACATAGACGAAGCAATAGAAAAGGCAGCAGTTGCACAAGTCGCAGCAGCACCAGCAGCGGCTCCATCAGGAGACGGAAAGGCTGAGGCAAAAGTTGACGAAAAGAAGAAGGCAGCTGAAGAGAAGAAAAGCGAAGAATCTGCAGCGGCAGGTCTAGGCGCTTTATTCGGCTAAAATGTTGTTGTTGAATCAAATTCATGACATCACAGCAAAGCCAAAAGGAGCTAGTTGAGGAACTAAAGAAACATAAGTTAGAGGTATCTAAACTCAAGACTGCTTTAAATGACTTAGATAAGGAAAAAGAAAAATGGTTCAGCAGAGGATCAGGATACTCTAAAAAAATAAAAGATGGAATAGCAGAAATAAGGGCGAGTAAATCAAAAAGGGATTCATTCACAAAAGAAGTAAAGGATCTTAAGGAAAAGAGAGACAAGCTTAATAAGCTATCTTCCAGTATTTCTGATGATATAATTGATTTGAGAAAGGAGAAAACTGGCTTAGCTAAATTTCTAAAAATAAAAGATTCGCCTTCTCAGATAAAGGACACTATTGAAAAGCTGGAATTTACAATAGAAACGCAGCCGATGGCTTTTGACAAAGAGCAGAGTTTAATGAAAAAGATCAAGGCAATGAAAAAATTGTTTAAATCAGCCGCCGTTTTACAAGAATCCAGTAAAAAAATAAGGGATTCCAGTCATGAGATGAAAGATAAGAAAAATGATGCCAATGAATTCCATCTTTTGATCCAGGTTAAGGCAAAAAGAAGCCAAGAAATGCATAAAAAAATTTTAAATGTATCTGACGAGATTAAAAAGATTAAATTTGACGAACAGGAAGCTTTTAAGAAATTCTATGAATTCAAAAAGAAATTTAATGAAGTTAACAGCCAGTTGAAGGAAAGATTAAAGATTATGAATGGCGTTAGAGAAGAACTAGACAAAATATATGCTGCCATAAAGGAAAAGAAAAAGGCAGAGCAAGACGCCTTATTGAAATCCAAGGAAGAAGAAGTAAATCAAAAAATCAAGAAAAAGCAGAAATTGACTACTGAAGATTTGCTGGTTTTTCAGAAGGCAGGTAAATAATAATCACTAAATTCTAAAGAATTACTTAGATTGGGTATTAAAAGTGGTGTATCTGCAAGATCCACATGTTTCCCTATTACCATGCTTTGCCATGAAAGTTCCAGAGCCGCATTTTGGGCATGACTTGTTTTTTCTTTCAAGCTTATCGCCGGTTTTATTATACATATTCCATCTTCCTGATACTTTTTTCTTTTCTTGAGGTTTTGCCATTTTTATTTATTTTTTTTATTTTAATGGTTTTTTATCTTTATTTAATGAGTTTTTCGTCAATGGAAATTAGCCACATATACATTAATTATTTCTTCACAACCACATACACAATCGTTTGTGTACTCATTTCTTCAGTATTGTACTGGGCTCCAAATATCAAATAAAAACTATTTTTTAAAAATAATTATTTCTTATCCCCTTTCTTTTGTTCTTTTGCTTCCTTCTTGACTTCAGTCTTTTTTGGCGCTTCTTTCTTTTCAGCTGCTGATTTTTCTTGTTTTGGTGCTGGTTTAGCGTCTTTAGTCTCTTTCTTTTCCTCTTTTGGCTTTTCTTCTGTTTTCTTAGTTTCAGCCGGCTTTTGCCCTTCTTTTTTCTCTTCTGAAGGTTTTGATTCTTTTTGCTTCTTTATTTTCGGCTCAATCAATATTTTTTTCTTTTCATCAGTATAAACATAGGCTATAACATTAGCCTTTTTATTTCCAAAAGAAGTGTAAATATGCCTAACTGATATTAATTTCTCGTCTTTTTTAAGGTTTGATGCTATCAGGGAAATAGTTTCCTTGTTAGAAGGAGTTGCATTATCAAATTCCAATGTAGCATTAATCAGTTTTCTTGACAATAATGGCTCTTCCTGTTGTTTTGTAATATTTAATTGCAAAGAAATCACCTTACTTTAATGGCATAATCTCCTTTTGTTTTTATATCAATTTTTTCAGCAATCACTGATTTGTTTGCGTCAATAACTGAGAGTCTGCCCTGCCAGTTAGTTGAAAATTGATTAGTCTTGCATATGGGGCATTCACTGCCTTCAACAAACATTTTACATCTCTTACAAACTTTTTTTTTCATGTTAAAAATCACTCATTGTCACTGGATATCCAGTGATTTTTAATATTTGAAAATCTTTGATTTTCATTATTTTATTTTTTACCCTTCTTCTTATCTTTAGGTTCTTTTTCTTTGGTCTCTTTCTTCTCTTCTTTTTTAGGAGCTTTTTCCTGTCCTTCCTCCTTTATCCAGTCTAATCTTCCCAGACCTTGCTGTCTCATTGTTAAACCAAGTTTTGGGTTTAAAATATCCTTGAATGACACAGCTATTATTCTTGCCCTGCAGACATCGCTAACCTTCAATACTCTTTTTGATTCCTTTCCTGCAAGTGTCTTGTCTTTACTGAAGCTGACAAAATCATCCATCGTCTGGCTTATGTGAATCATGCCATCAATCGGCCCAATATTGATAAAAGCGCCGAATTCAGCTATGTCCTTGATCTTGCCAATGACTATTTCCTGCATTTCCGGCTTGAATGTAAGCAATTCAAATGATACATCATAGTAAGATGCCCCATCTCCTGGTATTATGATGCCTTCTCCAATCTCCTTCATTCCTGAAACATCTATTACAATGCCCAGGTCCTTTGAAATGAAACCATTATACTTGGTTTTTATTCTCTTAATTACTGCCTCTTCCAAAGGGAGGTCGAATAGATTAGGAGGAACCCTGATATGGTCTTTTAATTCTACTTTATAGAACATTTTAAACCTGTATTTTATGACTTCAACTAGTCAATACTTATAGTAGAATTGGTTCATTTATAAAGCTTTCTTTCAACCAATTTGAGGTATTTTTTCTGCCTTAGTATAATAACCGAAGAGCCCTTGTCAAGCACTTTGTTTTTAAGTTCCATATCCTGAGTTGCAATAATAGTATCTTTATCTAGGTTTTCCAATATCAATGAATCAACATATTGTTCATCGGATCTGATCATGCCTATATTTTTTGATTTGATCAGTTTAAGCGCTATCTGAGCTGCTTTTTTGTTTTTTCCCTTTTGGTTTGAGATTATTTTTTTTAATTCATTGATTGATGATTCAAAAACAAATAGTTTGTAATTGAAATTGCAGATTCTATTGAATTCTGAGAATATATCTACTTTGAATTGCATGGGGATTAATAGGAAGTTTGTGTCTAAGATTATTTTTTTCATTAAGATTGAGATTAAAGCTGTGGATATAAATATTTCTATTCTGTAAAATAAAATTGTAAAATATACATTTGTCAGAAAAATTCCAACAACAAAGGGTTCAAATACGGGTTTTCTTCGTGAAAACCCTATTCGCAAAGGAAAAATCCGAACTATGTAACGGATTTTCCCTCTGCACTCAATTTTCACCCATTGTTGGAATTTTTCTTTAATAAAGTGGATAGTTAGAAAGTGTACTTAACATATTAAAAACGTTTTTAAATAAAGTTAGTTGCTTGCAATATATGAAAGGTCTAGCCATCACATCAAAGGGTATTGAGGAAACTGCCTGTACAGAGATAAAGGAACTGATAAATTCCAGATGCAAGGCAGAGGAAGGCTGTGTTAGTTTTGATTTCAAAAAATTTGAGGATTTGTGTTTGTTATGCTACAAATCACAGTCTGTTGACAGGGTATTGTATTTGATTGACAGTCTTGAGTTTAAGGATTTTTTTGACGAGTTTGAAACTTTCATTGAAAAATTAGATATAGATAAATGGCTCAGTAAAGACAAAAAATTCAAAGTTGAATGTATCAGGTTAGGCAAGCATGACTTTAAAAGCGTGGATGTTGAAAAGAAAGCTGCAGACTTGATCGTAAAAAAATATAAGGAGGATAATATTAAAGTGGGTCTGAAGAATAATGACCTCATCTTTTTTGTTTACATAATCAATGATAAATGTTATTTTGGGATAGATTTTTCAGGATTTGAGCTGAATAAAAGACCCTATAAGATTTTTTTGCATCCCAATTCTTTAAGAGGGACTGTTGCTTATTCATTAATAAGAGAAAGCGGATTTAAGAAAAACAAGGTTATGCTTGATCCATTTTCAAGGGATGGGGTCATTTCGATAGAAACTGCGGTTTATGCAACTGGATTTCCAACTAATTATTTCAAAAAGGACAGGTTTGCATTTTTGAGATTAGATCTTGGTATTGATTCTGAAAAATTCTTTGATAAAATTGATAAAAAGATAAAAAAATCAAAATTAGGAATTTATAGCTATGATTATTTGTTTAAGTTTGTTGATTATTCTAAAAAAAATGCCAAAATTGCCGGTGTTGACAAACAAATCAATTTCAGCAGAGTTGAGCTGGAATGGCTTGATATAAAATTTAAGGAAAATAGCGTTGATGTAATAATAACAAACCCCCCAACTTCAAAAAATACAAATTTGGATAAGATCTACAATGAGTTTTTTTATCAATGTGAATACATATTAAAGAAAGATGGATTGATTGCAATAATTTCCAGAGTTACTGATTTTGCCAAGGAAAAGGCTTCAAAACACAATTTTATTGTTTCAAAAGAGAAAGATGTATGGAGCGGCGGGCAATTGCTTAAAATCGTAGTTTTTAAAAAGAAAAGTATATAAAGATAAATATTCAAATTGACCCATAGTTAGGTAACATGCAAAAAAAGAGGAGTACTAGTATTTTTGAGAAGCTACTGTTAGTAGTAGGATTTTTAGTTCTAATAATGGGCTATTTCTTTATCAATAGGGTTTTTGCAGCAGAAGGGTTCCAAGTAAGCTGGGGCTTTTTGCAGACAGTTTTCCTGTGGCTTTTGATGGTCATATTCATCATACTTCTGGCTATTGGTGAGGATATAAAAGAGGGGATTTTGCTTGAGCAGCTTGATGAGATTAGGGGCCTTAAAGATGCTATTTTGAGAAGGAAAAAATAGTCAATTTACGATAAAAACAGATAATTTTATATATCCACTTTTCTTACTATTATATGGCAAGGGTTAGTACTTAGCTTCGGCAATGTGATTGCTGAGGAAAGTCCGCCCACTACAACCGCAAAATCGGTTGACGCTTTGCGGGACATTCGCTATCGCGAAGTCCCGAGTAGCCACTCACGGAAGTGAGCTCTAGAAAATAGAGGGCAACCACTCAGAAACGAGACCGCCTTAAAGGAGCATGATGTGGAGAAGGATTTGGTGACAAATCTGAGATAACCCACTGACATTCTTTTAGGAATGGGTGAAACGGTGAGTCCTGGCTGGTGCAAGTCAATGGTCTAGTACCAGACGCTTAGTTTAATGCTAAGACAGGCTATCGCAATGCAAATATTGCACTTAGGGCCTGACAAAAGGCGGCTTACTCTAACCCTGCCACTTTAATTTATTACTGAAACAATGGCACAAGACAGAATTTCAATGCCCAGCGGAATGGGGGGATTAGTAAGGTATTTTGATGAGTACAAAAGCAAGATAAAATTCAAGCCAGGCCATATAATCGTGCTTTCTATCGTGGTTATGCTAATCATGTTTTTTCTTTATAATTACGGCAACAGGCTGCTTGGGATAAGGTGAGAATATGTTTCCAGGAATGAATCCGAGAGAGATGCAGAAAGCAATGAAAAGGCTTGGCATAAAACAAGAAGAGATTGATGCCGAGGTAGTGATCATTAAAACAGCTGATAAAGACCTGATAATCAATAATCCTCAGGTAAGCAAAGTAAATATGATGGGCCAGGAAACCTTCCAGGTAGTCGGTGAGATTAGCG
The DNA here is from genome assembly GCA_002688775.1 of Candidatus Woesearchaeota archaeon. Classification (GTDB taxonomy): domain Archaea; phylum Nanobdellota; class Nanobdellia; order Woesearchaeales; family GW2011-AR4. The sequence continues at coordinate 170,757 of NZDH01000004.1, forward strand.
AAGCTGCAAAAGACAGCAAGGTTGAGATTAACGAAGATGATATGGAGACTGTTATGAAACAGACAAATTGCAGCAAAGAAGAAGCTTTAGAGGCTCTGCAAAACAGCAATGGAAATTTAGCCGAAGCTATATTAAAATTGCAAAAGAAATAATTCTCGGGAAAATATGAAAGAATCCTTTGATGATGCAGTTCAGGAATTGAAGAGGGTAGACCATTTATTCTGGGTAAGCTTAAAGTATACCAGGACTGTTGATGTTATAAAGCATACAATTGACAGATTAATAAACTGCATTGGTTTTGGATTGGAAGCGCTGCTCAAGTATGCAAAAGAAAAAAAACTGATAACAGCGATACCTGCAAATGCCGGACTTAGATGCGATCTGCTGAAGAAAACTTATCCAGACAACCAAGAGCTGATTGATTATATCAATTTTTATTTAAGGTTGAGAAAACTAAGCAAAGCAGAATTTACAAGAAGGGAAGAATTTAGAAGGCATGTCACAATGATTGCAACAATTGATAAAGGTGAAGTTGTCGAGGTTACCATTGATTCTTTAAAAGAAGATTTTGAAAAAACAAAGGAATTTGTAAGATTTGTGAAAAAGATAATTAATGAAGAAAAGGAAGAGCAGTGACATGCAGGCTTTGCCTGCTCGCGTTCAATATGGAAAACCTAGTCAAAAGGCTTGGAAAAAGGGGATGGGGCCAAAAAGAAATTAACAAGGCAGTTGATGTAATAAAAAATGCTAAGCAGAACAAAACAAAGGATAACATATTTCTTGAAAAAAGGATATACTGGATTTTATTAGCTGTTATAATTGTTGGAAATTTTGCTATTGCCATCTCGTTAATACCGTTATTGATGGCTTTGAAAGGAGCTTTTCTGTATATCATAGTGATTACATTAGGAATTGTTTTTGGCCTGATATTTGAACTTGTAATAAGGAGCATTGAACACTTAGAAGCAAAGCACCATTTTATCCTGGCGTTTTTGATTCCGCTGATTGCCTTGGTCAATGTTTTTATCATAACAAGGATATCAAACAATTTAGCATCAACATTAAGTTTGGGAAATTTTAATTCACCTATGATTGTTTCAATAGTTTATGCTGCTTCTTTTGTACTGCCCTACATACTTTATAGATTTGTCTTAAAAATGGGATATTATGCGAAAGAATGATTATTTTTTCTTGAAATTTAATGATGCAGAGTTGATGCAAAAACGTTTTCCAGTTGGTTTAGGTCCGTCGTTAAAGACATGACCAAGATGGCCTTTGCATTTGCTGCACATTACCTCTGTCCTTTTCATCAGGAAGCTGAAATCTGATTTTGATTCTATTTTATCCTTTGCTGTTGGTGCATAAAAACTGGGCCACCCCGATCTGGAATCAAACTTTGAATCTGAAGAAAACAGCTTTTCTCCGCAGCCGGCGCAGACGTACATTCCCTTTTCTTTGCTATCGTGATATTTTCCTGTGAATGCCTGTTCAGTGCCTTTTTCCCGCAGAATGTGATACTGTTCTTTTGTTAGTTTCTTTTTCCAGTCTTGCTCTGATTTTGGGGTTGAGGGCATTTTATCTCCGAAATATTATAATATCTCATATTAAAATTCAGTTAACATTATAAATGGAGATATGTTCATATATTTAAATATAAGTTAAACGATTCTAATGAATATAAAAAAACTTTACAATAAAGAGGATATTAAAAATTTTCGGAATATTATCAAATATTTTGAAACTTTGTACGAAGAGAAGTGGATTCTAGATAAATTGAAGAAAGACGTTTTGAGTCTTAAAAGGGGCCATGTTAAAAAAAAGGATAATTTCCAAAGAGCTAAAATTGCTAGGCATTTTACCGAAAATTCTCAACTTTTGATTTATGCTTTACTGAAATACAATAAAGATAAAAAGTATGATAATATTATTAACAAATTATTGAAAATCAAGAATTCTGGGGAACTGGTACTAAGAGAAAATCCTATTTTGATGACGAAGCCACCTGTCGATGTTCTTAAGTGGGAAGATATGCCAGTCAGATACGCACTTAATATAGATGGAAGGAAAGAATTAAGAAAGGGGTTTGGATTGCATACAAACCCATTTAATGAGGCGGGGCTTTCGATAACAATCGCATTTACGCCAGCCAATTATGCCCAATTATTTCATCATCATTCCGTAAGTGAATTCTCCTTCAATCTAGACGTAGGAATAATTGGATTTTACAGAAATAATACTACAGAAAAACATTTCAAAATAAACAAAGAAGAGGTAGCTTATTACAAAGCAGATACTATCCATAAGTTAGTTAATCGGAGCAACATCATTAATAGAAATATAAGTGTGAAATCTGACCAGGCCATATTAAAATGGAAACCATATTACCTTAACAATAGTGTCATAAAAGGCTACGGTAAATCCATTAAGCATTATGCTACAAAAAAATACAAAAATTATTTGATCAAAATATACAAGGTTAAGGACAAATTCTATAATTATGTGATCAATATTTTAAAAATCAATCCAGATAAAAGTGTAAATCTGATAAATAAATCCGCACTTTATATGTATGTTATTGATGGAAAACTTAAAGTTTATTCAAATGGTAAAAACTTTTGGTGTGGTAAAAATGATTTGATAGTTGTTGATCCTGGAATAAGGTTTACCATCAAAAGCATTACAAAGTCAAGAATTTATTATGTCACTCCGAATTAACATTGGTTTAACAGCCTTATTAATTTGACTAGAAAGGACCGCGGGCGAGAATCGAACTCGCGCCAAGCGGATTTCAAAGCAAGATGACAACCCTAAGTTGCAACCAGCTACCACAACCGCTTATTCTACCATTAAACTACCGCAGTCACAGAAATAAGGATATAAAATCAGATTATAAATGTTATGGATTTGAAATATATCAGTAACCTTTATAAACGGACCATACCTTCCTTTCTCTACGCCCGAGTTCAAGATAGAGCGTTTTTAGGGTTAGCTGGTGATTCTATAGTTAATCACATTCAATAACGCTTTATTCTGGGTTATTTTATTATGGCAGAAGAACAAAAACAAGAACTGAAATATTTTGTAAGAATCGCTAATACTGACTTAAATGGGAATAAACCTATTTTCCAGTCTTTGACAAAAATTAAGGGCATAAGTTTCATGTTTTCTAATGCAATTTGCAGAACTGCAGGCATTGAAACTACAAAAAAGACTGGTTATTTGACAGACAATGAAGCAGCAAAGATTGATGACATAATAAAAGATCCTTTGAAGTTTAAATTGCCGTCATGGCTGCTTAACAGGAAGAGGGATCCTGAAAATAACTTGGACAAGCATTTGATCGGCCCAACATTGACATTTACCCAGGATAATGACATCAAGATGATGAAGAAAATCAAGTCTTACAAAGGTGTAAGGCATTCTTTTGGCCAGCCTGTCAGAGGTCAAAGGACAAGATCAAATTTCAGAAGAAACAAGGGGAAAGTTTTAGGAGTCAAGAGAAAAGAAGGGGCAAAAGCCGGAAGACCATAAGATGGGAGACCCAAGAAAACACAGGAAGAAGTATTCAACGCCAGGACATCCATGGCAGAAAGAAAGGATTGATGCAGAGAAGGAACTGCTTAAGCAGTATGGCTTACGGAGAAAGTATGAAATATGGAAAGTGGACTCTTTCCTGAGGAAATTTTTGAACAGAGCCAAAACAATAATCAGGGAAAGGACTTTACAATCAGATATTGAAAAAAAGCAATTGCTAACCAGACTTAGTTCATTGGGACTGCTGAAAAAAGATTCAAAAGTCGAGGATGTCTTGAACTTAAATCTAAAGGATGTTTTGGAGAGAAGACTGCAAACATTATTGTGCAGAAAACAAATTGCGAAGAATATGCTTCAGGCAAGGCAGTTCATAACGCACGAGCATGTAGCTGTCGGGACAAAAAAAATCACAACTCCATCTTATCTAGTTTCAATAGAAGAAGAACCTAATATCAGATTAGTGCATGCTATAAAAATGCCAGAAAATACGGATGTGAAAAAGGAGGAAGCTAAACCTGAAGTAAAAGAAGAAGCTGCAAAATCGCAGGTGAAAAAAGAAAAAACCGGGGCAAAGCCAGAGGTAAAGAAGGAGGAAGCTAAATAAATGGAGCAAAGACAATTCAGATGGGGAATTGCGCATATTTATGCATCATATAACAATACGATTATCCATATCACCGATATAACAGGCACAGAAACTTTGGCTGTTGGATCTGGCGGGATGGTTGTCAAGAGCGACAGAATGGAAGGAAGCCCTACAGCTGCGATGATTGCTGCAAAAAAAGCAGCTGAAACTGCAAGAGACAAGGGAATTACAGGAATTCATGTAAGAATAAAAGCACCAGGCGGCCACAATGGCCCAACAAGTCCAGGACCAGGCGCACAAGCTGCAATCAGGGCATTATCAAGAATGGGATTAAAGATTGGGATTATTGAAGAAGTAACTCCTTTACCGCATGACGGCTGCAGAAAGAAGGGCGGAAGAAGAGGAAGACGAGTTTAGCTTCGCTAAAACTCTTTAACCTCCCCACTAGCGCACAACTAAGGTGATGTGCCCACCCCGACACTTATGATTAAAGTTCACAACTAACATAATAAACTGGAGGGAAAAATGGAAGTAAGAGTTTTAGAGAACAATAAAGATCAAGGCAAACTTTCTTTTATTTTGAAAGGCTCAAATCCTGTATTTGTAAATACGCTAAGAAGACTTATGATAGACCAAGTGCCAACAATGGCTATTGAGGAAGTTGAATTTGCCAAGAACAATTCAATCCTGTATGATGAGATAATTGCACATAGACTTAGTCTTGTTCCATTAAAAACTGATTTAAAATCTTATAATCTTCCTGACAAATGCAAGTGCGAAGGCAAAGGCTGCAACAGATGCCAATTAAAACTTGTGCTTAAAGCCACAAAAGGTTCAGGTGTTGTTTATGCTTCTGAAATAAAAAGCAAGGATCCTGCTGTAAAGCCGGTTTTTGGTGATATGCCCATTGTAAAACTTCTGAAAGGACAAAATTTGGAGTTGGAAGCAACTGCAGTCTTAGGCCGAGGCAAGCAACATATGAAATGGAGTCCTTGTCATGCTTACTATAAGTATAAACCGATTGTGGAAATTACAGGGGATGTGAAAAATCCAGAAGCTATTATTGAAGTTGACCACAACAATATATTCGAAATAAAAGACAGAAAATTAGTCATAAATAAGGATAAGGTGCTAGAAAGTGATTTATCAATGGATTTTACCGATATAGACAAAAATGTCAAAGTTTCTGCAAGCGACACGGATTTTGTTTTTTATGTTGAATCATTCAAGCAGTTAAGTTGTAAGGAAATTGTCAACAAAGCGATTAATATTTTAGATGAACAGCTTGATGAATTTGTAGAAGAGCTCAAGAAGGCAAAATAATTGTTTGCAAATCCCGATCACGCGGGGGTGGCAGAGCCTGGCCAAATGCGCAAATTCATGATAAATGGAGTGGATGGTTGAGGGCCTTGTCCCTTAGTGGGTGCGAGGGTTCGAATCCCTTCCCCCGCATTGATAATCAATAACAATAAAATGAAAAGAACAGGACCGACAAATCCAATTTTATTCGGGATTATTGCGGAATTGAAGAAGAGAAGCAACTCTCAAAATGTGAACATATGGAAGAGGGTTGCAAAAGATCTAGAGAGATCTACAAGACAAAGAAGGGTTGTCAATCTTTCGAGCATAAACAGGTATACGAAGGAAGACGAAGTCATTGTTGTTCCTGGAAAAGTGCTTGGTGCTGGTGATTTGAAGCACAAGTTAACGATTTCAGCATTCCAATTTTCATCAGGAGCAAAAGAAAAAATAGAGAAAAACGGATCAAAGATTGTTCCATTACTGGAATTAAGCAAAGACAAGCCAAATGGGAAAAAAATTAAAATAATTGGTTAGTACTATGATAATAGACGCAAAAGATGCAATTTTGGGAAGATTAAGCACCTATGCTGCAAAACAGGTTTTGCTAGGGGGCAAGGTAGATGTGATAAACTGCGAGGAATGCGTCATCAGCGGGAAAAGACATTCAACATTGAGAGAATACATACACAGGCTTTCTAGAAAAGCCCCTACAAAAGGACCATATTTTTACAGAAGGCCTGACATGTTCGTTAAGAGAACCATAAGGGGAATGCTACCACATAAGAGAACGCGCGGAAGAGATGCTTTTCAAAATATAAAATGCCACATCGGAGTCCCTGAAGAGCTAAAGAACGAAAAAGCACAATCCATAGAAAGTTCAAGTGTCGAAGGATTAAGGGCGGATTACTTGAAAGTAAAAGATGTCTGCAAAGCGGTAGGTTGGAAGGAGCAATGAAGAACATTCACGCATCTGGAAAAAGAAAGACGGCAATTGCAAGAGCCACATTAAAGCAGGGAAGCGGCTTGGTAAGAGTCAATAGTGTCCCGATAGACCTTGTAGAGCCAAAAATGTCAAGGCTAAAATTAAGGGAGCCATTGATATTAGCAGGAGATGTTGCCAACAAAGTAAATATCGATGTCACAGTTTTTGGAGGCGGAGCAACAAGCCAGGCAGATGCATCAAGGCTTGCAATTGCAAAAGCACTTGTTGATTTCACAAAAAATGATAAATTAAAAGAGATTTTTTTAAGTTATGACAGAAACCTGCTTGTTGCTGATGTCAGAAGAAAAGAAGCTGCAAAACCAAACAGGCATGGAAAAGCAAGATCAAAAATTCAGAAGTCTTATCGTTAGAAAGTAACAAATATCTTTTTAATTCTTTTTTCTAATATATAGTTTAGTGTAGCACTGGACAAAAAAGGCCACTGGACATAGTCACGTGAACTATTTAAACTACAAATCCTTCTAAATTTTTGATTAACTCGTGTTTTAATCACCTTAAACGATGTTTCAACTACCAAATTAAGTCTTTTGATTAACATCGAAATACTTTTACACAGTCTCAACCAAATAAAAATCGGTGATTCAAAATGAACTCGTATAGAAATCAAAAAATTTGTTTGAAAGAATTGTATTGGAATAAACATATGTCAACATCACAAATTGGAAGAATATATAATTGTAACGCTGAAACAATTCGCAGATATATGATTAAATTTGGAATTGATAGAAGAAAGTTACATGAAAGAAAATATAAAATATCAAAGAAACAGTTAGAAAATTTGTATCTTAAAAAAAGATTATCTATTATAGAAATTGCTAGGAAATATGGCTGTTCTCAATGGGTAATTTGGTCTCTACTTAGATACCATAGGATAAGAGCAAGAGGCACTAATGATTATCATTCATGGAAGGCCCCTGCTAATCAAATTAAGCCATCTTTAGAGGTTACTTCAACTCTTGCGTACGTTATAGGTGTTATTTTAGGAGATGGTTGGGTTTACAAAAGAGGCTATTGGTATACTATAGGTTTAGAAGCATTAGATAAAAAATTTTGTGAAAGTTTTTACCATGCGTTAAAGCAATTGAAAATTAATCCTTCAATTTTTCATAGTAGAAACTATTGGAGAGTTGTATGTTCCTCAAAATTATTTTATATATGGTTCAAATCTTTAGATTTTAATAAAATAAAGGAAATTTCCGAAAAATATCCTATAGATTTCTTAAGAGGTTTCTATGAAAGCGAAGGAAATTTCTCTACTTATAAAAGTAAGAAATATTTTTTTATAACATACAAAATAACTATTGTGAATACTGATAAAAAACTTATCGATTTAGTAAAATTTTTATTAGATAGATTAGGTTTCCATCCTACATATCATAAGAGAAATCAGTTAAAATCAAATTGGAAGCCACTTTGGGCTTTAACTTTGTGTAGAAAATTGGAGGTTAAGCAATTCATTCAATTGATAAAACCCTGTATCAAAACTGGAGAGAGAAGGCGCAGTAGAAACATTTAAAAATCAGGCATTTTTCTTATATATGTTTAAATAGGTATTAAAAATGATTATACCAATTCGTTGTTGGTCATGTGGATTCCCAATAGCGCACCTCTGGGAGCGCTACAATGAAAGAGTCAACAAAGGCGAAGAGAGAAAGAAAGCATTAGATGATCTTGGATTGGATAGATATTGCTGCAGAGCAATGTTACTTGGTCATGTTGATCTGATCGACACAGCAGCGCAATTCAAGAAATTTTAGGTAATTTTTTAATTTCTTATTATTATATGATTTTAAAATAATTAAATCCGTTGCTTCGCAACAATATTTACTCTGGCCGGCATTGGCCAGACATCTATTAACAAATGAAATTCATTATTGAACACCTGGAAAAAGAACTTTATGATTGGTGCTTGATTGAATATGAACATATTTCTAAGATTGTTGGCAAGGAAAATCTTATTTTTACGAATGTTAGTAGTAAAGACGTGTGGAAATTGGATAAATATGGCATAGTTCATGTGGAAAGTTTTTCAGACCTGGATTTTGACAAAATTTGTGTGTTGAGCCAATATGCAGAAGGAGGATTAAGTCAAGAAGATGCAGCTAAGTTTGACTATTTTCTTTTTGGGGGCATCTTGGGGGATAATCCGGCCAAAAAAAGGACTAATGAACTTATTGACAAATTAAAAAAGTCGGGAAAACATTATGGTACAAGGAATTTAACTGATAAGCAGATGCCAACTGATGTTGCAGTTTTTGCTGCAAAAAAAGTTCTTGAAGGCGCCAAAATCAGTGATTTGAAATTTGTTGATGAAGTGGAGATCCAGATAAAAGAAGGTGAGAGCACTGTTTTGCCGTTTAGGTATGTTGTCGATGGAAAGAAGGCAGTCATTTCTGAAAAGATGGTTGAGTATCTGAGGAAGAAGAAGGGGTTTTGATTTCTAAAAGAAAATATTTAAATATTCAAATTATAATTAATAATAAAAAAGAGGTATTGATGACAGGTAAAATAGAGAAGCGATTAAAAGAAATTTTCTCAAAATCGTCTCAATCAGCATTAGAATTTCTAACAACATATGGTTGGGCCTTTATTGTTATTTTGATTATGATAGCTACATTATCTTATTTTGGTATTTTGCAGCCAAGTAAACTGTTGCCAAATAGGTGTAATCTAGGTTCTGAGTTTGGGTGTGTGGATTATTTAATAGCCGAGAATGGATTACAACTAAAGTTAAAAAATAATGTCGGATCACCTATTATAATTGATTCATTTACTGTTTCCCATCAAAATATAAATCTAGATTGCAGTTCATCAACAATTGGGGCTTCATGGAATTCCGGCCATTTAAGAGATGTACCAATAATCTGCAATTTTTCCAACACAAGAATAATATCCGGAAATAAAGAAAAAATTAACTTGATGATATCATACTATGGGGTCGATAGTGGCAGTAATTACATAAGCTCTGTTCAAGGTGAGATTCTTGCTCCTGTAATTAATGCTACAATTACAGTATCGGATAATAATATATGCCAAAATGCAGAAGATAATGGTCTGTGCGATGGCTTGGATATTGTATTTGGCCTAGGTTATAAAACTGCATGTTGCAGTGAATATAATTTATGCTGCTCATAAAAACAAGATTTAAAAACAAAATTACAAAACTAGTTCTGAAATGGTAGATTTTAACAAAATAGCCCATAAATGGCAGAAGAAATGGGAAGAGAAGAAAATCTTCAATGTGAAAGAAGATTTGAAGAAAAAAAAATTCTATTGCCTGGAGATGTATCCCTATCCTTCTGAAAGACTTCACATGGGGCATCTAAGGAATTATTCCATAGGAGATGCGCTTGCCCGTTACAAGAGAATGCAGGGCTTTAATGTTTTATATCCGATGGGTTATGATTCATTTGGGTTGCCGGCTGAGAATGCTGCCATAAAGCACGGAATCGATCCTGAGAAATGGACATTGGCGAATATCGATGCGATCAGGCAGCAGCAAAAAGACATGGGTTTTTCTTATGACTGGAACAGGGAGATTGCAAGCCTGCACGAGGATTATTACAAATGGAACCAGTGGATATTCCTAAAATTTTATGAAAAAGAATTGGCTTACAAGAAAAAAGCTGCTGTCAATTGGTGTCCAAGCTGCAATACAGTGCTTGCGAATGAGCAAGTTGTGGAAGGCAAATGCTGGCGATGTAGCAGTGAAGTTAATGAGAAAATGCTGGATCAATGGTTCTTTAAAATTACTAAATATGCTGATGAATTACTAGACGACATTAAAAAACTGAATAATTGGCCTGAAAGAGTCAGGGTCATGCAAAAAAATTGGATTGACAGAAAAGAATGGATTGATATTGATTATGAAATCGAAGGAACTGACAAGAAAGTAACTGTTGCAACAACAAGACCAGATACAAACTTTGGTGCAACTTTTATTGTAATAGCGGCAGAACACCCATTATTATCAAAAGAAAGCAATCTAATCCCGGATAAATACAGAAAAACTGTCGATAGTTACATAGAAAAAGCAAAGAAAAAAACAGTTGATGAAAGAATTAATGAGGGTATCAAGAAAACTGGTGTTTTTACGGGTTTATACTGCATCAATAATTTAACTAAAACAAAAATGCCTGTATGGGTCGCTGACTTTGTTCTGATGTCTGTTGGAACTGGTGTTGTAGTTGGAGTTCCCGGGCATGATATAAGAGATTTTGATTTTGCAAAAGAATTTAACTTGCCAATAATAAGGGTTGTGGTTGGGCCTGATGGCGACAAAACTGGGATAACAAGAAGGGAACAAGTCCAGGAAGAAGCAGGAACTATGGTTAATTCTGATTTTTTGAATGGAATGGATATTCACAAAGCGAAGAAAAGGATAATGGATTATTTTGAAGAAAAAAAATGGGGAAGGAGATCCATACGTTACAAACTAAGAGACTGGCTTATATCACGTCAAAGATATTGGGGCACACCAATTCCAATAATTTATTGTGAAAAATGCGGCATTGTTCCTGTTCCTTATGAAGATCTTCCTGTTAGATTGCCAAAGCATGACAAATGCAAATTTACTGGAAAAGGAAATCCATTGGCAACCTGCAATGAGTTTGTTGAAACAAAATGTCCGAAATGCAAAGGAAATGCAAAAAGAGATACTGATACAATGGACACTTTTGTTGACAGCTCGTGGTATTTCATAAGATACTGCTCACCTAAATTTGAAAAAGGGCCTTTTGACAAGAAAGCAGCAGAGTATTGGATGCCTGTTGATCAATATATTGGGGGGATAGAGCATGCAATATTGCACCTGCTTTATGCTAGATTCTTTACAAAGGCATTAAGAGATATTGGATTAGCTGCTGTTGACGAGCCTTTTTCAAGATTGCTGACCCAGGGAATGGTGATAAAAGACGGCGCAAAGATGAGCAAAAGCCTTGGCAATGTTGTTGACCCTGCTGAAATAAGCGACAAATACGGACCTGACACAGCAAGGTTGTTCATTTTATTTACTGCTTTGCCTGAAAAAGAATTGGAGTGGAGTGATAGGGGAGTTAATGGTTCATTTAGATTCTTAAATAGAATTTACAATTTAATTAATGATAATCTGGATAATATTTCCTTGAAGCATTATGACGAGCGTAAATTGGACAATAATGACAAGTATGTCTTGAGTAGGATGCACCTAACAATAAAAAATGTGACTGAGCATATTGAAGATTTTGAATTTAGCCTGGCAATTGGAAAAATAATGGAATATGTCGATGTTTTACAGAGATACAAAGAGAAGAATGAGGGAGTTTTTGGCGAAGCTGCTAAAAATCTTGTGTTGTTGATGCTGCCTTTCATACCTCATTTAAGCGAAGAGTTTTGGCACATGATCAAAGGCAATGGTTTTGCATCATTACAGAAATGGCCTAGCTATGATGAAAATAAAATAGATAAAAGAGCAGAAGCAGTCGCTATGTTTATTGAATATACAAGAAAAGACATAATTGAAATTTTAAGATTGACAAAAATAGAGAAACCAGAGAAAATTAAGTTATTTGTGGCTGATAAATGGAAATATGATTTTATCTCCAAATTGAAAGAAGAGATGAAAAAAACACGGAATGCCGGAGAGATAATCAAAACAATCATGTCCTCTGATTTGAAAAGATATGGGCAGGAAATAACAAAACTAATTCCAAAATTAGTGAATGATGAAACTAAAATAACCCAAATTGTTTTGGATCAAGAAACAGAATTTGATGCTTTAAACAATGCTTCTAAGGATTATAAAGAAGAGCTTAATTGCAGTATTGAGGTTATAGCAGCTGACAAATCAAAAGAGAGCAAGGCAAAACAGGCATTTCCAGGCAAAGCGGCTATTTTGGTTGGGTGAATTATTTTTCCGTATTAGAGCGTTTATGATTACTTTGCGAGGGCTTTTTATTCACATTTAAATATTTTAATTTTTGCCAAAATGTGGATGTGTGTGACCTGATTTTTATTGTGCTTAATCTTTCTATCCAGAAGTGCTCTCTAATCCCAACAAAGAAAGAGGCAAAAATATAAAGTCCGTACAGCACAACCCCCACACCTAAAAGTATGTAAAATATTGTAAATATCTTTCCTGCATCAGTTTGTGGCGTAATATCACCATAGCCAATTGTAGTAAGTGTGAAGGTGGAGAAATAGAGCGCATCAATGAATCTCCAGTTCTCTACATAATAGTAAAAAATAGAACCAGTTAACAGGATTATTACAATCAGCAAGAATATAAATACTAACCTTGCTCGGTATTTGGTCTTTTCGCTTTCTTCAATGCTTTCTAGTTGTTCCTGATCTATCATCTGTGAGTTTAGCGGTGTATTTCAGCACTGGTTTATATTCTTTTCTGAATTTTATATAAGAAAATGAAAATTATTGTATTCTTCCATATGTCAAAAACCACCAATCATAGATAGGTGGCACAATTTCATCAGCCTAAATTTCAGGTGGTTTTTGATACTCAAAATTCCAATTTTTATGACTGGTTTTTGAGCATCATGAAAATGCTATGCATTTTCAGGATCCCGAAAATCTTTGATTTTCGCGACACAAAATCCCATGCTATGTTTAGCTACACATAAACTACTTATCTTAGACGAGTGGAATTTTGTTGTTTTAGCTGCTTCTTGAACAATAGTTTATATCTTTTGCTAAAATTGTTGATTACTTGACCACGTTTTTTTATGATATTCTGTATCAAGCTTGAGCATCTGAAAGCGTGTATCAAAATCCCCAATATCAATATCGGCACAACTATATGGAAAACTGGGTTTATCCTGATAAGCAAGGATATTCCGGGGAAAATCAAAAGAAACAGGAAAAAGACTATTATAAAGATGAAACTGGTGAATATCTTCCTTTCACTGAGCTTTTCTTTTGGAGACAGCCTTGTAAAGAATGTTAAAATGTCACCCAGAAGATGCTTTACATTCCTTACTATGTTCAATGCAGGTAAAAATATTGCGATTGCTGTCAAAAAAATGATTATATTCAGGATAAACCTGCTTTTCAGGAATTCCACCAGTATTTCACTATAAAGATTCCAGATAAAAAATCCTGCTGTCAGGATTATGAACAAAGAAAAAATATTGTTCAGAATTGTTTTCCATTCCTGTGCAATTCTTCTTGCATTGACTTTGTTTGTAACCATGCTTAAGGAAATGCTGTTCAGAAAGTTGGAGGTATATTTGACACTCTTAACTAACTTTGCAGGGATTATGGCATCCAAAGAACTGTGAATTTTTTTATAATTGGCTATTGAAACGGACATAGCAAATGAAGAAAGCAAAATGATCCCTGCGGTTATGCTCACTAAGTCAATTCCAGCCAGAGAACCCGCTTCTTTTGCAATCAACAGCGAAAATTCCCCTACTGAAAGCATCGCTACACCAGCAAATACAGCCTGCTTGCCTGTGTAGTTTGAAAACAAATAACTTCCAAATCCAATTGTAAAGAATTTAGACAGGATATTCACGATGAACAGAGCCAGTATAAGAAAGATGCTGCTGAAAATAACTGAAAAATCAACAATTGTACCTATCGAAAAGAAGAATAAGGCTGTAAATGTCAATATGAATGGGTGTATAGATTTCTCAAAATTCTTTGCCTCTGGCAGCGACGCTACTATATTGCCTGCCAAGAATGCGCCTACTGATGGAGAAAGCTTGAGCACTATTGCAATATAGGTCATAATGCCCAACAGACCTAATGATACAAAAGTAAATGTATCTTCTGTCCTGTATTTTATAAGCCAGTTGATTATGGGTTTTAAGATTCTCAGCAGAACTAAATAAGCTACGAGCAGTATTACCAATGAGATGAGCAAGCTAGTTAAAATGTTCAATGGCTCCAGCACCCCATTTGCTTTAAGGCTTGAGAAAAAGGTCAATGCAAAAATTCCAAAAATATCTTCGATTATGAGAATTGCTATCAATAAGGGTATTTCATCCCTGCCAGCAAAACCTTTTTGGTCCAAAATCTTGAGAAAGATTACTGTACTTGTTATTGATATGATCACCCCTATAAATAACGCTGTGACAAAACCAAAGCCGAATAATAATGCAGTGTAATATGACAAAAGAAAGACCAAGCCGAGCTTCAGTACGGCTATGACAATAGACCTTAATCCCAGATTAAACAAACGCTTTAAACTAAATTCTATTCCGATCGTGAAAAGCAAAAGAACAGCCCCTATCTCTATCGCTGCGTTGATCAGGGAAGTATCGGATATAAGGCCTAAAGCGTTTGGACCCACGATTGCTCCGACTATTATGAGCCCCAGGACAGATGGCTGCTTAAATCTTACAGCCAGCACGCCACCTACAATTGAAAACAGCAGAATGATCAATAATTCTATATTAAACGCCATAGCATCAATTAAAAGTAAAGGATATATAAAATTATTGAAAACAAAAACAATATAAATAAGATATTAACTTTAGATTTAAAATTCTAAATGAAATACAAAATCGCTGTTTTTGCAGGAGATGGTGTAGGGCCTGAGCTGATAGATGAAGGCATCAAGGTAATTGAAAAAGCAGCTGAGCTTGACAAGTTTGAGATTGAATGGGTGAAATATCCACATGGTGCAGAGCATTTCAGTGAAACAAAGGAATCGCTGTCGAATAAAGCCTTGAAGGAGATAAAAGATTCATGCAAATCAGTTTATTGCGGCACATTCGATAATTCTAAAAACGGAAATGCTGCTGAAAATAATGTCTCATCTGCCATAAAAAATTATTTCGACCAGTTTGTGAGCCTGAGACCTATAAGACTACTTCCAAATGTGCAAAGCCCGCTTAACGGCAAAACAGACAAGGAGATTGATTTTACTGTAATCAGGGAGAATACAGAGGATTTCTATAGCGGGATCAACGGCAGAGTGAAGAACGGCAAGAATAAGCATCAGTTTGATTTGAACAATAGCACATTGAAAGCTAAATTCGGGCTGAATGTGGAGGCAAAAGGCGGCGAGATGGCCTATCAGATAGGTGTTTTGAGTAAAAAGGGGTGTGAAAGGGTCATCAAGTTCGCTTTCGAATATGCAAAAAGCAAGAACAAGAAAAAAATTGCGGCTGTCGACAAGGCAAATATGATCGAATGCTACGATTTTTGGAGGGAAAATGTCAATAAAGTTTCAAAAGGCTATGGCGACATCAAATGTGAATTTGAGTTTATTGATGCAGCTGTGATGAATTTCATAAGGCAGCCCGAGAAATATGAAGTCATAATCGCCCCTAACATGTTCGGGGATATTTTAGGTGATTTAGGGACAGTGATGCAGGGAAGTCTGGCTGTTGCAGCAAGAGGAAATATCAATCCAGGGGGAATTTCAATGTTCGAGCCTGTCCATGGGAGCGCTCCCGGACTAAAAGAAAAAGGTGTTGTAAATCCGATCGCAACTATCTGGGCAGGGGCGATGATGCTCGACAACATAGGGCAGCAAAAATCAGCTGACCTGATGATAAAGTCCATTGAATATGTGCTAAAGGGAGGCAAAACGATGACTCTGGATCTGGGCGGCAACAACTCGACATCTGAGATGGGAGATGCAATCAAAGATAAATTTATTGAATTGCACGATTGAAAAAGAGTTGTTTTGATAATTATATCCTATTTAGAAAGATAATAACAACAAGGGATTCAAACACGGCTTTTCTTGGTGAAAAGCCTATTCGCAAAGTAAATTTCCACACTGTGTATGGAAATTTACTCTGCACTCAATTTTCATCCAGGTTGTTACCTTTTCTTCGAAGTCTAAAACAAATGCGAAGATACATATATTTAAATACGAAATTTGATTCTATTTCTATATGAAACTTGATAAAATCCTGGTTGTGTATACCAATCCAACAACCAATGAGTACAGATTGACACTGGGTAAAGTCAAGAAAGTACTGAAAAAATACAGGGCTAAGTATAATCTTGCTAATAGGGACAAGCTTAAAGATATCCAGTTTGAAAACCATGACCTGGTGATTGCTGTTGGGGGAGATGGGACTTTCTTAAGAGCTGCCCAGTTTGTCAAAAATCAGCTTATATTAGGAGTGAATGCAGATGTCAAGAACAAAGAAGGCTTTTTTATGCAGAGCGATAAAAAAAATTTTGAAGCCAGATTAAGAAAGATAATCAAGAACAAATTCAAGATAAAAAAGCTGCATAGGCTGGAAGCTTACATAAACAATAAGAAAATCGAGAATCCTGCGCTGAATGAGTTCTTTATAGGACCAAAAAGAGCTTATCATGCTGCAAAGTATATAATCCAAGTTGGTGAGAAGAAAGAAAGACAGAAAAGCAGCGGAATTTTGGTTACAACTCCGGCAGGAAGTTATGCCTGGGCCAGTGCCTGCTGCAGCAAAATACTGTCTTTGAATGTAAAGAAATTCCAATTTGTTGTCCGCGAACCATATGAAAGGAAAGTCTACAAAAATTATAAGCTAAAATATGGCGTTTTAGACAAAAATAAGAAAATGAGTTTTGTTTCAGAAATGCTTGACGGCGTTTTAATTGCTGATTCTGTTGGCAAAGAATTTAGTTTCAGGAATGGCAGCAAGGCAGTTATAAAAATGTCAAAGAAAGACCTTAATACAATATGGTTCGATTAATTAAAGACGTTGGGGAAATTGGACTGCTGGGTAGAATTAAGAGTAAAATAAAACTATCTAGGGATGTTGTTGCCGGAATTGGTGATGATGCAGCTGTCTTGAAGTATGGTAGAAAATATCATATGCTTTTTACAACAGATTCTTTAATCGAGAATATTCATTTTAAATTAAAAGGGATAAAACCCGAACAGATAGGCAGGAAAGCTGTTGAGATCAATGTAAGCGATATAGCTGCAATGGGCGGTTTTCCAAAATATATGTTGGTTTCTTTGTCTATGCCAAGAAATACTGATGTAAGTTTTGTTGATAAACTGTATAAAGGCATTAATGAAGCAGCAAAAAAATATAAAATTTCTATTGTAGGCGGGAATCTGTCAAGATCCAAGCAGATTAATGTCCATATCTCATTAATTGGTTTTGTTGAGAAAAATCTCTTATGTTTGCGCAGCAATGCAAAAGTCGGAGACATAATTTGTGTAACTGGGAAATTAGGCAAGAAGGCAAGAAAAGAACATATTGTAAGAAACTATCTTGAACCGAAGGCGCAACTGGCTCAAGGTAGAATTTTATCCAGATTTGTTAATGCCATGCAAGATGTCTCTGACGGACTTGGTTCTGACTTAAGAGCTATATGCCGTCAGAGTAAAGTGGGTGCAATAATCTACAAAAGTAAATTTTCTAAATCTAAAAACTTTGATAGATGGTACATGCATGTTGATTATTTAGAGCTTATCTTTACAATTCCAAAAAATAAATTGAATAAATTAAAGAAAACTAATGTCAAATTTTCTGTTATTGGTGAAATAAAGAATAAAAAAGAAGGGATATTCATGATTGATAAAAATAAAAAATATAAATTAAAGCAAGGTTATGATCATTTTAGAAGCTTATAATAAAAGTAGGAGGACGCGCCCAAGAGTGGGCAAAAGCCGTTACAAATAGCGACCTCGCTCCCTTCTCAACCCTGTGATCCATAAGCACCGATGTTCTTGATTACCGCTGCATTAGGTGCAAAGCACTTTTGCAAATGCATTTCCTTCCAGACCTTACGGATTTTCAAAATCATCAATCCTACGGGGCAGGATCTCAACGTCAGGAACAAGACTAAATGCAACAACGAAATGCTGCCTCTTAAGCTTCACTGCGCCTAAAGCACATCTGCGCTGACAGGTGAGTGCTGACCACCCAGCAAAGTCCTCCCAGAATGGGTAAGATAAGGGTATTTTAAAGGTTTATGGATTTTTATATATACCTCAAGAACTAATTGGGATAAATCAAACCAACAAGACAATCAAATAACCTATAAAGCAGCCGAGGCTTAAGACCGGCATCGCCGGGTAAAACTTGTTCTGCTGGCCTTTGAAAAGAAGAATCCCTAATGCGATTGTCACAATTACTGGTATG
This sequence comes from Candidatus Woesearchaeota archaeon, assembly GCA_002688775.1. Classification (GTDB taxonomy): domain Archaea; phylum Nanobdellota; class Nanobdellia; order Woesearchaeales; family GW2011-AR4. The sequence goes on from NZDH01000004.1 coordinate 189,223, forward strand.
ATCAATGCAATCAAGAATCCCGTAAGAACAGTGTGCTGGAGCATCAGGCCTTTCATCACAACGCCGGCAAAGATCAGGGTAAATCCTATATCACCGCCACCAAGAACTGCGATTGACTGTCCTGAAGTGGATTTTCTTGAAGTTTTGCCTGGCTTTGCCTTTATTTGGGATTTTGAGGACAACCTTCCTTGGACTAACTTCCCTTTTTCATAGGGAATGAGCAATCCTGCGAAGACTTTTGATTGTGACTGGAATTCTGCGAGCTTAACCATATGCTTTGTCTTGAAAACTGCTATGAAATCATAAATTGATATCAGGATCAATAGCATGAAAGCTGCGAATAAGTTAATCATCGGCACGAAAATCGCAGCCAACCCTCCGTAAATAAAAATTTCAGAAAGATTCTGCAGTATAATGGTAGGTTTGTATAATTTTAAGATTGAAATTATCAAGGCTAATATTGCTGCGACTACACTGTTGATGAAAGCAGCTAATGCAATGGACAAAGTAAGCCAGACTGTGATAAAAAACCAGAACTTCCAGATCATTGGCTTGTTGAATTTTATCAAAAGCAAAATCAGGATAGTTCCTATTAAAATAGCCACCATTATGTAAATAAAAGAATAAGATTCGTTTTGCACTTCGGGCCTTTCAAGATTGAAAGGCAATGGATTGTAAGCAATTTCTTTAGTTTCAGCTGTTGTTTTGTGGTCAATATATTGATTGATAACGAGCAATCCGACAACTTGCGCCATGAAGAAGAACAGGATTAATGCTGCAGTGACTTTGACTGTGTGCTTCATTTTTGAGATTAGTTATAGAAGATTAATAAATGCTTCTATTGAAGTTAATCCATCTTTAAACCGAAAGATTTATATATAAGTATATAATATAAATTTATATAAGAAAATGGCACAGGAACTAAAAACAACTTTTCATCAACCAAGATTAGACACTGTTTTGATGGTAGAAGAAGCTGTAAAAAAATACAGTGGCGAATTTGGAAAATTTCAGTTATGGAGAAAATTGCCAAAGGCTGTAATGTACCAGACATTCCAAAGAATACTTGACTATTTAGAATATTCCAATAAGGTAGCTTATGATAAAGCCGGAAAGGTAGGATGGATTTTCAGTCCTAAAGTTTACAAAAAGTTTAATCAAAGAAAAGACTTGAAAAGGTGATTTCTATAGGAAAAATACAGCCTTCTGAGATTATGTGGGCAGCTCCTAAACTGAAGAAGGCTTTCTACAAATTGAGGAAAGCAGATCCTAATTTATTCAAACAGATTGACTCAGCATTAGATGAAATTGAAAAGAACGCTTTTTGCAGTATCCTATTACCTAAAAGACTGATGCCAAAGAAATGGGAACAATATCCCAATGTTTGGAAATATGATTTGCCTAAGGGATGGAGATTATTTTATACTGTTGCTCCACCAGACAGACCGGGCAAAATTGTGGTATTATCAATTATTCTTAATTGGATGTCTCACAAAGAATATGAAAGGTTGTTTAAGTACTAATTCTTATATAATAGGAAATTCTACTGTTTTAATAGGACTTTTGAACTTATATGATGGGATTTAGTCTTATATAATAGGAAGAATATCTTAAATAATGGGAGATATTTATGGGATTACTTATATAATAGGGGAAATACTTATATAATGGGAATTTTGTATTTGGTCCGTGTGTGGATTTTCACCAGTATACAAAAATAGCCGAAATATTTCTTGGATAATAGGTAAAAAATAGAAAAGTTTATATATTAGTTACTTACATAATGGGAAATATGATTTATATTATGTTATACATAAAAAACAAGCAATATACTAATTTCTACAGTGGCTTAGTTGGGGAAAATGATAGTTGTATCTTGACTTAACAAATTTTCCTGAAAATGATCCCAACAAAATTGGATTGTATGCTTAATTAGCTAAAGTGTCATTAAAAAAGAAGGGAGAAAATGAAGCAGATACAGATAGCATTATCTCTAAGTTCAAGGACCTTTCAAAAGAAGACAAGATTGAGCTGATTTCTTTTTTTATCAATGAGCTGAAAAGGCTGCATCAGGTAAGCGAGCAGGAAATCTTCCAGAAAAAAGAGATTAGCATTCCTGCCGGTGTATTTTCTAATGATAAACTGAGCTCGCTTGAGGCGATTGTCAAATATATGAAGGAAGAGCTGAAATTAAGATTTTCTAAAATCGGCAAATTGCTCAACAGAAGCAACAAGACAATCTGGACAACTTACAGCAAAGCTGTCAAGAAAATGCCCTATCCTTTCGGCTTTATTTCAAGAGATATCCTGATTCCTGTTTCTGCAATTTCCAACAGATCGTTTTCAACTCTGGAAAGTGTTGTCGGCTTTATCAAAGATCTTGATCATTCAAACCATGAAGTTGCCCTGATGCTGCATCTTGATGACAGGACAATCTGGACAGTTTATGATAGAGTCAAGAAGAAAAGAGGTATGAAACTTGATACAGAATAGAGTCCACAAAATTGAATTATTTGTAATTTTAGTAGCTTTGATTTTATTAGGAAGTGGACTTTACCTGCTTGGGCCTGCGATAACCGGTTTTGTAGTGCAGGAATTTAGCTATGAAGATGACTTGAATCTGGTTGTTACCTCAAGCGGGAATTACACCTGGGAAATTGAAAATGCTGGTGAATTGAAGTCGCTAAAACTGGACGGTAAAGTCACTAATTATGGCAAGGCAAAAGTCTACATTGAAAGCAATGGAATCAGGTATCTGGTATTTGACAGTTCTGTGCTGAATGAAAGCGATGAAATAGCAGCATCAAACGAATCTAATTTAATAACAGGATTTGCTGTCAAAGACAATGATGATGGGGAGGAGGATGACGATGAAAGCGATAAAGACAAGAAAAAGAAGAACAAAAAACCAAAATGGGATGGCGATGATGAATTTATTGTAGATGGCATCACTACTATTAACTTATCACAATACTTTACAGATGATGATGGAGATAATCTAACATTTGCTGTTTCTGATGTTGATGATATTTCAGTTTCGATTGACGAAGAGGTAGTTGAATTAGAGCCTGAAATTGAGACCAACTTTAACACAACAATAACATTCATCGCTTCTGATGGAATTGCCAGCAAGAGCCAAATTGTTGATCTGATAGTTGTCTTTGAAATTATTAATGAGACAGTACCAATAATAAATGACACAATAAATATAACGCCAATAATAAATCAAACCAATGAAACAATCAATATAACTCCAATAAATGATACCATAAATCAAACTCCAATAGTAAATGTTACAAATCAGACAATAATTAATGAAACAAACGAAACGCTGGATAAAACAATCACAATAAATCTTGCTTATAATTCCGGGACAGTCTATGATGCGAATGACAATGGAGAAGAGAGCATCAATGGTGTTGTTGATTTAACTGTTTCGGACAGTACGTTTAACTGGGATGCTGATGAATCAAGGCTTTGCACAAGATGGGAGGTTTATAGTGCTGAAGACACTACATTAACAACATTCTGTAATGGAAATTCTGATTGCTGCGCGTTTATTGAATTATTGCCAAGCGACAGCAATTGGAGTGCTGTATATTATTCAACATTTGGCAAGGATGGAACTGGGCATGACAATATTGTCTCTGCTCAATTGATCTATTACGATATCAATCTGAGCGTTGATAATCCTAAATCTGACATATTCAATTCTGTATGGGGCAATCTGAGCGTCAAGTTCTTTGAAGATGAAACTGAGTTTTCTGATGAATGTGTTGATACTTGTGCTTTTAGTGGCTTCAATAAGAGCAGTTACAAGCTGATATTCGAGATTGAGGATGATGCTGTATTGAACATTGACAAGCTAAAGTATGATGTGTTGATTGATGTCAAGAATTCAATCCCTGTCTTGCTGAAGAATATTTCAGCAATAAATGTGAGCAAGAACAAGAATACAACAATAAATCTTTCAAAGTACTTTAGCGATCCTGATGGAGATAAGCTGAGTTATGGATATTACAAGGCAGATAATATCACTATCTTGTTTGATGATGATATTGCCACAATTGTTCCTGACAAAGGTGTTGAGGGCATCAGGTTCACTTATCTGACTGCGAATGACTCTGATGATTCTGTGAGCTCTGACATATTCATGGTCAATATAAGCGAGGAAGAGTTCAAGCCAAAAGTCGTGATCGGGCAGCCTGTAAAATGGAAGAGCACTATTTTGATTGATGTGAATGCGACATCGGTCAATTTCAGCTTGCCTGAGGGCGCCTCTAATGTAACAGTCAATATCCTGAATGATAGTTTGGAGACTGAATTATCAAGCGAGAAGATAAAAATTATTGAAGATGGCAAGGTTAAAGACAAAGATGAGTTTGAAGCTGAGAAAAAGCTTGAAAAATTAGAGAGAAAAATAAGCATTTTGAAAGAGGCAGAGCTGAAGGAAGCTGCAAAAGTCACATTTGATGCAGAAGAATTTGATTCTTATGAGCTTGACTCAAAACTGGAGGAACTGTATGATAAACGGTCAGAATTTGAAGAAGAATTAGGCCAATTAACGAGTGATAATTTAATAACAGGGAAAATTGTTAGCAATTTAATAACTGCCAATGTAGTTGCCTTGACTGAAACAGAGATAAACGAAACAAAACCAACATTATTCATCAATGAAAGCTTGGATGAGAATGTTGAGATAACTGTTGAGTATGAAACAGAAGCTCCGATTGCGATTGAAAGCCAGATTGATGCAAATACGAAGCAGGTGAAAATTGTCTCTGAGACTTCTTATGAAGATGTACTTTCTTATACTATAATTGATGATGTTCCGCAGGAAGCTATCAAGCTTTACTGGATACAAGACAGCGGAAAGACATTATTTAGTGATGTTGATTACTTTGACGACAATGCAAACGGATTGGTTGACAGGATTGAATGGGTCATCCCTCATCTTTCAAATCAGACATTTGAAGTTACTATTACAATCTTGAATGTTCAAAGCTTCCCAACAGTTGGCGGCAATTGGACTGTTGGGTTTAATGTAACCGGGACTGGTAATTTGACGATATTTGGTTATGATGGAACAAGCTATTCTGAATTAAATGATGATAATTCAGCTACTATTGATGATTTGACAATATTGGAATTAAAATGCAGCAATGATATTTTATTCAATAAAAACAATTTGATTAACAATGAGAATATATATTTAATAAACAATAACGATGAAAAAATAAGATTAAATGATACAATTGATGGATCGATAATAATAAAATCACTTTACGCTGAGAATTACAGCTGCGATGATCAAACCAGTTATTGGACAGTGCAGGTCTTGACTTCTGGAATTCATAATCAAAGATTTAACTTTTCCAATCAAATTGCAGATGCGCATAACTTAGCTTCTGAAGCCGGGACTACTTCTAATGGAAGCATAAACCAGTTTGTTGATGATACTGATACTGATTTCTTGTTGGGTATTTTCAACGACACTAACATTTCAGGAACAGGAAGCGAAGCTAACCTAACTCTTAATGCCTTCAACGCAACCGGAGGAACAATTACCTTTTCTGGAGGATATACAATCCACACTTTCACATCAGGCGGAACTTTTACACCTAACGGCGCTGGAGAAGTTGAGTATCTTGTTGTTGGAGGTGGAGGTGGAGGAGGTAATTACCTTACTCCTTGTGGTAGCTGTGGTAATGGTGGTGGAGGTGCTGGTGGATTTAGAACCAGTAATTCATATGCTGTTACGAGTGGTGATATTACTGTAACTGTCGGTGCTGGTGGCGCACCCAACGTAAATGGTTCAGATTCTGTTTTTGGAACTATAAGGGCAACAGGAGGTGGTAGAGGCGGAAAATTTGGTGCAAATGCACCAAGCGATGGAGGTTCTGGCGGAGGTTCTTATGGCCGAACAGGCACCACAACAGCTGGCGGTACAGGCAATGGTGGAGGTTATACACCTTCAGAAGGGAATAGTGGAGGCACATCAACTGCTGCTAATGTTGCACAACACAATGCTGGTGGTGGTGGTGGAGGTGCAAGTGCTAATGGAGCGGATGGAACTGGTGATGGTGCATCAACTAACACTGGCGGAGCAGGTGGAGCTGGCACAGCATCATCAATTAGTGGTTCATCTGTAACTTACGCAGGTGGAGGTGGAGGTGGAGGTACACATTTTGTTGGTGCTGGTGGTGCTGGTGGTGGAGGCGCTGGTGGAACTACGGCTGGGACCGTGGCTGCAACAGATGGTACTGCAAATACAGGAGGTGGTGGTGGTGGTTCAGATTATGATGCTGACACTGGTGCATCAGGCGGTTCAGGTATTGTAATTATTAGATATCTAACAACAGCCCATCTTACAACAGGTAACTTTACATCACGCGCCTTTGATGCCGGCCGAACAGCAAATTGGACCCATATTAGCTGGAGCAATACAACTCCTGTGAATACTAATTTGAGCATGTATTATAGGACAAGTGCGGATAATATTACTTACTCTGATTGGAATTCTGTAAGCAATAATACTTTATCTGCTACAAGCTTGAGCAGCACAGCAAGATACTTGCAATATTTGGCTGCATTCAATACTTCTAATACTAACTTCACGCCAATAATAAATAATGTAAGCATTAATTATTCTGTATTAAGCAATTTGACTGTTTGGGATGATACTGACAACTTGAATAAAGTTCTTGGACAGCCAGTTAGGTTCTATGCCAACTTTACTGATGGAACTGATTCAATAAATGGCTCATTTATCAACTGCACTTTCAGCCACAACCTGACAGGAGCATGGACTCATCCCATAAACATGAGTTTCAACTCGACAACTGGAATTTATTACCTTGACAACCAGCCTTATACCAACAGGACTGATTCGAGCAGCCAATTCAATGTAACATGTGACGCAACAATTCTTGGATTTAACGTGCTTAATGCGCTTGATTCTTTTGATATCTATCCAAGCTTGAATATAACTTTGGATCTGAATGCAACTGCTGTTTCTGCTTCTGATCATATTGCTGTTAGCGGGCATNTTAACTTGAGCAATNNAAGTAATGTTTCAAGTAATTTAATTCGTNTTTTTGTTGATGGNACTGAAGAANTNNTNAATAAAACNTTNNNAGATNAAAATNNAACTGANTTNAANAANGGAGTATATAATCAAACAANAACTGATNNNAAGAATGTAACTTTNGATTATAACTTTGGAGATGGCAGTGATGGTAATTTAATAGTTACAGCTCTCAATACAATTATCAATAATTATACTGATGTTGTTAATGCAAGCATACCAGTTGGAAGCAAGGTCATTGGAGTGAGTGATACTGCAAATAATAAATTTGAGGTGGATGATGAAATTTTAATCATTCAAATGCAGAATGGAAGTGGCGGGACATCTGCAGGAACTTATGAGTTTAGGAGAATAGCCAGTATATCCAACAACAACATTACCTTAAATAAACCACTTGAAAAAAATTATACTTCTGGTCAATCAGGTGGTACAGTATCTAATATTACTCAAATAGTAAGCGTGCCTCAATTTGTAAATGTCAGTGTACAAGCTTCTGCCTCTATAACATCGACTGCTTGGGATGGCACTACTGGAGGCATTGTTATTTTCAGAGCAACTGATAATGTTAGTATTTCAGGATATATAGATGTAATAGGAGATGGTTTCAGGGGTGGAGTTGATGATAGTGGTAATCCAGGTTATGATGGACAGCAAGGAGAAGGTTATCAAGGTACTGGTGATTTTGCAGCTGCTTCAAATGATGGAGGAGGAGGNGGGGGTGATTACACACCAAGCCATGCGTCTGGTGCTGGGGGTAGCTATGGGACAGCTGGCGTTGATGGAGATGATTGCTCTGGTACAGGAGGGGTTGCAAGTTCTGCTTATGGTAAAGATGATTTAAGTAAAATTTTATTTGGGGGTGGGGGTGGCGCAAGTTCTGGTGNTGGTGGATTTGCTGGTGGAGATGGTGGAGGAACAATAATGATATTTGCAAAGAATATTACTATTAATAGCGGTGGATACATTAATGCAAGTGGCGGTAGTGGTACCGGTGCGAATGGGGGTGGGGGTGGGGGTGGAGGTGCCGGTGGTACTATTTATTTAAACGCAGTTGAAATGGGTTTAGGTTCTCTTAGAGTAAATGCAAGTGGCGGTCGCCCAGGAGTAGCTCCTGGTGGTTGTGGAGAAGGAGGAAGCGGAGGCGCAGGAGGAGATGGAAGAATAAGATTAAATTATGTAACCTTTTCAGGAGACACAGTACCTACTTCAAAATTCAATTTAACTCATCCGCTTTATTATGAAAAAGGAAATTTCACATCTCAAACAATCAAGTTTGCAAATTCAAGCATTAGAATTGATTCAATTGCTTGGAATAATGTAACTCCATTAAATACTTCATTGGTTTTATACACCAGAACAAGCAATGATAGTTCTGCATTTAGTAAATGGAGATCACACACAAGCAGCCCATCATCCATTGATGAAGATGCTGCTTATGTAGAATACCTAGTGCGGTTTAATACCACTAATCTTTCTGCAACACCTTACTTGTTGAATGTTACAATCAATTCCACAGGAATCTTCACAGATTCNTTNGGAAACTATAATTANACTTTAACAGCACCAACAACAGCNGNNACNNANANNNTNAAAGTCAATACAACCTGGGACAGATACNATTCCTGGTGAGCAATNNGCANCANTTNNAGTAACTNNAGNTCCTGTNATTAANNATAANTTTACTGTNAANACATATCCNATGAAGGATGAGAATACAACTTTAGTGATTAATGTTACAGATNNNNANNATACANTTACTNATGGATNAACTTNACTTTNNTTNNTCCNAANGGNACNAAAGTNATCAATAATACAAATGGNNNNAGAGATGCTGGTGATTTGTATAATGTTAGCTTTAATTTAACTGGTTATGGAACTTGGTTGTGGAATGTTTCTGTAACTGATAGTGATGGGTTTGTGATTAATACAACTACAATAGAAATTATTTTGATGGAAATAAGTGAGAATTTGAATGCAACTGCTGTTTCTGCTTCAAGTCCTATTGCTGTTAGTGGACATATTAACTTGAGCAATAATACTAATGTTACAAATAATCTGATAAAAATATTTTTGGATAATGTTGAAGAATTATTAATCCATAATATAACAGATAATAATGGTACTGATTTTGACAAAGGAGAATATAACCAAACAAAATCTGATGGGCAAAATGTCACATTAGATTATAATTTTGGTGATGGTTCTGATGGAAATATAACCATAACAACACCTAATGTTATTATCAATAATTACACTAATTTATTAGATAACGCTACTTCAGGCAAAACTCATGTTAATGTCACTGATAACACTTCATTTTCTACAGGAGACAAAATATTAATTATCCAGATGCAGAATGCTAGCCAAGGCTTTGCAGGGAATTATGAATTTAAGGAAATCACAAATATTTCAAGTAATACTCTTTCATTTAATACCGTATTATCAAACAGCTACTTCGATGATCCAAATAGCCACGATACAACAAGTCCTACTGTTACACAAATTGTTAGAGTTCCTCAATATACAGATGTAATTATAAATAAAAGCGGCTCTATAACTGCTTCTTCTTGGAACGGTTCTATAGGCGGAATTATAGTTTTCAGAGCTTCTGGATTAGTAAATGTTAGCGGACTTATCAATGCAAGTGAAAAAGGATTTAGAGGAGGCATTAGCGGTTTAAAAGGTGCTGAATATAGTGTAGGAAGATGGACTAGTAATGGTGATGATGGAAATGAAAGTCCTCTTGGCCCATGTTCGCCTTCGACAACAACAGGAGCTGTTGGAGGTTCTTGTACCCTAGGGGGCGGTAGGGCTGCAGGTGAAGCCACCGGTGGCGCAAGCTTACCATCCGGCAGCGGCCAAAATCCCGGAAAAAATGGAACTAATTCATCTGCAGGTGGCGGAAATGCAGGAGGAGGTGGAGGCTCAAGCGGAGGTTATCACAACGAAGCTTCAGGTGCAGGAGGTTCTGGTTATGAAGGTGGTGGAGGTGGAGGTTCTCATGGGTACGATTGGGAGTATTATTCGACTGGTGCTGGTGGTGGTTGTCCTTATAAATTTGATATTGATAATCCTTACATGATAACAACAAATGACTCAAATTCTATAGGACTTGGTTCTGGTGCATCAGCTGGAGCTGGTGGTGGAGGAAGTTCTGGTTCAGGTGGTTGTGGAGGAAAAGCGGCTGCCACTGCTGGAACTGGAGGAGGTGCAAATGGTTCAGCAGGAGCTGCTGGAGGTGGCGAATGGGTTGGTTATGCTGGTTCAGCAGGAAAAAATGGAACAAGCGGCGGTGGGATTATATTAATATATGGTAATAACATTACTGCTGTATCTTCTTCAATACTTGCTGATGGAGGTAAAGGTGGAGGTGGTGGAAATGGCACTAGTGCTCATAGCTGGTCAGGAGGTGGAGGTGGGGGAGCTGGAGCTCAAGGAGCCACTGGAGGCTCTATAAAAATTCTTGGCAAGACAATAAACATGCCAAGCAATTCTGTTCTTGCACGAGGCGGATCAGGTGGAACTGGTGGAGGAAGTAATGGGGGAGGTGGAAATGGTGGAGGACCAGGAGGGGCTGGAGCAACTTTTGCTTCTGGAAACGATAGAGGTAATGAAGGTAAAGGTGGCGCAGATACGAGTTCTAGTGGTTCAGGATGGGGAGGAGGTGGTGGTGGAGGAAATTCAGGATACGCTGGAAAAATAATAATTGGATATATTAAATCCAATAACACCATTGGTGCTTTAGCTAATCCCTCAGGATTTAATTTATCCTCAGTAGAATATTATTCATCAGGTAATTTCACTTCTCAAGTTTTTGATGTTTCAGCTACAGCAAACTGGACTTCTATAAGCTGGGAAAATGTTACCCAGATTAACACAAGCTTAGTCTTACGAACAAGAACTTCAGCAGACAACTCACTATGGTCTGATTGGTTAACACACACATCAAGTCCTTCAGTAATATCTCAAAATTCAAGTAATAGGTATTTACAGTACTTAGCTTTTTTTAATACAACAAATAATTCACGAACTCCATATCTATTGAACGTAACCCTAAACTATTCAGGAATCTTCACTGATTCATTTGGAAACTATAATTACACTTTAACAGCACCAACAACAGCTGCGACTTATATTGTAAAAGTCAATACAACTTGGGCTAGCACAATTCCAGGAGAACAGATTGCATCATTTGCTGTTACCGAAGCTCCTGTTATCAATGATAACTTCACTGTCAACACATATCCGATGAAGGATGAGAATACAACTTTAGTGATTAA
>NZDH01000015.1 GCA_002688775.1 Candidatus Woesearchaeota archaeon
AATTCTGTTGCCATTTTATCGCACAAATGGAATAGATAAATGTACCTAATCCAAATCGGTTTGTTTTATTTCCTATATAGGTATATTAAAATGTATATTAGTTCTTTAAAAAGAGCACTAACTCATATATAAAGTTTTTGGTTTTTGATAGGTAAATTTGGTTTTTAGAATTATTTTCTATATAGAAGGTAATTGGTTGTGAGTTTTAGATATAGTAACTTATTTAAAGTACCTAAACTCGGTTTAATCATGAATAAATTACTGAAAATTGTTTTGATTTATATCTTAATTTTCTTATTCTTTGCAAGCCCTGTTCTTTTGATCCCTTTTATGGGTCCAGAATATATGCAGGTTGGGTGGGTATTCCTATATTTCACAGTACCAGTTGGAATGATCTTATTCTTAGTTTACACTGTTTATCTGATCTACAAGAAAATACGCTCGAGAAAGTAATTCAAAAATTCTAGAAACCTTTTTAACCTACTAAAAAAATAACCACTTGTGGCAGGACAAAAATCTTTTTGGAAGAAATACGAAGTTGTTGTGATCATCGTACTGACACTCCTGTTCATATACTCTGTAATTTTATTCAATCAAAAGATAAATTTCTTTCTGGGGAATGATCTTATTGTCTCATTGTCTCCCAACCAGAAATCAATTGACACTTTTTTTGGTGAAACCAGCAATGTTGAATTTGATGTGTCTATTGATAATGTTGTTACCTGCAGAGCAGCTTGCTCTTATACATTTCATGACCGAAGCAAAAACCAAATAATAGATAATGGAGATTTTGAGCTGGGAACCGAAGATCATTTCAAGAAGAATTATGACTTAAAAGTCCAAAGATTAGGAAGTGGCCAGGATTTATACAGCTTTGATGTAGAATGCAGCAGTATAAGCTCATTTTTATGCTTTACAAGCAGTCCTGAAAAATCCAGATCTTCTTTGGTCATATTAAATTATGATCTTACTGAAACGGAAAAAGAGCTGAAGCAGATTTTAAAGCAGGATGTTACAGAATTGCTGGAACTATTGGCAGCTGCTGATGTGTCACACCAGCAATTAAACCAAAAATACTTTGAATTGGCTCATGATGTTAATCTTATTGATTTATCAAAGACAAAAGTTGACATAAATGATGCTTATGACAAGCTAAGAGTTTCTATAGAGAACCTAAGAAATCTGTGGTCGGTTGAAGCTTACATCAAACTAAATCAGTTATTTGACCGGAGTTTCCATGAAAATTTAGAAAAAATCAATAATTCAATAAGCAACCTTGATAAAGAAATTGATAATGTTGGAGATTTACATAATAATTTTTTATCAGAATTAAAAATATTATCCAATGATCTGAATGAACTGGGCTATTTTGTTGATTTAATTCAAGATAATGAAACATTAAATAATTTTGTGAATAATTTAAATGATTTTAATTCAGTTGCATCCTCAACAATTAATAATACTTTTGACAATTATGATATTTTAGATGATGAAATTGGCAATATCAAAAACCAAAATGAGTTATTGATTCTAGAAACTAAAAACCCAGCTGCTGAATTATTCTTTAAGACTGATTATAATTTAAAATTTGAAGATAATTTATTGTGCAACTTAAGAGGTGACTGCAAAGAAAATATTTCTGTTAATGATGCAATAAAAAATACAGGCGTATTTATTGAAAAATATCCCGATTCCTCGTCTTTAAAGCAAAATTGCGACTTATTGAGTGAATTGGATCAAAAGTATTTTATGGTTAGAAATGAAACCTTAAAAATTATTTCTGATAAAAATATAAATTTTTCAGGCAATGAATTTTTAGAATTAGCAAATAACTTCAAAGAAAATGAATTAAGAAAAATAAATAATTCCTATTTTGACTCGTTTGAAGCAATAAAATCAGATAATAAAACAAATTCTGATATTATTAATATAGCTGATTCGGTATTGCCGAAAAATAAAACAAATATAATACCCTTAAATTACAATAGTTCATTAAATATTTCATTGTATTTACTGTCAAAAATAGATTTATCTGATAATTCATTGAATTTGATTAATGAGTGCTCGAAGATTGACAAAACAGCAGATATAATTGAAAATTTTAATCCAATAAGCACAAACATAACATACAATATTGTTTCCAAAATAGACACTGAATTGTCTGACAATCCTCCAATCTGCTGCATATTTAATGAGTGCAATCCGTGCTGCCTGGATGATTCATGCAGAAATGATCCTGAAACATTTCCTGTAGTATTTGTGCACGGGCATTCATTTGCAAAAAGCAATTCTCCTGAATATTCACTGGATTCGTTCAATAAGCTGCAATCAAGACTTCAGGATGACGGTTTCCTGAATGCAGGCATAGTTTCCCTTTATTCAAAAAACGAGCCCTTGCAGAGAGGCGTGTGGAGCTTGTCAGGCAGGCCTATAACAGTCAAGATAAGCTATTACTTTGATGCATTCAGGCAAGAAGACAAATACATAGTCATTCCAACCAACAGCGAGAATATAGACACTTATGCTGTAAGATTAAAGGATTTGATTGAGATAATAAAGGACAGAACAAATAAACCAAAAGTCAACATCATAGCATATTCAATGGGCGGTTTAGTTTCAAGAAGATACGTCCAGATTTTTGGTGATGGGGATGTTGACAAATTAATAACGATTGCAACACCAAACAAAGGCATTTCAGGAGCAGTAGCTAATTTCTGTGGAATTATCGGAGAAAACAGGGAATGCCAGGATATGCTCGAAGATAGCTTGTTCATTAATAAACTCAATGATCCATCAAAGCAGCCAAGCGATGTTGAGCTCTATTCAATAATTGGCCAAGGCTGCACAATGAAATCCGGCTTTGGCGATGGAATTGTCACAGCAGGAAGTGCTGGATTAGAAAATGCAGAATTATTCAGCATAAACGGAAGCTGTTCATTCGGAGAAACTTTCCATACTGACATTATTGATATTGATAAATATCCTGAAACTTATGAATTAGTTTCTGAGATATTAAGAGAATGATTACTTCTTCTCACTAACTGTTATAAGACAAGAACAAGGTATTTTTTTAGAAGCTCTTTCTAATGCTTTTTTTGCAAGCTCTATGTTTTGTTTGTCAACTTTGATCTGGAATATGGTCTGGCCTTTTTTTACTCTTGCAGCGACGCCTGCTGGCTTTCCAAATGCATGCGCCATACCTGAACTGAACCTGTCAGCGCCTGCACCTGCTGCAAGTGCGTGCTCTCTTATGACCTGATAAGGATAAACAGTCACTTTCATATGGAAACCGTTCAAACCAAGGTTTGACTCGAGAAGCTTGTTTGATGTCTGTCTTGCGCTTTCAAGAGCATTGTCTCTTATCTGAAGCTTTGATTTTGACAGAAGTTTCAATGTGCAGTTAAATTCCTTTCGTGGATCGCCGGTGTTGAACCTGACAACCTTTACATTAGGGGCCATTCTAATAAAAGCTTTTGACTTGAACTTAGATGTTCTTGTATATGGTCTTTTTTGCCTTCTGTAAGCGACAAATTTTCTGATTCTTGCCATAATAATCAGGATTTGATAATGATTTTTAAATGTTGCTAATTGGTTGATGATTAAAACTACTAACCCAACAACAATAATGATGGCAAACACGGGTTTTGTTTGTCAAAACCCTATTCGCAAAGGAAAAATCCACACTGTGTATGGATTTTTCCTCTGCACTCAATTTGCCATCATTGTTGTTGGGTTGTTAAGATGTTTACTTCACATACAAAACTTCTCTTCCTTTCTTGCCAATTTCTTTATTGAACTGTTTGTGGTGTTTCCAACAGTTGGAAACAGTTCAAACACTTGGCTTTTAATATGTCGGAAATATTCCATCACTCCGTGACTGATGGACGTAAGTCCAATGTTGTTCTAATTGAAGTATATTTCCGAGCATGCTCAAAAACCGAGACAAAATTGTCTGTTGGTTTTTGACAAGTCCATAAAAAAGATTATCAAAGTCAACATTCTTGAAAGCGTCCAGAAATTCCTTAATATTGTCTTCAGCTTTTTTGCTTGCGGTGTCTCCTTCTATAATGAAAAAATCCAGCCATGGCGGTCGGCGAAGTAAAAATTTTAAGGATTCATAATGTCATGTGTCAAAATCCGCAGAAATTTTTACTGAGTAGGACAATCCTGACGACTATTAAGCTAATTCTTCAAGGAGGAAGGTTGTCCGTCGACCCGCCATGGATGGCTGGATTTTTCCTTACTATGGATACTTAATAAATTTACTTTGTATTTTAAAACAATTTTTCGAAAGCTTTATAAACAACCGTCATAAATATAATCATATTATATTACATTGCCGGAAAAAAAGAGGTGAATGGATGTTTAACAAAAAGGCTTCTTTAGAAATTTCAATCCAAGCGATAGTTATTGTTGTACTAGCCATGACCCTTCTAGGACTTGGGCTCGGATTTGTAAGGGGCTTATTCAAGACCATCACCAGCACAACAGAGGATGTTACTGAGCAAGTCAGACAAAAAATTCTTGATGATTTAATTACTGGAGATAAAAAAGTGTCTTTTCCTAAGACTGAGATTATTATAGATAAAGGGGAATCCACTATTCTGACTGTCGGTATCAGGAATAAAGGTGATCAGCCCTTAGATTATAAAATGAGGTTTACCTCTGTCTCAGGTCCTGACGGTGCTGGGGGCACTAGCCCATCAGGACCGGATGAATTGAAAGGATGGTTCCAATTCAGCGAACAATCTTCTGTGTTAACAGCTGCTGATTCAGATGTGAGAAACATCAGGATAAGCATACCAACCGGCTCATCATTTATTGGCTCATACTTTTTAACATTTGAAGTCTTGGAAAATCCATTTACATCAAGCAATATTTACGCGCAAAAAGATTTTTTCATTGTTGTAAGAGGATAAATCAACAAAAATGAAAAGAAGATTATCAGAACAGCAGGAATTTGAAATCATGAAGATGGTGCTAGATAAATTCCTGTGGCTTGGATTTGGTATAATGGCTTATGGTCTTTATTTGATGTTCAGCTCAACACTCCAGATTGGCTTGTCATGGATTATTGCAGGCGCTGTGATTCTGTTATTGTTTACATGGATAATTGTAAAGGAATATGAGGTCATAAGGTAGTTTTTGATTCTTTTTTTGTTAAAATTTATTTGTTATAACCTTTTTCACAACCTTTAAATACATGCAATTAAACAAAAAATAAAGTAATGGATAATGATGATACAGAAAAAAAGGTGAGAAAGTTTTCTGTTGTTAAAGAGTGCCCTAAATGCAGGCAATTAAGCCTGTCGTTTAAAGACAATAAATTGGTTTGTTCAAGCTGCGGTTACAATGAAAATATTCCATCGGTCGAATGAAGCAATGAACAGGGATTTCAAAGGCCAGAGAATAGGTGTCTTTGTTGATGTCCAGAACATGTATTACTCAGGAAAAAACCTGTACAAAGCAAAGGTCAATTTTGCGCAAATTCTAAAGGCTGCTGTTGGAAACAGGAGTTTGATCAGGGCTATAGCCTATGTAATAAAAGCTGATGTAAAGGAAGAGAGAAATTTTTTTGATGCATTGGAAAAGATTGGTTATGAGGTCAAAGCTAAAGATTTGCAAATTTTTGCCGGCGGTGCAAAAAAAGGTGACTGGGATATTGGATTAGCTATGGACACAATTGAGACAGCGCCAAAGCTTGACACTATAGTTATTGTCAGCGGTGATGGGGATTATGTTCCGTTGATACATCACTTAAGACATGCCTTGGGCTGCAGAATAGAAGTAATAGCGTTTGAAAAATCATGCTCTTCGCATCTTAGGGAAACATGCGACTCTTTTCTGGATTTGGACAGTGACAAAAGAAGATTTTTGATTAAATAAAAGACAAGTTTTAAATAATAAATAAAAAACTCCTGATCAAAAATGCTTGAAATTACCAAAGATAATTTTGAGAAAGATGTTCTAAACAATAAATTGCCAGTTTTAGTTGATTTCTGGGCACCTTGGTGCGGTCCATGCAGGATTGTTGGCCCTGTTTTGGAAAAGTTATCCAGTGAATTCGCAAACAAGCTGGTGTTTGCAAAGCTGAATGTTGATGAAAATCAGGATACTGCTGCCAAGCATGATGTCAGGGGAATCCCCTGCATGATAATTTTCAAAGATGGCAAAGAGTTAGATAGGGTTGTCGGTGCGTTTCCTGAACCAGAGCTAAGAAAGAGGATAGATTCTGCTCTGGCTAAGGCTTAATTAAAGTTACCTGTTAGTAGTAAAAACCGAAAGATTTAAAAAGGGTAATGAGGTGTGTTAAATGAAGCAATTAAACCCGTTTTTAGAGCTGGAAGAAGTAGCTCCAGACTTTGAGTTCGAAGCCCAGGTTCTCGAAAGGAACAACAGGGAAGCTGATTTGCTGATCAAAAAGGGCTATAAAATCAAGAAATCAATCTGGAATGGGCTGATTGCATCTTAACATGTACAAAGCAAAATTGTGGGACGAAGACAAGCTGAACTTTAATTCTGATACATATAAATCTTCAAAATATGGCAGTATTTTTTCACAAGACAAGAAAGAAGACAAAAAATATAATGATCCAAAGTACGGCTCAGATGAAAAGGATGTTTCCTCTGACTACATGAAAAAAAAGGATGTTGAGGAAGAGGAAAAGAAAAAGGACAGCATGTTTGAAGAAGAAAAGAAAGAAGAGAAGATAAAGGAAGAGGATATACCATTCAAAGCTGCAAAGCAGGTATTTGATGAGCAGCAGCTTGAAATGAAGAAATCAACAACACGCAGGAAAAACAAAAGTTCAATAGATGAAGCTATCAAAAAAGCAATCGAGGATGAGAAAAAGGTTATCATAATGGACAGTTAATATGGGATTTCTTACATTTTCAAAAATTTTACTGATTCTTCTTTTGCCGTTTTTACTTTTCCTTTTAGTTTTCAACATTGTCAGCTTTGATAATCTGTTTTACGAGAAAAAATTTGCAGAATATCAAGTTGATCAAAACGTTGCAGGAGCTGATTCGCTGCACGAAAAAGTCATAAATTTCATAAGAGGGGGAAATAATGAATTGCCGGATGATTTCAATGAAAGGGAGAAGCAGCATCTGTTTGATGTAAGGAACACAATCAGATTTTCAACAATAGTTTTCTTTATCTTGATAGTTATATTCGTGATTTTGCTATTAATTGCTGTGTATACGCTGAAGATCAACAATTACATAACAAGCTTTGTAGGAAAAATTCTTGTTTTTGGCGGGTTTTTGACAATAATACTTGCAGCAGTGTTATTTCTTTTGATAAATTCAGATTTTGCAGCGACTTTTGAATCATTCCATTTGTTATTTTTTGAAAAAGGAACTTATTTGTTTGACCCGGCCAATGAATTGATTGTAAACCTGTATCCTGAACAGATCTTTATGGATTTGGGGATTAAAATTTCTGTCTGGGTGGTTTTGGCGTCAATAATAGTAGTAGTTTTAGGGTTTTATTTGCTAAAAAACAAAAAGAATTAAATAGGATATTGGAATTTGTTGATTAATTAAGAATAAATTAAACCCGTTGCTTCGCAACAACAAATAGTCTCGGCGAAAATTGTCTTTGCCACTAATTTTCGCCTCGATTTATTGCAACAATAGGCGAAGAAAAATTCAATGGCAGAAAGAATTTTTCTGAGCACTAAATATTGTGAGCAGCGAAGCTGCGAACGGATTTAAAAATAATAATAAAACAATTTAGAATAAACCAAATGAAAAATTTAATAGCAGCAAACTGGAAGATGAACAAGACTAACGAAGAAGCTGTTGCTTTAGTCAAAGAATTAACTCCATTGGTCAAGGATGCTGAAGCAGATGTTGTTGTATGCCCTTCATTTACTGTACTAAAAGATGTTGCTGACGAATTAAAAGGCAGCAATATCAAGCTTGGCGCCCAGAACATGCATTACGAAGATTCCGGCGCTTTTACAGGAGACGTTTCCCCTTTAATGCTCAAGAGTGTTGGATGTGGATATGTTATTCTAGGCCATTCTGACAGAAGGGAAATTTTCAAGGAAGATGATGCTTTGATAGATAAGAAAGTGATTTCAGCACTAAAACACGCGCTCAAGCCAATATTGTGTGTTGGGGAGAATTTTGATCAAAAAGAAAAAGGGATTGCGAATGATATCATTGAAACTCAATTAAAGAACTGCTTAAAGGGATTGGACAATCAACAAATGAAGGACGTCAGCATCGCTTACGAGCCAATCTGGGCAATAAGCAGGGGCAATCCAAATGTAAAGCCAGCAACAAAGGAAGATGCTGAGCAAAGGCATCAGTTTGTCAGGTCAGTTCTTAACAATTTATTTGATGAAAATACATCCAAAAACACAAGAATTCTTTATGGCGGCAGCATGAAGGCAGAGAATGCAAAAGAACTGTTGGCAATGCCGGACATTAATGGTGGGTTGGTCGGGAATGCTTCATTGAAGGCAAAAGGCTTTGCTGAGATTGTTAAAGCTGGGGAGTAATCAACTCACATCAACATATAATTTCAAAATCTGAGAATAAAGTTTTCCATCCTGTGACTTGATTTCTACATTTAATATGTATGTTCCTACAACAGCGTTTGGTGGAACTTGGACGCCAATCGCTAAATCTCTTTCCTCGTTTTTATCAATTGATATTGTCCTGACTGCAGGATGTACTGTTAAAGGCGGGTCTGTGATCGGTGATTTATCCTTTCTAAAGCCTAAAGGATTTGATGAAGTAACTACTATATCAAAATTCTGGCTTGGAAGGATGTTTAATACTTTCACTCCAAAAACACCGAATTCTTTCTTCCTAATAACTTTTCTTTCATTTACAACGCAAACCCTGTCAAAGCCTTCGCAAATAAGGCCTTCTATCTTGCTGTCAAGCTCGCTTGTCGTCAATTGTGTCAATTCAGTAGCTTCAGAAGAAAGTCTTGAGATGAAATACACGCCAAAACCGAATATTACTATTGAAATTATGATGATGACAAGAAAATTAAGCGATAATTCTATGGACTTTTTATTAAGCATTTTAGCCAGTTTTTACAAAGAAAACCTGTTTTGCCGGAGATGTATATTTTTCCCTTACTGTTTCTAATTTAGTTGAGGTTGAACCGTCAGGATTTACACCGCTTGGAACTTCCTTTAGATAGTTATAGTCAATAGTATATCTCATAGAGCCAGATTCTTCCACTTCTTCCGGTTTATAATTTAAATTTAATGGTACAAATATTGTCACTGATTCGCCAATGTTATTGATGATGCTGTTTAGGCTTTTTTCCGCAACTAACAGTTCTGATCTTGAATTCTGGCCATTAAACAAAACTCTTATGCTTGTTATTCTTAGAGGCAGGACTAAATCTTTATTTGCGTCATCCAGAGTTATCTTAAACTCAAAACTGTCTTTGCTCATGTCAAATGGTTTGTTGTATCTTACAACAGAACTTGCCTTGAAAAATCCAACAATGATTGAATCCAGGAAGTTTTGAGCAGCAATTTCCTGGCTTTCTACCCCCAATACACATTGATTAAAGTTATTGCAAAGATATTTTGCATAAACCGCATCTTCTTCCCTTACTCCCACCTTTATTTTAGGTATTCCTTCGCATTTTCCATAATCCTGGGGGCAAGTGCATTCATTGCCCTGCAATCCGCTTTCTATTGCATCTTTGACGCCGTTGCCGCAACAATTGGCTTGAGGAGTATAGACGCATGTTTTTTCTTCACATTTAGACACTGAGCATGTTTTTGACGAGCAATCTGAGCTTGTCTGGCATTCTGCCTTTTTGCAGCCGCTTAAAATCACTAAAGCTAATACAAGAAATAACAATAAGATTATTTTATTATTCTTTATTTTAATCGACCTCTTTTATCTGATATTCTTTATTTAACTTATATATATAGCTTGTGGAAAAGCTATTTCAGAAAACCTTTTAAATCGGTGTAAAATATCTTAATCCGATGGGCCCGTAGCTCAGTCTGGTTAGAGCGCCGGTCTTATAGGACCACTAATGGTACAAAATATAAAAACCATTGGAGAGCTAAGCCAGCCGGAAAGAGATTAATCTTGGCTAGAGGTCGTTGGTTCAAATCCTATCGGGCCCACTTTTATTCAAAATTTATAGAAACTATTAAAAATAAACATCGAATTTTTTTTCAATAATTGCCCCTGTAGTGTAGATGAATATACTTCAGCACAATCCGGCCAATCATTTCGGATTTTCGATCCGAGGACCTGGGTTCGAATCCCGGCGGGGGCATTTTATTTCTAAACCTTTTTAAATCCAATTTCATTTCTACTCTAGAATGGCGAAAAGCTATTCTGAATTAGAAGCATGGGGGATATTTGTCGGGGCATTGATAATCGGGATTGTCCTTACAAGCGTATTTTGGGGCTTCATTACGATTCCTGAAGATGCGAAGAACTTAGAAAAGGAGATAGGAAATGCCTCAGAGACTGTCGATATTGAAATACCCATTGCGTTTATTGAGTTCTGCGATCAAGTCAAGGGAGATCCAAACTGGGACAATAGCGGGTTTAGGCAGTGCATTGTCAAAGAGCCAACAGAGAAAAATTTAATAGTGATGAATTTATTATGCAAGAAGTTTGACTTGAACTTAAGCTACGGCTCTTTTGGTGTTAAATGTGAAGGGACAAAGTGAAACTGTCTTATGCGAAATCTGCAATACTGAGATGTTCGAAAGGCACTGCAAGATAATATGCCCCAATTGCGGCTTTGAGTGGGATTGCAGCGATCATTAAGGCAAAGTTTTTAAAAAAGATTATTCTTCTAATCGTGCCAAGGTGGCAGAATCTGGCAAATGGCGAGGTTTACTCACATTCAGGAATATTGCGTTCGCCTCGAAAGCGGATGTCCGCAAGGACTTCCCGGTTCAAATTGCTGAAAAGCATGAAAGTCCGGGCCTTGGCGTTTTAAATAAAAAGGCAACAATGTTAAATTCAATTATTCCAGGAAAAAAAAGATTTTTTTATTTTATTTTGCTCTTTTCAATAATAATCATAACAGCAGGGTGCAACAAAGATTCAGATGATGTTGAGATCACACAAGAAGGCCTATTCATAACTGGCGATGTTGTAACTGAAATACAAAGAGCCTGCAAATATCCTGATGGCACTTTCTGCACTGATAATTGCTGTATTTCTGATCAAATATGCGACAATGAAGAATCAGCTTATATGGGATGCGACTTAGTGACCGGTGAATGGATAGAAACGACATACTCGGATGCAAAGTGCGAATCAGAGTGCAAAACAATTGAAATAAAGGAGGAGGATTTATCGGATGAAGAACAGATAGATACAAATGAAACAAAATTAGACATTAACATTAGTGTACCTCAAAATCAAGGGAGTTTATTGAATTGCACACAAGGATGGAAGTGCATAGATTCAGAATATGTATCCTATCAAATTTCTAATTGTTCTTTTATTGCTAAAGAATTTTGCGAAAAAGGATGCGTAAATAACAGCTGTGTAGCCCTTTGTACGCCCGGGGATTACACTTGTGATGGAGATACTTCAAGGATTTGTGATGAAGACGGTGATCATTGGTCTTACCATAAAGAATGCAAGTATGGCTGCAATAACGGCACTTGCCAGCCTAGGTATGTAAACTACAATCAAACAAATGTGACTGTAAGCCAGGTTATTGACGGTGATACGGTAAAATTGGATACTGATGATGAAATAAGCTTAATTGGAATAAAGGCTCCTGGGAGCGGCCAAGCATATTATGATGAAGGGATTGCCAGATTAAAAGAATTAGTGGAAGGAAAAACAGTAATCCTCCATAATGACACCCAGGATAAAGATCCAAATGATAAGTTCTGGAGATATGTTTTTGTCGACAGCGATAACATAAATGTAAAGCTTGTGCAGGAGGGATTTGCGAATGTCAGCATTGTATCACCGAATACCAGATACCAAAGTGAACTCGAGGCTGCCTGGCAGCAATGCCTAAGCAATGGGGTGAATTTATGCAATACTACTACTCAAAATGATTATATCGGCGATAATTGCTTTAGTGTCCTAAACTTCAATTACGATGCTGGCGGTGATGATAACCAAAATTTAACTGATGAATATTTTACGCTAAAAAATTCCTGTTCATATTCAATAGACATGACAAGCTGGACTGCTACAGACGATGCTTCACATACCTATACTGCCCCTACCTTTAACTTAGGCAATGGAACAAATGTTACCATCATCACCGGCTCTGGTTCAGATACTTCAACTGAATTATATTGGGGAAGGGGCAGTGCAGTGTGGAACAATGGTGGAGATACACTTTATCTGAATAATTCAGCAGGCCAGAGCGTTTTAAGTTATACATATCCTTAACAAAATGGCAACAATATCCTTATGTTTGATAACAAAGAATGAAGAGAAATACTTAGGGCAATGCCTGAATAGCGTTAAAGGCATTGTTGATGAGATAATTGTTGTCGATACCGGCAGCACAGATAAGACAAAAGAGATTGCCAAGAAGTTCAATGCAAAGGTCTTTGATTTCAAGTGGGTTGATGATTTTAGCGCTGCCAGGAATGAAAGCCTGAAGCATGCAACAAAAGACTGGATCTTAGTTTTGGACGCTGATGAAATTATTGAAAAAGAACATTTAGAAATAATAAAAGAAGCAATTGATAGCGCAGAAGAGAATATTGCTGGTTTTGCATTAGAGCAAAGATCTTATATCAATAAGTATTTTGAAGGTGCAGCTCAAAATTTTTCAGATTTTGAATTAGTAAAAGAATATAAATTCTATATTTCTAATGTTTTGGTTAGATTATTTAAGAATAAGCTAGGAATTCATTTCAAGCATAGAGTCCATGAGCTGGTAGAAGATTCAATAAAAGAAAAACATCTAAAATATAAGAAAATAGATGCTGTTTTGCACCATTTTGGCTCTTTAAAGGATGTTGAATGGATAAAGGAAAAAGCAGAGCAGTATTCAAAGATTATTCTAAAACAGCTTGAAGAAGAGCCGGAAAATGCAAGGTACAACTACCAGGCTGCCAGGATGTATCTTGGAAGGCATGATTTTGACAATGCCTTAAAACATTATGAAAAAACAGCTAAAATAAATCCGAATTACAAACTGATATACTCTGAAATTGCCAAGGCATATCTGATGATGGGTGATAAGGAAAAAGCTGTAGAATATTTCAAAAAAAGCATGAAGCAAAATCCAAATAACCCTGTTTCAGCAAACAATGCCGCTGTTATCTGCATGTCAATGGGAAAATTTGATGAGGCAAAGAAAATATTAGAAAAAGAATTAAAGAAGCATCCTGATAGTAAGGCTTTAATAATCAATTATGACGAAGTTTTGAAGAATTTAAAGAAATGATTACTTCCACTTTATAGAACATCCTATAGCAGGGGCAACTTCCATTGCGACTTTTTTATTATGGACTAAAGCTTCAACTGCGTTTCTTAAGTCTGTGACATTAACTTTTGTTTCGTCTTTTGGGCTGTCATCAACTCTTCCATGATATCTTAGTTTTCTTTCAGCATCAAAAGCAAAACATTCCGGAGTGCATTGGGCATCATAAGCAGTTGCTATTTTCTGATCCTGATCCCTTAGGTAGGTGAAGTTGAAATTTTTGGCTTTGCTGACTTCTATCATTTTTTCGAAGCTATCATCAGGGTAATTTACTTCGTCATTTGCATTAATGCCGACAATTTGCACACCTTTGATCCCATAATCGCTTTGAATTGACTTGATCCTTTCAATTGAGCCTTGAACATAAGGACAATGGTTGCACATGAACACAACAACAATTATTTTCTTGTTTCTGAAATCATGAAGGGTGTATGTTTTCCCATCAACACCAGGCAAGCTAAAGTCCGGTGCTTTGTCTCCGATCTTTAATTTTGTATTCTGAAGATTTGTTTCCATAATATTCACATAAAAAAGAGATGAATAAGATTTATTTAAGGTTTTGGTTTTGAAATAAATGCCGCTGGCGAGATTTGAACTCACGACTTTTACACGCAGCAAGATATTCTTAACTGCTCTACGTAACCCGGTTAGATTTGAGTATGTCATCCCTTTCGGTCATAGCTCAAAAATATGAGCCTCGCTTCATAAAGATGTAGCGCTCTAACCAGGCTGAACTACAGCGGCCTATATCTCAAGAAAAAGACCCATTTTAAAAAGTTTGCTGTTAAAGAAATTTCTTTATATTATCGGCATATTTCTTTATTTCGTCATTCTCGTACTTTAGATGACTCCATTTGATTCTTAATCTGTCTTTTTGGAATCTTGGTATGATGTGGAGATGGGCATGATGCACAACTTGGCCTGCTTCTTTGCCGTTGTTCATTACTAGATTGAAGCCTGTATTGCCAAAGCTTAGAGAGACTGCTTTTGCAATTTTTTTTACTGCTAATATTGTTGCAGCTAAATCCTTGTCGTCCATCTCAACCAAGGTAGGAACATGCTTTTTTGGGATTATTAAGCAATGCCCTTTGTTGGCAGGCATTATATCAAGAAAGGCGATTACCATGGCATCTTCATAGATCTTAGCTGCTGGTACTTTTCCATCAACAATCTTGCAAAAAACACAATCTTCAGTTTTCATTTGAGAACTTTGTGATATAACAGGGTCATATTTATTGCTTTTGATTATTATTAATCAATGGACTGGCCGAGATTTGAACTCGGAGTCTTATGGGTTTGAATGAATCTCCCAAGCCAAGGGAGCGCGATACCGGATTACGCCACCAGCCCCTATCCAGTCCGAGCCTTAAGCGGCTTTGTCAGGCTTATAAAGTTATCCACTGAACTCTTAAGTATTTCTACATAGTACACTGTTTTTTCATTTCCCCTATTTCTATTACATACATATATGCTATTTCTTATTTCAAACTGGTTAAGAACAATATGAACTTGCTTTGAAAGTTGTTCTGATGTTGTACAATAGGATGCCCTAGTTCTTTTCTCCTTTTCAATATGTATAATTGTTCCATCGGTGTCTAAGAATCCTTTAAGAAAACCAATTTTAAAATCTCTAGGTAAATTTAATGATTTTAACTTGACAGTAGAATGTTTTATCTTTGAATTATAATCTAAATAGTTAGAAAAATATTCAAACATTGCTTTTGATTTTGTTCTTAGTTTAAAACAAGCCTTATCTTTCGAAACCCAAAATCCTTTATTGAAGTGATTTTCAAACAGTCCCTTAACATATTCCAAGTATTCCTCGTTCTTTCTACCAATATGAATTGTAACCTCATAAGATCCGCCTTTTGGCTCATAATACTGACTGCCATCACCAGCAAAAATGCCTACAACTTCCCCATCAACTTGAGTATAGGATGTTGTAAATTTTTTAATTGGTCTGTTATATTTACCTTTAATAAAAGAATGCCTTATAACTGTAGATCTTGGGATATTTAAGATTCTTGAAATTTCATGTTTAGAATATCCCCAATGCAATAATTCATTAATATTATCTTTTTTAATTTGTGTTAATTTTCTCATTATTTACACCTCCAAAGTTTTTATTTTATTCTAAACTTTGGAGTCTAAGAAAAAGAGAATGTTAAGCGAAATTGCGTAATTGATTTTCTATGTAATTGAAAATCATCATTTGGCAGTTTTGCGTATTCTCTTTTTCAATTTTTAGAAGAAGAATTGGTTTAAATAGTTTAGGCGTCCATGTCCAGTGGTATTTATATATAATGGATTACGCCACCAGCCCATCAAGAAATAAGATTAAGGATCCTTTTATTAAGATTTTTATTTATACATCAGTTTCAATACAAATAAAGACAAAGTCATTAAAAATTCAATAGTAGCAAAAACTATAATAGGCCATATTAAGTTCCCTATGCCATAAACAATCCAAAGAGCTAAACCGGTCATTAAGATTGAAGTCCAGATTATTGATATATCTTTAGTTGATTTAGTTTTCCATGATTTAATTAACTGAGGAATTAAAGCTACAGCAACCAATAATCCAGCTGTATAACCTACTAATTCAAAACTTGCCATAAAAATTGATAAAGAAGATTCATTTAAAAATTTTACTTTGCAGCCAGCTTTACGTCGCCTTCATGCACTGTTTTTCTTCCAGCATGCTTCGATATCAGTGCTGCTTTGGTAGAAATCTTGAGTGCAATTTCTGTCAGAACCTCTGTAAAAGCAGAAACAGCGCTGTCAGAAACCCTTTTTGCTCCAGCTTTGACTAGAATCCTTGCAACTGTTGCTTTTGGAATTGTAGAAATTTTTCTGCCCATTGAGCCCCCTTAAAAAAAGGGTGAAAATCAAAAAGAACCCCTTCAGTCTTTGTGTTGGCGTTTCAATGCATCAAGTTATTTAAATAACTTTCGATTTTTTAAAATCCGCATATTTTATATACCATTGCAGATAAACTAACAACATGGATCCGCACTTAAAATCAACAATAAGGAAGTATGCTTTGCAGAATGCTGTTAAGTACAAAGACAAAGCAAACCCAGGCGCAGTCATAGGCAAGGTTTTTGCTGAAAATCCGGATTTGAAGTCGAGGGCAAAGGAGATAAGCAAGGAAGTCATTAAAATAATCAAGGAAATCAACAAGCTTCCATTTGAAAAAAAAGAAAAAAAGTTGCAGGAGATTGCGCCGGAACTGCTTGAGAAGAAAGAAGCCAAGGAAAAAGATATTTTTGACTTTCTGGAGATAAGGGAAGGAAAACAAGTTGTAACTGCATTTCCTCCTGAACCAAGCAAATACCCCCATATAGGTCATGCAAAAGCTATGATTGTCAACTACGAACTTGCAAAAAGGCATGATGGGGCATTCTACATAAGATTTGAAGATACAAATCCTGAGCTTGCAGAAAATGAATTCTATAAAATACAAATGGATAATTATGAATGGTTGGGGATAAAACCAGACAAGATTGATTATGCATCTGACCATATGGCAGAATTTTACAAATACGCTGAAAAAATAATCAATGCTAATCAGGCTTACATTTGCACATGCGATCAAAAAACAATAAAAGAAAACAGGCGAAATGGAGTTGAGTGTCATTGCAGATTAAATCAATCGGACTATAATCTAAAGAAATGGCATGAGATGTTCAAGGCAAAACATGGAAAATATGTTTTAAGGCTTAAAGGCCATATGCAAAGCCAAAACACAACATTGAGAGACCCTATCATCTTCAGGATAATTGATGCAGCACATCCAAGAAAAAAGAAAAAATACAGAGTATGGCCGACTTATGATTTTGAAACCGGGATTATGGACGGTATTGAAGGAGTTACCCATCGACTTAGAAGCAAGGAATTTGAGCTAAGAAATGAACTGCAGAGATTGATCCAGACAGTGGCTGGTTTGCAAGAAACCAGAATATATGAATTTGCACGATTTAATCTTGAAGGTGTAGAAAGTTCAGGAAG
This sequence comes from Candidatus Woesearchaeota archaeon, assembly GCA_002688775.1. Classification (GTDB taxonomy): domain Archaea; phylum Nanobdellota; class Nanobdellia; order Woesearchaeales; family GW2011-AR4. Next base: position 17,441 of record NZDH01000015.1, read on the forward strand.
AATAATAAGAGACCAAGTTAAGAAAAAAAAACTTATTGGGTGGGATGACCCTTCATTAACAACGATAGTTGCTCTGAGAAGAAGGGGATTTTTGCCAGAGGCGATTAAGGAATTTGTGCTATCAACTGGAATTACAAAAACTGAATCTGTCTTGACATGGGATGATTTAATCGTGCATAACAGGAGACATCTTGACTTGAAATGCAACCGGCATTTTTTTGTTGAAAAACCAAAAGAAATCAAAATTGAAAATGCTCCTGAGCAAAGTGTTGAATTAAAACTGCATCCTGAATCTAAAGAGAGGGGCACAAGAAAATTTAAGACAAAAGGCAAGTTTTATATCGCAGAAAAAGATTTCAAGGAATTTAAGGACGGGAAATTATACAGATTGATGGACTGCATCAATTTCAAGAAACACAAAGGCAAGTTTGTATTTGATTCAAAAGATTATCAGAATTACAAAAAGCATGGTGAGAAAATCATCCATTGGCTGCCTGTTGAAAAAGATCTGGTCAAGGTTGAAGTCCTGATGCCTGACAAAAAAATAGCCAAGGGCCTGGCTGAACCGATGATCAAGCACCTGAAAGAGGGTGAAACTATACAGTTTGCAAGATTTGGATTCTGCAAGCTCGATAAAAAAGAAAAAAGCAAATTAGTTTTCTGGTATACTCATGATTAAAATGGCAAAATCAATGATCGTAAAATCTCAGGTAAGAGAGCATGCAAAGTTTGACGGAAAAGATTTAAGCGTTTCAGAAGAGTTTTACTCAGCTTTGGAAGAAAAGGTTAAGAATTTGATTGGAGATGCCTCAAAAAGAGCTAAATTGAATTCCAGAAATACAGTGATGGCCAGAGATCTATGAATGGAAGTATTTATTTGCGTCTACTTTTTCATTTATTTTTTTGTCTAAGGCATTCAGTCTTTGCTTTCTCCTTGATTTTTCTATGAGATGATGATGCATCCTGCTTTTTAGTTTTTTTAAAGATTCGTTCAATTCGTCTATTTTGTCGTTATTATCGCTTATAATCCTCATTTTTTCTTCTCTTTCCCCTTTTAATTCTTGTTCAAGGCTATTAATTTCGTTCTTTAGCCCCTTAGCTTCAGTGTCATCCGGCTTGAAGAACTTTGCATATTTCCTTTCCCAATGAATTAAATTATCGATCTTTTTCCTTAATCTGTCAACATCAGAATAGCTTAGATTTATCCTAATTATTGATTTTCTCATCCTTTCAAGCTGATTGTGAACATCTTGTTTTGCTTTGTTTCTTTCAAGATATACATTCCCTATAAGAAAAACGTGTTTTGTAAAATGTCTTAATGACTTTGATTGAGAATCCATTTTCAAATAATCTTATTTCTTAAATCTGCCAAATAATCCTTTTTTCTTTGGTTCTTCTCCTAACGGCAAAGGCTCTTCAGGAAAATCTAAGTCTGGAGCAGGAGCTGGCTGCATAGGTGGCATTTGTGTCCCTAAGTCAGGAGAAGAAGGCACAAAACTAGGCTGTGCAATTGGTTGCGGTGTAGGCTTAAATTCTGGCTGTGACGGTCTTGGTAAAGGTTCAGGTTCTTTTGGTTTGAACAATGGTGCATCATCCTCTTTTGACTTGAATAATTCTTCTTTTTCACTTTCCTGAGTGCCAAGTCTTTCTTTAACCATTTCAACAACTGCAACCATGCCTTCTGCAATAGTTTTGTTTTGATCTAACAGCTTGTCTAATTTATTGATCATTGTTTCGTGCTTTTTTGCATCTGACTGAAATTCCTTGTCTTCAAGCTTTAATTGCTCAGCTGCTGCTCCAAATACCTCTATAATGCCATTCATTGTTGTAGTTAATTTACTTACAGCTTCATGAAGCGCTTTTGCAGAAACATCCTTTTTACCCTTGATGCCTTCCAGATTTCTTTTTAATTCAGAAATATCCTTGTAGTGAACTAAACCAGTGTCCTCTTCAGCCATGTCAATCAACCTCTTTTTTTAAATATCCACCCAGAACAAAGAATTAAGAATGATGATATATAAAGATTTCGATTTGAAATTTTATATAAATTGTTATTACTATATAAAGGTAAATATAGAAAGGTTTAAAAATGGACCATCTCTAGTTTAGATATGATAACTGAAGACTTAAATCCAGAATTGAGAGCTAGATTAACTCATACAGGAAATCCCCAAGATAAATTAACTATGATATATTTACCTGGCCTGGGAACAACGGGCAAATCATTCAGTAAAGTGTTATCAGCCCAAAGAAGATTGCAAACTCAAGGCATAGATTTAAGTGTTGTAACATTTATTTATGGAAGTCATCAAGGTGAAGTTTTACAAGGATTTGCAGATGACTCTGCTGATTTAGGGCAATTAGTTGATGAACTGGAAGCTAGGGGAATAACACGTGAAAGAATTGGATTTTTTGGTCTTTGTTATGGTTCCCATGTTGCTGCTCAATATTTATCAACTCATGATGATGTTGGTTTTGCAGTAATGATAGAACCATATTTAGGTGCTGATAGCTTGAGATCGCCGTTTAAGGAAGCATTGAATTTATTAAAATCTGGAAGTGGTCTTTTAGGAAATCTTAAATTACCGCTTAAAAGAATAATAGGTAGGGAAGCTTATCTAGATCTGCAGTCATTTGCTCAAAATGATGGAAGAAATGTAGATATTGAAGCTTTGGAATTACCAATATTAACAATTGGAGCTCACGCACATAAATTTATAGATCCAGATTATGGTTTTTTAAGAGAAACCACTACTCATTCCCATATAAGATTGAATGCATCAAATACATCTAGACAACTTGTAAATACTCTTGATGGTGCTATAGGAAGTTTTCTGCAAGAGGTTTATGCATATAGAATCAATACTCCTTCAGAAACTTCACCAGCTCATTAGCTTTCTCGAAGTCCATGAATTCTTTTTTAGTCATTGAAGGAAGATTTTTTGGCTTTTTCTTGTTGAAAATGACCAAGTTGTCAGCGTCCAATAATTTTGACAAGGACTGCATCTGGGGATTGACATGATCGCTGACTTCTGTCAGGATCAGTTCATTGTCTTTTTTTGCTATGATATCAAAAGGCGTTTTCTTTGTTTCAGTTGCATCAAATCCTAGTTCAATATATTTCTTAGAAACTGGAGATTCAAATTTGTTATGAAGACTATGTTGCTGTGAGAAAATGTCAATCTGGTTGAAAACCTGATGCCCGAACAAGTCGTATAATTTCTTTGCCCTGTTCACAGTCACTTCAGAATTCTCATTTTCATATTTCATTATCATCCTGCTTGTTACGCCGATTTTTCTTGACAATGAGTTCAATGAATATCCAAGCTCTTCCCTTTTTTCTTTTAATTTTTTGCCGACAACAGAAGCTGTCAAGCCAGCATGGCTTCTTCTGATAAATGGAAATTTGTTGTTTACGCAATTCAATAATGTGCTGAAGTTCAGTGTATAGATATTGAATCTTGAATAAACAATGTTGTCTTCCAATTTGTTTTGGGCTTTTTCAGCAATAATCAACGGAGATGCATTTATGTATGATGCCACAGAATTCATTTCATCTGTGTATTCCCTGCTTATTGAGTTTGCATCTTCCAGAACTTTAATCAGCAGAATTTGATCTGATCTTCTGGCAAGTATGTCAAAACATGTCCTTGTCAGATTCTTGATAATAAACCCTTTCTTCAGCAGGAATATGTTGATTTTGTCCAGTATTGTCTGTTTCATAAAGAAAACAGAAGAAAGAACGGTTTAAAAATGTTTTTATTGAGAAAAAACAAAATATATATACTAATTATTGAATTACTCAAATATGAGGATAACTATATCTGGAAAAGCAGGTTCTGGTAAGAGTACAGTAGCTAAACAGTTGTCTGAAAAACTGAATCTTAATCATTACTCCATCGGCGATTTGATGAGGATGATGGCGTCTGAAAAAGGGTTAAGCCTTGTCGAATTCAACAAGCTTGCTGAAAAAGACAAATCAATCGATCTTGAGCTTGACAATAAGTTAAAAGCGCTCGGCAAGGAAAAAGACAACTTTGTAGTTGACGGAAGATTAGCTGCTTTTTTCATCCCTAATGCTGAAATCAAGGTTTTTCTCGAAACTGATGATGAAGTAAGGGCTGAAAGAATCATGAAGGATCAAAGAGAACATGAAAAAAGCAAGGATTTGAAAGAGGCAATAGATAATATCAGAAAAAGAGAGGAAAGCGAGAAAAAAAGATATCAGGAGTATTATGGTGTTGATTATTTTGATAAGAAATTGTATAATCTGATTGTTGATACTACAAATTTAAAGCCTGAAGAAGTTGTTGAGAAGATAATGGAGTTTGTTAAAGATAAACATTAGAAATCTTTATATATCGCTGAAAAGTTCCAGAATTTAATTTCTATGGCAGCAATAAAAATCAAAGACTTTGTAGAAATAGACTATACTGGCAGAATAAAGGAAGATAATGTTATATTTGACACTACACAAGAGAAAGTTGCAAAGGAAAATGGCCTGGATGATAAAAAGGCAAAGTATGCTCCAATGGTCATCTGCATCGGTGAAAATCATCTAGCAAAAGGCCTGGAAGAACAGTTAATTGGCAAAGAAACAGAAAAAGAATACACTATTGAAGTCAGCTCTGATAAGGCATATGGCAAAAAAAATGCAAAACTGCTGCAATTAATACCTTTGAACAAGTTCAGGCAGCAGAATATCCAGCCTGTTCCTGGCTTGCAACTGAACATTGACGGTGTTTTTGGAGTCGTAAAGACAGTAAGCGGAGGAAGGTGCTATGTTGACTTCAACCACCCCTTGGCTGGCAAGGATTTAGTATATGATGTCAAAATAAACAAGATTATTGATGATGATGCAGAAAAGCTGAAAGCACTGTTAAAGGTTCATTTGCATGTAAAAGATCCAAAAATTGAGATAAAAGAAGGATCTGCCCATATCAGTCTGAAGGAAGGAATACCAAGCCAGGCCCAGGATGAGTTCAAAAAGATTGTAGAAAATGTGATTCCAGCTATAAAAAATGTTGTTTTTACTATTCTCAAAGAGATAAAATAAATAAATTTAAATAGTAGTTACAATCATTCTTCAATAACAAATTTTATACCAAAGGGTGATATGGTGGATAGTTTAATTAGACAGGCAACAGAGGCTGAAGTAAGGGAAAACCCTAAAGTTCTTTCTATGGAGCGTAAGCCTGTTCAGCCAGATAAGGAAGCACAAAACATTGATGCTGAGCTTGAACAATTATTAACCAAGCAAAGGGCAACAATAAGGGTTGTTGGTTGTGGTGGTAGTGGCAATAACACTATCAACAGAATGGCTGAGGTAGGTATTGTGGGTGTAGAAACTATTGGTATCAACACAGATGCCCAGGATTTGCTTTTTACAACATCAACCAAGAAAATTTTGATCGGGAGAGAGCTTACAAAAGGCCTTGGAGCTGGATCTGAGCCAAGACTTGGGGAAGAGGCTGCTCGCGAAAATGAATCTGATATCAAAAAATCGCTTCAAGGCTGTGATTTAGTGTTTGTAACTTGCGGTCTTGGAGGAGGTACAGGAACTGGATCAGCGCCGGTTGTTGCTGAAGTTGCCAGAAAGCTAGGCGCACTCACTGTTGGAATCGTAACAATGCCGTTTGCAATGGAAGGCCAAAGAAGATATGAAAATGCAGTTGTTGGCTTGGAGAAAATGGAGCAGGTCGCAGACACTTTGATTGTTATTCCGAACGATAAATTGCTTGAGCTAGCACCAGAATTGCCTTTGCATACTGCTTTTAAGGTTTCAGATGAAATTCTGACTAATGCTGTAAAGGGTATTGCAGAGCTTGTAACAAAAGCGGGCCTTGTAAACTTAGATTTTGCTGATATAAGGGCTGTCATGAAAGGAGGAGGAGTTGCTTTGATAGGTGTCGGAGAAAGCGACACAGAAAACAGGGCTGTCGAGGCTGTTGAAAAGGCTGTGACAAACCCATTGCTTGATGTTGACATTTCCGGCGCAAATGGCGCTTTAATCAATGTTGTTGGCGGGGAAGATATGACTCTTGATGAGGCAAGAAAGGTTGTTGAAACCATAACAGCGAAACTAGATGAGGGTGCAAGAGTCATCTGGGGAGCTCAAATCTACAAAGACATGGAAAAAACAATAAGAACAATGCTTATAGTGACCGGAGTCAAGTCATCCCAGATTTTCGGTTCCAGCAAAAAACAAGCTGATAAGAAGAAGAAAGAGATTGAGCAGCATCTTGGGATTGAGTTCTTGGATTAGAGTATATGATTTCTTTACGCAAAACTTTATAAATGGTCCAAAATTATATCATATAAATTTCAAAGTGCATTAATAAGAAAAGAAAATGGAACAAACAGATACAAGTTCATGGAAATTTAAATTAAAAGCGTTTATGAATGAATCTTTCAGAGTTCTGAAAATCACTAAAAAGCCCGATGCAGTTGAATTCAAGACAATTGTTAAAGTAAGCGGGCTTGGAATTTTGATAATAGGATTTCTTGGGTTTGTTATCCAGATGGTGAGAACAATATTTTTTCCATAAATAAATCTAATTAATTTTTTCTAAATTAACAAAAGCAAACTTATTATTTTCACTTTTTCCCTCTTCTCGTGAAACTTCTTTCCATTCATCCTTATTATATTCTGGAAAATAAGCATCTCCTTCAAAATCATGGTCTATAAGAGTTAAATACATTTTATTTGCTTTTGATAGGAATAAATCATAGATTTGTGCTCCGCCTATGACCATGACTTCATTGTTATCGGCATTTTTTAATGCATCTTCAACAGAATGAACTACTATGCAACCTTCAGCTTTGTAATTTTGATCTCTTGTTATTATTATATTTTTTCTGTTTGGTAATGGCCTTCCTATGCTTTCAAAAGTTTTCCTCCCCATGATCACTGTCTTGCCCGATGTTAATTCTTTGAATCTTTTCATGTCTTCAGGCAATTTCCATGGCAAAGAATTATCTTTTCCAATTACCCTGTTTCTGCCCATTGCTGCAATTAAAGAGATCATCATTTTTATTTTTGATTTATTTTTGTTGGTTTTTTTAATTTATTTTTATTATTGGAGATTAGCCACAAATACAATAATGACTTTGTTAACAACCACTTAATGAATTATTTGATTACAGATTACTTCTGTATTGTACTGGCCTCTTAATAACAAAAAAATATTTTTAAAAAATACCTCTTATGAAAATAAAATATTTAAAAAAACCTAAACAGCCATCTGAGCTTTTATTGTAGGATGAAACTGATAATTTACCAATTCAATGTCTTCCATCTTAAAATCATCTATGTTCTTGATATCTGGATTTAATTTTAAATTCGGCAATGGAAATGGTTTTCTTGATAATTGTTCTTTTACCTGGTCAAAATGATTGTGGTAAATATGGGCATCTGCTAAAGTGTGCACAAATTCTCCGGGTTTTAAATTAGTCACTTGTGCAACCATATTCAGGAATAAAGAGTAAGAAGCGATATTGAATGGAACTCCTAAGAACATATCGCATGAACGCTGGTACATCTGCAATGACAATTTATCATTCGCTACAAAGAATTGGAAAAAAGTATGACATGGCGGCAAAGCCATCTGTTCAATTTCGCCAGGATTCCATGCATTTACAATGATTCTTCTGCTTGTGGGATTTTCCTTGATTAATTTGATAGCATTTGCAAGTTGATCTATCTCTTTTCCATCTGGAGATTTCCATTTGCGCCATTGAATGCCGTAAATTCTTCCTAAATCTCCCTGAAATTTAGCGTTTTGCTTCCAATAGTCTGCTTGTGCATTAGCTGTCCATATTGTTTTTTTGCTTTCATCCCTTGTGCTGTGCAGTATTTCTGCAAGCCTTCTTTCGTCGTTAGAGCCTTCTATAAACCATAGTAACTCGGATGCAACACTTTTCCATGGCAATTTTTTTGTTGTGACTGCTGGAAAACTATCTTCCATGTCAAAGCGCATTTGCATTCCAAAAACAGCTCTTGTACCTACACCTGTCCTGTCTTTCCTGTCTGTCCCATTATCGAGAACATAACGCAAAGCATCTAGGTATTGTTTCATAGTGATTAGAAAACAAATAGGTATTTTAATTGTTTTGGTTAAATTTAATTTTTTATTATAAAATGTTGTTCCACCCAGTAGTAAAAATTCTTAACTACTACCAAAAAGTATTTATATGACTAAGTAATTTAAAATTTGCAACATGAAAAGAAAAACTATGAGAACAATATTTATTGTTCTTTTTATTCTGGGAATTGTTGTTGGATATCTTTTACCTGGTAATTTGGAGACTTTAACTATGAGTTCATTAAAGGTGGGAATTTTTGACGTTCCAAAGGGTTTAGGGCAGCTTGAGGCACAAACTGAATTTTTTAAATATACTGTTCTTGCTGAAACTGAAACAGGAAGTGTTGAATTATTAAGAATTGATGACGAACTTCCAACGCATATGCATACAGATGAAAATCATTTTGTTTATATTTACAGAGGTCAAGCAAAAGGAACAATCGGAGATGTTACAGCTGAAGTCGGACCTGGTGAATTAGTTGTAATACCGGCAGGAACTCCTCATAGCGTGGAGAGGATTGGAGATGCACCAGTTGAGATATTATTGTTTTCTTCGCCTCCATTCAAAAAGGATGATATATCCTTTTTAGAAACAGAATAAATTTATTTCTTATATGAAAATATTAATATATATCCTAAAATATTGATAAATCTATGAAGAAATCTTGGCTTAAAGAGATTGCAAGAGACTTATTAGCTCTTGGAAGCATACCCTTCTATTTCTTAGTTGTTATAAGAGCGATAATTGGAAAATATGAACTTTTTATTAATCAAATGGTTATTGCAGCTATTGCTATTTTTATTCTTTATTTCGTAATAAAAGGTTCAAACTTGCATATTGCGAGGTCTATTCCAATAGTTGTTTTCACCAGTCTTTTTTATAATGAAATGCTTTTCGCTGTTTTTGCAGTTTTAGTATGGGTCTTGTTGCTTGTTTCTGCATTTTATATCAACAGAAAGGTCGGTTTTGTAATTAGGGGGTTGATTATCGGAGTGATAAGCTCTTTGGTAGGTTATTATGGGGCACTATTTATGTAAAAAACAAAAAAGATTTAAATAAACCAAATGTTAAAATTTATGATGTAAAATGGGAGAAAGACTAATCATGTTTTCAGGCACTGAATGTGTGCACTGCAAGGAGATGCATCCCTTGATAGACCAGCTGGAAAAGGAGACCGGCATAAAGATTGAATATGTTGAAGTCTGGCATAATGCTGAAAATGCGGCTTTTCTTGAGAAAATAGACAAAAATCCTGATGGAAACGTTTTTTGCGGCGGAATTCCCTTGTTTTACAATGAAAAGACCGGGAAAAAGCTTTGCGGAAACCAGAAATATGAAAAATTAAAGGCGTGGGCCTTAGAAGGTCAAGAACAAAAAGGTGCTTAGATATTCTCAATAATAAAAAATGAAGAATGTGTTAAGGAAAAAATCTAATCAATAAAATTTATAAATCCATTAAAAACTGCTAGTGAGAGGTAAATATGCCAAAAAAGGTGCTTAAGGATTTTGAGATTGAATATCTGCAAGTATTAGATGAAAATGGCAATTGTGATGAAAAGTTAATGCCGAAATTGTCTAATGAGGAAATCAAAAAGATTTACGAGATGATCATTCTAATAAGGGTTTTTGACCAGAAAGCCTTCAATATGCAGCGGCAAGGCAGATTAGGAACTTACATCCAGTTCAAGGGCCAGGAAGCAAGCCAGGTTGGCAGTGCTATGGCTTTGAAAGATGATGATTTTGTTTTTCCAATGTACAGGAGCAGCGGCTTGTTGATAGCAAGAAAGCATCCGATCGTTCAGGTGCTTCAATATTGGAACGGTGATGAAAGGGGCCTTAAGAGTCCTGACAATGTAAACAATTTTCCGATCTCGATCCCTGTCGGGACGCACATGATACATTCTGCCGGCGCTGCATGGGCTGCAAAGCTAAGAGGCACAAAACAGATATCAATCTCATATTTTGGTGATGGAGCTACTTCAAAAGGTGATTTTCATGAGGCAATGAATTTTGCCGGTGTCTTTAATGTTCCTGCTGTTTTTCTTTGCGAAAACAACCAGTTTGCGATTTCTGTACATAGAAAAGATCAGACAAAGTCCGAGACAATTGCGCAGAAAGCGATTGCTTATGGGTTTGAGGGGATACAAGTCGATGGAATGGATGTGTTTGCAGTCTACAAAGCAACAAAAGACGCTGTTGACAAGGCAAGGGCCGGAAAAGGACCTACATTGATTGAATGCGTCACATACAGGATGGCAGACCATTCCACTTCTGACGATGCATCCCGTTACAGGACAAAAGAAGAAGTGCAGGCCTGGCAAAAAAAGGATCCTGTTGAAAGGCTGGAGAAGTATATGCGCAAAAAAAATTTGCTTGATGACGCTTACAAGGAAAAAATTTTGAAGCAGTCAAAAGAAACTATTGAAAAAGCAGTAACTCAATTTGAAAAATTAGAGGCTCCTGATCCAAAAGACATGTTTAATTATGTTTTTGCTGAAATGACGCCTCAGCAAAAAGAAGAGATGGAGGAATTGTTGGGGAAATAAAATGGAAAACGAGTTTATGAAGTCAAAGATCATGTATTGGATAATTATTATATTTACAATTCTTTTGTTGGTCGGTAATTTAATGATATTGTTTGTTGCATTTTCATCGACAAAGCTAGTTTATACATCAAGTTTAAATGTAGGTGGTGGTTTAACTAGAACTCTCACTGCTGATTCTCCAATTTATTCTGTGCTGGAGCCATATAGTGCTGCTCTAATAGTTTTAGTCACATTGGTTGAGATGTCCCTTCTTGGCTATTTCCTTTTTTGTTTTGTGAAAGGAAAGACTAAAACCGGCAAAATCCTTGGAATTGTTTTGTACGGAATTATTGCTTTGGTATCTCTGTTTCAACTGAGAATATTAATTGGAGGTATATCTTTGTTGGTGGTTGCTTATCTAGCAAATATTAAAATACGAAAATAAAATGGTAGTATCAAACATTGTTCAGGCTGTAACGCACGGATTAAGGCAGGAATTAGCTAGAGATAAGAATGTTGTTGTTCTTGGAGAAGATGTTGGAGTTAATGGCGGTGTTTTCAGGGCGACAGATGGTTTGCAAAAAGAATTTGGAGCAGACAGGGTTATTGATACTCCTTTAGCAGAACTTGGAATTGTTGGAGCATCAATAGGATTAGCTGTAAATGGCATGAAGCCTGTCGCTGAAATACAATTTAGTGGATTTATGTATGGTCCATTTGATCAATTATTGAGCCATGCAGCAAGAGTAAGGATGAGGAGCAGAGGAAGATTCACATGCCCATTGGTTGTAAGAACACCTTACGGAGCAGGGATAAGGGCTTTGGAACTGCACTGCGAATCTGGCGAATCTATGTTTTCAAATATTGCAGGCCTTAAGATGGTTGTGCCATCAAACCCGTACGACACAAAAGGTTTGTTGGCAGCTGCGATAAGAGATCCTGATCCTGTAATCTTCTATGAGCCCATGAGAATATACAGGGCTATAAAACAAGACATTCCTGAAAAAGAATATTTTGTTCCTATTGGAAAGGCCAATGTTCTCCAAGAAGGAAAGGACCTAACATTAATTGCATGGGGTGCAATGGTTAAAGTCTGCCAAGATGCCCTTGAAAAACTTAACAACAAATACAGCGTTCAATTAATTGATTTAAGAACAATAAATCCATACGATGCAGAAACTGTACTTGCATCAGTAAAGAAAACCGGGAGATGTGTAATTGTGCATGAAGCAATTAGGACTTGCGGGTTTGCTGCTGAATTAATCGCTTCTATAAATGAAAAAGCCTTGTTGAATCTAGAAGCCCCTGTTGTAAGAGTTACATCCCCGGATGTACCTTTGCCTTTTGCAAAGTTAGAGAATTATTTTTTACCTGATGTAAATCGGATTTTGAAAGGGATAGAAAAAGTAATGAGTTTTTAAACAAACAATAAAATGCCTTACGAATTTAAGTTTCCGGATGTTGGAGAAGGGATCCATGAGGGAGAAATAGTTAAATGGCTTGTCAAGGAAGGTGATGAAATAGAAGCTGATGCACCTTTAGGTGAGGTTGAGACAGACAAAGCTGTTGTTGAGATGCCATCACCAAAAACTGGCAAAATTCTGAAGATTCATGTCAAGGCAGGCGATACGATTAAAGTTGGCGAAACGATGGTTACAATTCTTGAGAAAGGTGAAAGCACAGAGAAGCCAATGCAGGTAAAGAAGTCTGAATCAAAAAAAGGTGTCCCTTATACCGGTTCTGTTGTCGGATTTCTAGAAGAGGCAAAAGATATAAAACCAGTTCAAACAACACAAGTAAAAACAACAACAAAGGATTCTGGAATAATTGCAACTCCTGCTGTAAGAAATCTGGCAAAGCAGAAAAATGTTGAATTATCTATTATAAAAGGAACTGGACCTGAAGGAAGAATTACATTCCAGGATGTAGAAAAGGCAAGTGGCTCAACAAAAGCTGCTACTGGAATCAAGGTTGTCAAAAAATATGACTTTTTTGGCTATATTGACAGGGTTCCCTTGCATGGCGTAAGAAAAACAGTTGCTAAGAGAATGACAGAATCAATATTTACAGGAGCTCAATTAACAAACATGTATGAAACTGATGTAACTGAGCTGTTTGACTTAAGGGAAAAAGAAAAATCAAAATATAAAAAAGAGGGAATAAAGCTTACTTTCTTCTCTTATTTAGTCAAAATTTGCGCTCTTTGCCTAAAAGATCACCCTTATCTTAATGCTTCATTAGAAGGTGAAGAAATAATATTAAAAAAATATTACAACATTGGAATTGCTGTTGACACTAAACATGGATTGTACAATCCTGTAATTAAAGGCGCGCAAGAAAAAGATATCAAAACAATTTCAAAAGAGATTGAAAAATTAGCAAATGATTCAAGAAGCAGAAAAATCAATTTAATGGACTTGAAAGGGAGTTCTTTTTCCATAAGCAATCTCGGAGCTATTGGCGTTGAATTCTTCACCCCAATTATCAATTATCCGGAAAGCGCCATTTTAGGCGTTGGAAGAATTGTGGAAAAGCCAGTCGTAAGAAACGGTAAAATAGAGATCAGGAAGATACTTCCCTTATCTTTAACATATGATCACAGGATTGTGGACGGCGCTGAAGCTGCAAGGTTCATGATTGATGTCATGAAGAGATTGGAGAAATGTGAGTTCTAGAGTTTATTATCTTTAGTTTTTTATGAAAATATTTATATGTCGGAAATATACTCCCTGTCTATGATAGGTGGATTTAGTCCAATTATGTTAGATAATAGGGTATATTTCCGATCATGCTCAAAAACCGGGACAAAATTGTCTGTTGGTTTTTGACATAAATGATATATTGAATCAGTTCAATGGTTAAAAGAGATCTTAAAATGGCCATTATTGTGGCAATTGCACTGATTTTTATAATTTCAACCCAATGGATACAAAATAACATTAATAAAGGTCCATTAATAGAAAATATTGAACTTCCTGAAAATTTCAAAATAGGTATTTTTGCTTCTGATTTAGGAAAAAGTCTTAATTTGCCAGGCCCGAATAGTGGTCCTAGGTTCATGGAATTCCATGATGATGTTCTGTTTGTCAGCCTTTCCAGTGCAGGCAAGGTAATTGCACTTCCTGATAAAGACAAGGATGGAAAAGCAGATGAAGTAATTGAAGTTATCAGCGGCTTGAACAGGCCTCATGGAATTGCCTTTTACAAGGATTATATGTATATTGCCAATGAAGACAGCGTAATCAGGGTCAAACTTAATGATGATTTTAAAGCTGACATTCCTGATAAAGAGGACTTTACTGACCTGCCAAAAGGAGGCCATTGGACAAGAACTATAAGGGTAAAGGATGGCAGTTTGTATATCAGCATAGGCTCAAGCTGCAATGTCTGCATTGAAAAGGATGAAAGAAGAGCTTCTATCCTGAAATGCAACCTTGATTTTGGAAGATGCAATATTTATGCAAGAGGTTTAAGGAATGCTGTTGGATTTGCCTTTCACCCTGAAACTGAAGAATTATATGCAACTGAAAACTCAAGAGATTTGCTTGGAGAAGACACCCCACCAGACGAAATCAACATTATAGAAAGCAATAAACATTATGGATGGCCATTCTGCTACGGAAAAAATGTTCCTGATCCTGAATTCGGAAGCGGAAGCTGCGAGCATAGGGAACAATCATTCATTGATCTGCAGGCACATTCTGCGCCATTAGGGTTGGCTTTTAACTTTGGTGGTAATTTTCCTTCAGAATATAAAGGTAAATTGTTTGTTGCTTATCATGGCTCCTGGAACAGGAAAGTACCAACTGGTTACAAGATTGTGATGATTGATACTGAGACAAAAGAAGTCAGTGATTTTGCAACAGGATGGTTGACTGACAAAGAAAAGGTTCTAGGCAGGCCTGTGGATATTATTTTTGACAAAGAAGGTGTGATGTATGTCAGCGATGATAATGCCGGCTTGATTTATAGAGTGTCTTCTAAGGGTTAATTAAAAAAAATAAAAAAAGAAAAAGATAAAATAACCTATGATCTAAGAATTATAAACTTAGTATCTTGGTTTCTTCTTGCTGTAACAGTCTCTGCAATAAACTGGTCTGCCTTCTTTAGGTTGGAATGGCACTTCTGCATCCGCCCCGCATTCAGAACACTTTATCTTATGCATAGTTCTGTTCTCAAAACTTCCATAACGCATTTTTTATACCTCGTTCTACTTAGTTACACATGAAACTTGCCTAGAAATAGCAATTATTCCTATGTACCAGCCTATAGTATGAAGCAGGGGTATATAAAGGTATGGTTTAACATCTATTTATCCGGAATAACAGCAACAGTTCTTGATTTAATATCGACCAAGAATTCCAAACTTTCAACTATGCCGTCATACATGCTATCACAATAACCGTGATTGCAGCTTGTATCATTAATTAAAATAAATCTCTTTGGCTGCTGTGCCTTTGAAAAAGATTTTATTGCAGATGTTATAGGTATTATATTATCATTAATACTGTGTATCATGACTAATTTTCTAGGAGAAACTAAGTCAATATAATGGTCAGAATCGATTGATTTAAGGAAAACATCTCTATTTTGGTCGCCTTTATCTTCAAAATCAAAGCCAGCTGAACTGATTGCTAATACACCATCAACTCTTCTGTCAATAGCTGCTGCAATTATTGCAACTCTTCCGCCTAGGCTTTCTCCGGCAATGATTATCCTGTCAGGATCAACAAAAGGAGCGCTGAACAATAAGTCGTATGCCCTTAATGCATCATAAATCATAAGATGCTGGACTGGCTCTTTGGCCTGCAAAAAGTCAGCATAATCCTCATCCAAAGAAGGAAAAATTCCATTTGTTTCTCCAACACCTCTCTGGTCTATAGTAAAAACAGCTGCCCCTAGTTCAGAAATTGTTTTGGCAAGCTCAAGTTCGCTTTCTTTGCTAACACCAGCGCCGGGCAGTAAAACAACTCCAGGTACTTGATTAGTTACACTTTTAGGCAAAACTAATAATCCATAGACATTGCCCTGTTTGCTTGGAAAAATGATCTTGCTTATCAATAATGTATCTGTTTCACTGATATTCTCCCTGTTAAATTCGATCATACCTCTGTTTGAAGGGTAAAAAAGATAGCCCCCTTTATCAACAAGCCATGTGATCTCTTCTCTTTCTTCAGGTCCTTGTTCAACATTTTCTTCAGTGCCCTGTATAGAAATATAATAAAATGCTCCAGCTACTAAAATAACAATAAGAACTGCTCCATAAATCAGATTTTTTTTTATTTTCATAATATTTGAATTATTTTTCTGAAATTTTTATTGTTTTGCTTAATTTTATAAATCTTTGCTAATTTAATCAGTTTTTTCCTGTCAATATTTATTTTTTTGTTTTTGAGGATTTCCCCGATATGATATCCCATCAAAAACTGGCAGAATTGAGTTACGTTTTTAGGACTTTGAACATGATGGGTTCTCTCAAAATCAAGCAAATAAGGCCTGTCTTTGCTGATTATGATATGTTTTACTGGATGGTGCATTTCTTCCTTGTCAACTCTTAACTTATCCAATACAAACATTTGTCCAAAAATGTTTTTTATTACTTTTTTAATCTTAGTCTTGCCTGATTTTTCAAGATAATCAACCACAAAATCACCGCCTATATATTCGTAGATGAAGTAGCTATTCTCTGACCTCAATAATTTTGGGCCAATTTTATGTTCATTTAATTTTTTCAGCCATTTTGTTTCGTTTTCAATTCTATTAATTGCCTGGCTTTTTGGATTTTTGGTTTTTATGACTATTTTTTTGTTTCTGAATCCTGTGAACAGCAAGCCACGATGGCCTTTAGTCAGGTATTTTACATTTTTAATGTTTTTATTCTCAAGTTTTTTCAAAAAATCATTTTTTCTTAATAAATAAACGTAAATATCTTCGAAGAATATGTGAAGTTTTCCCAATTCTTCAAAATCTAACAAGTTGTTTTTAATGAATTCTTCCACTTTTTCTTTTTTTGTCAATGAAGAGAAAACCACAAGAACAATACCCTCCTTATTTAGAAAATTATTGACTTCATCCAGGAATCTTTCAATGACTTCGTAGCCTTTTTTACCGCCTTCTAAAGTCAAGTCCTTAAGCTTTAATTCCTGCGGCAAATAAGGTGGGTTGAAAATAATTAAATCAAATTTTCCTTTAATATTTTGGAATAAATCCGACTGTAAAAATTTGATTTTTCTGTTTTTTATGGTTTCTTTGCAATATTTTATCACTCCTTCCTGAATATCTGTTGCCAGAACTGACTTTACATCGCTTTTTTGAGCAGCAGCAACAGCTTGTATTCCTGAACCTGTACCGATGTCCAGCACTTTGCCTTTAGCATATTGCTTAACGCAGCTTTCGAGGATGGTGCTGTCTTCCTGAGGGTCATAGACTGATTTGCAGCTTTCCATTTTGTTTGTATGCAAAATATAATGCTAGAACTGATAGGCCATTATATAAATTATTTGATGTTTTATATAGATTGAGTTGGATTGCTGTCTGGCAGATGGACTATGATATGTCTTGCGTCACTCACTGTTGTTTTTCTTTCAGAATGGTGTGGCCTTTCTTTAGTGGCTGCTTTAGGATCTTGAGCAGAATGAGTACTTTCACTATGCCTAGCAGTATAAAATGGATCTGTCGTAATTCTGAATGAATCCCCATAATTAAACATAAATGAATTGCCTATCAGATCCCCTAAAAGTAACTCGTAAAGTGAAAAAGGATTGATTGTTTTGTGGTTCCTTAAAATTCTCAATTTTTCTTGTAAACCCATCCTGCCAGGTTCCATTACCCTAATGATTTGATGGCCATTTTCGTTCAAGTACGTTAAACCATTTATAGATCTGGGGTTTGCAACCCTCACATATACCCTGTCTTTACCATATCTAAAGTATAAATGAACTCCAGTATCACGGACTACGCTATCAAGAGTGAATCACCTATATTTGAATAAAGAGCTTTCAGCAACAGGAGAACTTTGTGCCGATGCAGGTGGTTGTATGTCACTAATCACAAGAGTTCCGTCTCCCTGCAAAATTGTTTGTAGCATTTATTTTCCCTTTCTCCTGTAAAGCCCAATTAACTCAGCTTTTTCAATGATATTGTCTTCCATTGCTTTTTCTACAGTGCTTTTATCTGATCCTTCCGGAATGTTGAGTTCAATATCTAAAGCATAAAGCTTGAAGAAATATCTGTGTGTTCCAGAAGGAGGGCAAGGGCCGCCATATCCTGTCTTGCCCCAGCTGCTGTTTCCACCTGTCCCTTCCGGCTCTGTCCCCTGTTTGATCTCTTTAACGGATGGAGGAATGTTAAACACAATCCAGTGATCCCAAACCTTACCGGCAACTGGCACGGCATCAGGATCATCCATAATCAAAGCCAGAGTTTTTGCATTCGGAGGAACTTCACTTATAGTCAGCGGACAAGAAATATCTTCACCATCGCAAGTGAATTGTGACGGTATTTCACTATTATCTGTAAATACAGGACTTGTTAATTTCGTATTAAACCACCCCGTACATTATATAAATATTATATAATTTATAAATTTATTGATATTAATTCAAGAATAAGCGGCTACTTTTTCTTTTTACTCATGACTTCCCTTAAAAGAGTGATTTCCTTTTTTAGCAATCGTGTTTCTCCTATATGTTCCTTGATTATTGTGCCTAGCTCTTCCTTAATGCTTTCGTTGCTGTCTGTCAATATTACAACAAAAATAAGCAAAAGCCAGAGGAATATAGAAGTCACAAAAGACCAGTTTATAACAGGATTATTCAGGAAAGTGTTGTTTATGAGCAAGAAACCTACAACACCTATCAAAATCCCAACGATCAGCAATAATTTCTCAAATAATGTATAGATTCCGCAAATTTTTTAGAGATATACTTGAACATTTACACCAAATCATTTCAGTTTTTTTATATTTATAAAGCTTTTGATATTTGATTCGAAAGTTCCTCAGCAGCCTTTCCCATATCCTCTGCTTTGTAAATAGCCCTGCCGATTATAGCATGCCATGAATCAAGTTTTTTTGCTAAATCACTTATGCTGCCGCCTTGTGTTATTAAACCAGGACTGTAAAAAACAGGATTACTTATCTTATTTTTTATTATATCATTGTATTCTAACGCTTTTTCCGGTTTATTGCCGGGGATGACAAAATCTTTAACTCCCATTGAAGCTGCAATTTCATAGATTCTTTTAGGGGCATTGTCGTCGATGAAGCCATCATCGTTTTTGAGAAAAGACTTGTGGGTCATTTCGCCTCCAATTATAACATTCATTTTTGCCTGCTGTGCTGATTTTATCCATGCAATCTCTGTTTCAGGGCCTGCTTGAGGGAATAGAATAACTGCATCAAAGCCTTTGCATGCTTTCATGAATTTTTCACCCATTGCTGGAATGTCAGTCCCTGCTTTTTGGTGATCATAAATTATCGGCAATTTTGTTATTTCCCGGATAGTTTTTACCACTTTTTCAATCCCAAACGGAATAACAAGCTCGAAGCCTATTTTATAGGCGCCAACTCCTTTGACAGAATAAGTGGATTTGACTAATTCTTTTAATTTCTCCAGGCTATCAACATCACAGCTGGGTATTATTGATTTTTTTAGGTTTATTATCGGCATTTTTATTTTGCACCATGCTCTTTAAGATAATTGTCTATTTTTTCTTTCATTTCGTCATTAATATGGAGTTTGCCATCAATTTCTTTATTGTGAAGTACTTGGATTATATCATTCAGTTTAACGATAGAAAATATAGGAATTCCTAAATCTTCGCTAACTTCCTTCAGGGCATTTTTTCCTGATTTTCCTTTCTCTTGCCTATCCACACTTACAACAATTCCTTTTATTTTGGGATTTTCAAATTTTTTTAGTATGTCTAGTGATTCCCTTATTGCAGCACCAGAAGTTATGACATCATCTACAAGTATAAGCGAAGTGTTTGAATCAACTTTCATGCCAATTAAGTTGTCTTTCAATGCATAGTCCTTTAATTTTTTTCTATTAAACACGTAACCTTTGTTGATGCCTAATTTTTCAAGACCGATTACAGCAGAGACACATAATGGTATGCCTTTGTATGCCGGCCCATATATTCCATCAAAATTATCTTTGAAATTATCTTTTATGGCTTCTGCATAGTATTCCCCAAGCTTTCTTATTTTCTCGCCGTCATTAAACATTCCAGCATTTATGAAATAAGGTGCGATTCTTCCACTTTTTAGTTTGAATTCTCCAAATTTAAGCGCATCACACTTTACAATGAATTTTATGAATTCTTCTTTATATTTTTCCACAGTCTTTCACCCTAAAACTTTAATTCTCTAGCTTTCACATCATTAATTTTCCCATCATCATAAACAACGTTTCCATTAACGATTGTAGTAATGGGCCACCCCTTTAATATCTTGCCTTCAAAAGGACTCCATCTGCATTTTGTAAGCAGATCTTGGTTTCTTACTGCCTGTCTTTTTTCCAGATCAACAATGACTAAGTCAGCATCATAGCCTTCTTTTAGGATTCCTTTGTTTTTTATCCTGAATATTTCTGCAGGATTTTCGCAGCATAATTTCATTATTGTTGATAAATCAATTTTTTTGTTATTGTAAGCATCAAGCAGTAATGGCAGCATTGTCTCAACACCCGGAACTCCAAATGGATAATTTGCCTTTTCTTTTTCTTCCTTCAGATGAGGCGCATGGTCAGTTGCAATTAGATCCACAGTTCCGTCATGGACACCTTTCCACAATGCTTTTTGATCATGCTCTGTTTTTAATCGTGGTTTCATCTCTGCAAAAGCGCCTAAGCTTTGTAAGTCCTTTTCATTCATAAACAGATGATGAGGGGTGACTTCTGCAGTAACTTGCTTTTTTATCTTGTTTTGCTTTGCGTATTCCAATTCCTTTTCAGAGCTTACATGAGCAACATGAAGCTTGTTTTTGATTTTATTACTAACAAAAATATCTATTGCAGTCTTTACGCTGATATCTTCTGCATGAATAATTGTGATTTTTGATATTTTGAAGATTTCAGCTATTGTTTCATAATCATCCACTTTTAATTCACCTGTTGTAGAATCCATGTAGAGCTTGACAGCTGCAATATTCTTTGCTTTTTTTAGATCAGAAAGATTATCTGTTGTAGCTCCGAAATTAAAGCCGTAATTGACTATGCTTTTTGCTGCAAGTTTTCTTTTTTCTTCCAAAGCTTCAATAGTGGTTGTCGGTGGCAAAGTGTTTGGCATATCAAGGACAGTTGTTACTCCGCCTTTTGCAGCAGCCATTGAGCCTGTAAGAAAATCTTCTTTATGGGTCAATCCTGGCTCTCGAAAATGCACATGACAGTCTATCAAGCCAGGCATTACAAAATTGTCTTTTGCATCAATTATTTCATCTGCTTTTGGCTCTTTGCTTGTTATTTTAGAAATTTTTCCGTTTCTGATCAGAATATTTTTTACATATAATTTATTTTTTATCGATAATCTGCAGTTTTTTATTAAGAGTGACATTTTAGGTGTGATTGCCATGATATTCCTGTATTGTTACTTTCCTCCCGCTTTTTAGTCTTGCAAAATTTCCGAATTCTGACATCTTGCTCAATTGTTTTGAGTTGAATATTGGTCCGTCGATGCAGACAATCCTGTCATTTACCATGCATTTCCCGCAGATGCCGAAGCCGCAAGCCATAAATCTTTCAACAGAAGCCTGGCATTCGACTTTGTGCTTATTGCATATGTCCAGAACTTTTTTCATCATTATTTCAGGACCGCAGGTATAAACTACCTTGATTTTTTTATTTTTGCTCAAAACTTCATCAAGAATTGCTGTGTTATATCCTTTTCTTCCAAAACTTCCGTCGTCAGTTGTAATTTTTAAGTTTTTATTTTTAAATCTTTTTAGATAAATCAAATGGTCTTTGGTTCTTGCACCGTAGATGATGAGTGGATTATGTAGGGCATCAATTAAGGTTGAAACAGAAGATAATCCAACTCCACCTGCAACAACGCAGGCATTGTTTTTTAGAGGAAAAGAACTACCATAAGGACCTCTTATTCCAAGCTTGTTGCCTTTCTTTATATTTTCCAAAGCGTTCGTGAATTTTCCGATTGCCTGCGAAGTGAAAGCGAACTCGTTTTTGTTGTGATAGGAGACTGCCATTGGCTTTTCATCCAGTCCAGGAATCCATACCATGATGAACTGGCCCGGCTTTGACATAATATTTCCTTTGAAAAAGAATGATTTCTGGTTTTTTCCTTCGTCAACTACTTTGGATACTTCCATTATTCTTGGGATTTCAGTTTTGCAGAGTTCTGTTTGTTGCATTTTATTTATGAGCTATACCCCTTATCTGATCCAAATTCCTGATTTTGTTATTTTTCATCCATTTTTCCATTTCATTGCACACTTTCTTGAAAATATCAATTCCTCGATAGAAAACTCCTGTTCCTACCCCAACAGCAGTTGCACCAGCCATGATCATTTCCAATGCATCTTTCCCGTAAGTCACTCCGCCAGTCCCGATGATTGGAATTTTTACTGTTTCATAAATTTCATAAACGCATCTTACAGCAATTGGCTTGAGAGCAGGGCCTGAAACACCTCCTATTTTGTTGTGAAGGATCGGTTTTTTTGCATCTATATCAATGACCATACCTGTTGCTGTGTTTATCGCTGTTATTGCATCAGCTCCTGCTCTTTCAGCTGCATGTGCAATCTCTTTTATGTCGTGGACATTGGGGCTAAGCTTAATGCTGACTGGAATTTTTCCTGTATTATCTTTGACAGTTTTTGTGACTTTGGCAATCAATTCAGTATCTGCGTAGTAAGGCTTGCCATAGTCCATATGCGGGCAGGAAACATCAACTTCAATCATTGAAGGCTTTAGTGAAGCCATTTTTTTGGCAACTTCACCGAATTGCTCTATCTTATAGCCGTAAATGCTTCCGATAACAGGAACACTTAGATTATCTAGTCTTTTGAAATCTTTTAAAGCAGAATCAATTCCCTGGCCCGGCAGGCCAACTGCATTGAGAAAAACATCCTTATGGCCGAACATTGTCGGGTTTGAGTTGCCAAATCTTTCTTCATGGCATAAAGATTTAAGAGTTACAGCTCCTGCGCCAATTTTTCCTATCCTATTTGCAGTTTCTTTAGTAACGCCCAAAATTCCAGAAGCAAGGACTGTAGGATTTTTTAGCTTTATTTTGCAGAGCTTTGTTTGGAGCATTTTAAATTGGGTTTTTATATGACTAGATTAAATTTTGAATCTGTTCGCAGCTTCGCTGCTCACAACATCTAGTGCTCGGGTCTCGCTGTCTGCCAGGCGCTCAACCCTCGCCTATTTATTCATTGAATCAATCCGAGGCGAAAATTAGTGGCAAAGACAATTTTCGCCGAGACTAATTATTGTTGCCGAAGGCAACGGATTGAATTTTCTGAATATTATTTATCTTAATTTTCTCTTTAAATTATCTGAATGTCTTCTTTGCCCATGTTTCTTTCGCAATAATGGCATCTGATTTTCAAAGGGTCTTTTTTGACTACATAAAATTTGGTGTTAACCTGCTCATTGTTTGTTATGCACACAGGATTGGAGCATTTTACAACATTATCGATAAAATCCGGGGATTTTACCTTTATTTTTTCTTTGACATTGTAATTTGTTATTATGTTTACAGTTGCATCAGGAGCTACAATGGCAATTTTGTTGACTTCATCCTGAGTAAGGCTTTTTCCGCCAACCTTGACAATTCCTTTGCTTCCAACGCTTTTGCTATGCAGGTTAGTGGCTATGGAAACGACCCCATCATGTTTTTCCAGGCGAAGAATGTCAGCAACCTTGAAAGTGGCGTCTGAAGGTATGTGGTCTATTACTGTACCATCATCTATTGCGCTTATAGTTAATTCCTTTTTAGATTCAGATTTTGGACTACTTGGATCTATTTTTTTAGCTTTTATCTTCTCTCTGCTTCTTCTATTTTTTCTTACTCCTTTTTTCTTTATTTTTTTTCTTCCCATTTACTTTACCTTTCCTAAAACCAAGGCCAGCAATGCTTTTCTAACTGGAATTCCAAAAGCTGCCTGCTCAAAATACGCTGCATGCTGCGTTGCATCAACACTTTTGTCGATTTCACTTACTCTTGGCAAAGGATGCATTATTTTCAGGTCTTTTTTCACATTTTGCAGGAATGATTTGTTAATCGTGTAGACATCCTTGAATTTTTCATATTCCAGAGGATCTGGAAATCTTTCTTTTTGGATTCTTGTAACGTATAGGATATCAAGTTCCCTGCTGAATCTTGTCAAGTCAGATGTTTTGTTGTATTCTATCTTTTTTTGGAACAGCTCGTCCAGATAACTTTCCGGGATCTGGAGCGCATCTGGCGCTATGAAGTAGAAAGTAGGGCTGAAATGCGACAGGGCCATTACAAGTGAATGAACAGTTCTGCCATATTTTAAATCTCCAACAAAACCAACATGCAAATTTTCCAGCTTGCCTTTTGTTTTTAAAATTGTGTACATATCTAAGATAGTCTGTGTTGGATGTTGATTGCTGCCATCACCTCCATTAATCACGGGGATTGAAGCTGCTTCAGCAGCAAGCCTTCCTGATCCTTCAAGAGGATGCCGTATAATAATCGCATCAGCGTATTGCTCTGTCATCCTTATAGTGTCCCATAAAGACTCGCCTTTTTGCCTTGAAGTTGATTCAGAATCTGCAAATCCCAGCACTTCTCCTCCAAGCTGCTCCATTGCTGAGATAAAGCTTAGCCTTGTTCTTGTTGAAGGCTCAAAGAACAATGTAGCAAGCAGCTTGCCTTTCAAAAGGTTATTTTTTGGCTTATTCTCTATTTGTTTTACAACCTTGAGAATGTGCAAGAGCTCTTCCTTTGAGAAGTCGTTGATTGAGATTATATCCCGATTTTTAAAGTCCATATTAAAAAATTAAGTGACTTCTTCGACTATATAAACGTTATTATTTCAGTATACAAATTCGGTCAGAAATCGTGATTTTGGGAGAAATAGTGCCTATTAGGTAGTGTTAAGGGAGGGTATTTTGTATTTAAATGTTTTGTTTTAACTCTGCAATAAATCCAATCGTCTTCCAACATCTGGATCGACAAAAAATTCCCTGTAAACTGCCGTTGCAGCTCTTATCGCTTTTCCAGGATTTTGATAATCTCTTACACCAAGAATAAAACTATTATCAGATGCTCCACCTGTTCCGTGTGTAATACTGACACCAGCACGTGCTATTGCCCCTGTTGCCCTTGCACGTATACCACGCCGCTCCTGCATATCCTGCCCTACAATTGATATTAACGATGTATTGTGACTAACTTCAATATCCTTATCGTGTAATCCAAGACTCTCTCTCAAATATCTTACTGCGTTATGAACATTTTCATCTGTAAAATATCTACCCTCCACCACAAAAGAAATACCTGATACAGAAGGTATTGGATATACAACTGGAAATTTTCCATTTAGTGAGCTACCACCATGCTCTACTTCCCTAATATAATCCCCTATGGATGAAATTCTTTCACCATGTCGAAGTCCTGTTCTTATGGTAATATCCCCGAATCCTGGCTTATAAGCTACACCAGTTATATCAAATTTATCCGGTCTCCTATCTCTTAAAATTACAGTTGCTTCATGAGGATTGTCTATATCTATTACGTGTATGGGTATTGTTCTTTCCTGGCAAGGCTCTATTGCCTCAGGTGTCAAAATGCCGAATCCCATGAATGTCAATTCAGTTCCTTCTGAGTAAGTTAGACGATCTAAAATAGGAGCATCTTCAAAAATTTCAGGTTGTGCTCTTCTAACCCTGTTGTTGGTTACGTTTTCATAGATAGATGCATTTAGTGCATGTGCAACAGCAGCGCCGGTTGTATCAGAACCGCCTCGGGGCAAGGTAACTAAATGCCCTTCCTTGGAATAGCAATAATATCCCGGCATTACCAGAACATCATAAGAATCAAGTAAATCTTTATCTAGGATATTTTCTTTCACTTTTTCTGTTGTTAGCTCTTGTATTATTGAAGCATCCCCTGGAACATCAGTACCGACTATCAAATCCTTAGGATCCAAAAATAATGCTTTTTTCCCAAGCTTTTCTAAAAAAGGAGTAAACACGTATTTTGCCTCAAAATACTCGCCAAGTCTTGCAACATTATCGATAAATCGTCTTGCCCTTAAATCACTAAGATTTCTTGAACGTGCACCATATGATTCTAAAATTTTATCAAATTCTCTTTTTATCGAGTCATATTCTCCTTTAAGTTCTAGCCTTGAGCATATTTCCTGCCATCGACCCATAATTTTATCGTATAAATCTCCATCAACACTTCCTTTCACTATTCTTTGTTGAGCTGCTGTTATGTACAAGTCTGTTAATCCTTTTGGACCAGAAACTACTGCCACCCTTCTCTTAGAATCTGCCAGCAAGAATTCTACTGATTTTTGTGTCATTGCAGAATCTCTCATGCAATGACCTCCAAATTTAGTAACAATAACGTCTAAGCTCATAATAAAAGGAAAATAAGGTCATTTATAAAGCTTTTCTCTATCTATGAGTGGTAATAAAATCAAGAATTATGACCTATCCCTGTTCCTTAGCGCATCTCTCACACAATAATTGACTTTGGATCTTATTAATGTCTTCTGCATAAGCACCGCATGCCTGGCAGATGGCCTCATTCTTTATTATTCTGTTGATGGGCTTTCTTGTCTCTTCTTTTAATTCGAATTTTTCAACGAGCAAATCAAATAATTGAGGTTCAATTTTCAAAACATCCTTTAATGTCAGCAAACCGATCATCTTTCCTTCTTCAATTACCGGCAAATGCCTGATGTTTGAATCCCTCATCAAGATTAGAGCTTCATAAATGTCATCTTTTGGGGAAATTGTCAGTAATTTTTTCTCCATAAACTCTTCAACTTTTTTATCAATTGGATTTATTCCTTTTGCTATCACATTCCTGACAATATCTTGTTCTGTAATAACACCTTTTGTCTCATGATCCTGTTTAATTACTAGTGCACCAACATGATGTTTGTCCATTACATCTGCACATTCGTTTAAAGTTGTCTCAGGGGAAACAGAAATAGGCTTTGTCGTCATACAATCATAAACTTTGTAGCCGGTTTTCATTTTCGAGAAAAAGATTAATTTTTAGATATATTAATGTTTCGGAATGGTGCATTTTTAAAAAATATGTCAGAAACTCTAATAATTCATCAAGATCTCTATATCTTTTCCGAATACTCTTTTCAAATCCTCGAAAATCGGTTCTTTTATTGAGGTTTTTTGAGGAATTTGAATTTTAGAAATTGCTTTTTCCATTTCTTCCAGGGAACTTTTCTCGATTGACGCAAAGTGCCCATCCTCTTTTATCTTTGCCTTGCTTATTTCCCTTTCTTGACTGTCTAAGTCATAAGTTATATATGCTTCATTTCCAAGCAGCAGCACTTCTCCAAACTTGTCGCCGTGCTTTATCCTTATCTTCAGCCTTTCAAAATCCCTCCCCCTTCTTCTCTGCATATACTCGACAAGGAATTTTATCAAGGCGCCTGACTCCTGATGCACTTTTTGTATTTCAACTTTGGATAATTTCTTGTCATCATAGTCTTTTTTTGCCTTCATTAAATCCTGTATTGTCCTTAAAAACTTTGAAGGCATTTTCCCGGACGAGACCAGCCTGTCGTCAACAATGTTCAATAATTCGTTTTCTTTCACTTTTTCAACGCCTTCTAATCTTAAAACATCGCGAATAACTGTTGTTATAGTATCATAGACGTTTAAAGTTTCCTTTTCATCCCTCATCTTTTCAATTTGGGTGAACAGCCGCTTTATTCTCTTGAGATACTTATCGGTATTTTTTAGCAATTCATCTATCTCTTCTCCGCTTAACTCTTTTTTCTCACCATGCTCTATCGCTTTTCTTGTCTCTACACTTTTTTCCAGGATTTTTACAAATCTTTCCTCTAACAATTTTTCCTTTTTTACGAAAATTTCCCTCATCAATGAGCCTGTTTCTTTTGGAGAAGGCGGTGCAACACCATAGAGCATCAAGGCTGCCTGGCTTGGGGTAAGAACGGCATAGTAAATGTCTTCCATCCCTATTTCATTCATTTTCAGCTGTACACGCCTAAGCACCTGTTCGCCAGAGCCCATGAATATGTCAATAGCTTCAGCGCTTGGCTTTATCTTGCCCATCTTCAGCAATTGCTTCCAAGGCATGAAAATTCCCCTGTCGAAAAATGGAACGCCGTCTCTCAGCAATGTGAAAATGACAGGGTTTGCTTCTTTTAATGAATCCCAAAAATCAGTCAATATGTAAACTTGGATATTGATCTTATTTTTTATTCCTGTCAGTTCGCCTGCTTCAATACCCATGCCTATGATTATAGCCCTTAATTTGTCTTTCAGCTCAATTCTTGTCATTCTTTTGACGTCGGTGTCATCAATCACTATCCAGACATCAATATCTGAAGTTGGAGTTGATTTTCCCTGGACTAATGAGCCAGCCAAAACATAAGAAACAATGTATTTTTCAAATTTTTTCAAGACCATCGTCTTGTGAACTTCGGAAATCTTTATTGCCTGCAGCATTCCAGTGTCATAAATAGGGGCTGATAATGCTATTAGTTGCAACAATTCGTATTTAGCATCAAAACAATTCTGCCAAAGCTCTGAAAGAATCAAAGTCTGAGGAGTGATATTAGGATCAATCTCCTTGCCAATGCTGTTAACAATAGCAGTAAGCTTGTCCTTTAACTCTATTTTAGCCATTGTTCTGCTGTCAGAATCATCAACCAAAACCAAAACGTGAATTTTATCCTTGTCTTCTGGCTTTGGCTCAGCAGCTTTTTGTGGAGCTTGTGGGGGGGCTGCTTGAGGTAGAGGCTGCTGCATTTGCTGTAGCTGCTGCAATTCCTCTGGTTTTGGAGGGGGCATTAATGCAATCCCAACAATGTATTTGTCAAATTTTTCAAGAACTTTTTTCTGGAATTTTTCCAGCTTTGTTTTGATGGTCTTTAACTTGTCTTGTACGTCTTTTGGAAGTTTAGAAATTGCCTGTATATCCTTAGGAAGATCCTTAGGAAGCTTAATATCCTTTACTGGAGTGTATTGCTTTTTATCTTTCTTAACCATAGAAACCCCTCCCTTGTAAATTTTGGTTTATTTATAAATCTTTGCTTATAAAGATATTTTGTTATTTTCAATATGGAAGATAATTTGAATCATTCATAAAAACGAAAGATTTAAATATAAGTTATATTACTGATAAGTAGTAACAAATTAGCTATTCTTGGGGTGAAATCGACATATATACTCAAGTAGCGAAATGTTTAAATATAAGTGTTATTATTATCTCGTAGTAACAAATCAGTTACGAGTAAAACATTAAATTAAAATAAACTAATTAAAACCAAACAAGGGGGTTGGAAATAAAATGGGAGACGTAGTACCGATAGAGAAATTCAACGGAAAAACAAAAGCAGAAATAGATGCATTAGCAAAGGAGTATATTGGCCTGCATCAAATTAATGATAGTGCTGTTCATGAAGAAAGATTTAATCTGCCTGCTAAAAGAAACGATGAAGTTGGAAAAGTCAGAGATGGTTTAGAAGGTGTGGTTTCTTCAATTCTAGGTGATAGAGTATATCCTGATAAAGAAGGAGCAGACAGAATTGTAGAAGGATTAGTTGCTAAAGGATACGAAGCTGAAGGACAAAAACTTCCTGGAGATTCAACTGAAAGAGCACAAAAGATTCAAGAATATGTAGGTCAAGCTGGTGTAGATTATACACAGCTTCTTAAGCAAATTATAAGTACTCGTAAACCTACAAAAATGAGTGACCTTCCTGAAGATCATCCATTAAGGAGATTGATAACTTATGTTACAGCCAAATCTCACAAAGGGCAAAATAGGGTACAGTTTATTCCGCAAAGATTAGCAAGTTTGGGAGCTGTTCATAGAGAGAGTGTTATAGAAGCATTGAACAAATATGGTGAATTAAGATTAGATCCAAGGTATGCGACGATAGATGAAGCATTACAGACCTTTGGACAAAGATTGCAAGCAAAAATGGCCCAGTATGACGCTAATGAACCAAGCAAGGTTCATAACCAAGCTTATACAAATAAAAAGGCTGCTTAAGCTTTTTTCTTTTCTTTTTTTAATTTTCTTTTTCTTCTCTTACATGTAAATCTAATGTTAAAATGCATGAAAATATTTTAAGTCCGAAATATGTTGGGCCTCCTTCCCTTAGCCATAGCCATGGAAATATTGATCCTGGACAATATAGATCGATGACTCAAATTCCGGTTTCTTACAGCAGCTGGCCCTATGGACAGTCTTCGCCAACAATGATTGGAGATTATGCCGTCATGAAAAGCGCCAGCAGGACGCACGTTTTTCATAGATCGGATTTTGATAGAAACGGATTAGCATTGCATTGGGAAGAGAGTGGGCCTCTATTAAATAGCTGGAAGGCTACATCAGAATCTAATCCTCCTGCTTTAAATGAATACGTCAAATTACCGAAATGGACTCCTTCATCTGGTATTGTAACAAGTTTTGGTGAAAGAAAAGCTTCGTTTCATATAAAAGATACAGCTGTAAACAAGTATGTTCATGATTTTGGTTTTAGAGATGTGCCTTTCAACGATATAGGTAAGTTAGATCATAGAGCAGAAACTACAAGACAAAACCTGATCAAGTATTTTGGAACAAGGGATTGGCAGGAATTCAGTTCATATTTAAGGTCTCAAGGATTAGAACCAGAAGACATTGGTCATTTAGCAGTAGGATTCTCACTTCCTCAGGATGTACATTGTGTTAGTCGTGGAGCAGATGGAGAAATTATATTCTACACCAACAGGAATACTAATGATTCGATTAATGAATATGCAAACCATTTTGGATTCAGGCCGGATGAGTTTAGATTTAATGTTTTTAGAGAAGAGTTAGCCCACATCTGGAGAAAATCGTATGACAGAATCAGAGATGGGATTGAAGATATTACGGAGGAGGAGGATACAAAGTCCACAGTAAGAGACTTCTATCTTAAACTGGCAGAAGATTCGGATGGAAATCCAGAATTGGCGAGACATTATGAAAAACTTGCTTCGCTGATGCAGCTGGATATTGATACAACAAGAGAGAGGTACACTGAAAGGAAAAAACAGGGATCAGGTAGTGAAGACTTAGAATCCAGATTAATTGATGAAGAAAGTTCAGATGAAGAAACATCAAACTCAAAAGTAGCTTATATGTCAACTAAGGATAAAGGATCGGCTAAAGGTGGAAAATACAGCAGCAAAGCAAAAGTACTTTATGGTAAATTTGATAGAAGTGGAGATGATTATGATGGTGATCCAGAAACAAGGGAGATATCAGAAACAGACGCTCCAAAATCAGAAGCAAGAAGTACAGAACCGACTACTGAAGAAACTCCTGACGGAGATGCCGCAGAAACAAGCGAAGAAGCTGCTTAATTTATTTATGTTTATTCTTCTTTTTAAAAATTATTTTTATTGTTAAAAAATATCAGTACAATACAGATGAAATACAATCACAAATAATTGATAATGTTGGAGTTAACCAATCGTTATTGTATTTGTTGGTAATTTTCAATAATTAAAATCGATTAAAAATTAAAAAATCTAAAAACTAAAATAGAAAAAATAATAAAAATCAAATTTCTAACTTATCGACTACATTTATCATTAGAATTCTGGCAAATATGAAGCTGAAAATAAATAATAAGATAGACACTAATTGGATTAAAATATTGATTTCAATGAAATAATATAATAAAATCATTGAAATGTATATTATACTAATATTGATGAAGTAAACTGCTGCGATATAATGCGCTTTTTTAAGGCCGATTTTTATTGTTCTTGGAATTATATCCTTTAATCTTGTTTTATATGTCAATGAAAGTGAAATAAACATGAAATAAACCAAGACTATTGAGAAAATTAATACAGGAATGTATTTCTTGAACAGATCAAGCCCTTGTGTTGCAGCTTCTGCAAAGGAAATGTTAAGTATTGAATAAAAAAAGGAAAAGATAAAGAATAAAAAAACAGCGGAAACCAGCAGATTTTTAAGAAATATTGTCTTTAGCTTATTAAAATCGATTTTACGCAGGAACTTGTTTGTGAGCGACCAGACAATAGACAGGAAAACAACAAGCAAAATGAAAGTATATGCAATATAAATCTTAAAATCATTTACAATTTCATTGAAATATCTGTCAATAGCCCCTGGATCGTCGCCTAAAATGTCCTTTTGCGCCAAAAGATTCTGAGTGACTGAAACTTCATCAAGATCCTGGTTAGCAAGATAATCAGACATTGCATTCGCGTTTTCCAGAATCCTTGTCTGGTAAGTCAGATTGATAAAGCCGAAAGTAACAGAGAAAATAATCTGCAGTACAAACAATAAAAAGAATAAGGATTTATTTCTCCAAATCATCAAAAACGATTCTTTCAGAGAATTTAGGATTATATTTTTAGATGGCATTTGTATTATCGTGAAGGAACTACTTGCAAATCAAATTCATTAATTGATTCCTGGTTTGTGTTTGTCCTGGCTTTGATTGTTACCTTATAGTTTCCTGTCTTTTCAAGCAGCTCTACTTTTGTAGTATACCCGATGAGGGAATCAATATAATACATTTGCTTATCCCTAACAACAACAGTGCCGTCAGGACCATGGATGGTCATAGTAACGCTTTCTATAGGCACACCTGGGTGATTGACTTTAACAGAAATTTCTATTGTGGAACTGGTAAGAGGTGTAGACGGAGTGAAAGTTGGCCTTGGTATTATAGGGCCAAGCCTTGACGTATCAATACCTGCTTCACTTACGATAAAGTTATAAGACTTTTGGACAATTGGGTCATTAGTATTGCAGTCATCAGGATTGTTATAAATACCTGCGTTTCCTTTTATATTTAATATTTCAACTGTGATTGTTTTTCTTTCTCGAGTTTTAGTAGATTGCTGGAATGGATTTATGGTTATGATCGTCTGCAATTCATGCGAGAATACCCTTGTTGGAGGGTCAGCCCTGTCAGGAACAGGTGCAGTTTGCGCCATTGTCGTGTCTTCTACAGCATTGTAGGAAACGCCTGTGATTTCTATTGATGCCCCTTGCTTATTAATTATAATATTCTTGCCATTCAAAGTTATATTTGTATCTGGATTAGCTGGATCATTAATATTTTGTGTTACTGTTCCTTGTTCTAAATTGATTATCCATTTATCTATTATAATTGTGTCATCAATACTGTAAATTCCTACACCACCACTATTGCTTTGATCATCTCTTTCTGGCGTGTCAAAGAATTTCACATCAATAGTGACTGGTTGTTGATTATTTTGTGAAATCGGATTGTAGGTTATTCCAGGAGCAACAACATTCCCGCTTCTTCCGGCTATCCTTAATTCACGCGTAAGTTCTACAGGCGGTATATCCGAAGTTCCGTCCATCAAGATTCCTCTGATTTGGGGCTGTATAATGTCAGGCCCTATTGAAACTCTAAAGCATTTATCCTGTCCTGATTTTGTAACTCTTGCTCCAACTGTCAATGGCTTGCCTACTTCAAAAGTCAGCTCTTCATTTCTTACATTTTCAGGATTTATGTCGTTGATTGTGACTTCAACTAACTGCGCAATGCCCTGGCTTTCGAAGAATGCAGTTCCATCACCGCAGCTGAATACCCCTGATAAAGGATCAACATTGCAATCTACGATATCATATGGGGTCTTATCAGTTAAAGGACGATAGAATACCCCATCCTCGAATCCTGTTGGGAAGCAATTTTGCCTGACTTGTTGAGGGATCCTTCGATCTGTCCTTAAAGTAAACTTGATGTGGTCATATCTATGAATATCTTCAACAACTTTATGGATGTCCTTTTCTATCAGATCGTTTTGCTGGATCCTATTTCCTGTAAAGATATGGTGTGTAGGTCCTGTAGCTTGATTGAGTTCTAAACAGTCACATTCAGTGAATCCTGTAGATGGTCCTGTAAATGGAGCCTGGCCAGTGCCTGCAATCGATGGGGCTCCGACAGCACCGCAATTGATTGAGTTTGGATGTTCCTCCATTTCTTGTCTTGTGACACAAGCTAATTCAACTTTGTAATTTTCTAAATCACAGCCAGGATTTATAATCCAAGATGACCTGTATTCATACTTAGGCAATAATTTTATTGGATCAACTGTTAAGAATTCCCTTGATCTTGTTATAGGCTGCACTAAGGTTGCAAACGGCGATGTATAAGCAGCATCAACCAAGTTTGTGGCAGTAAGGTCCCAATCATATCCAAATGCAGCAAGGCATATTTTTCTTTGAATGCCGCCTTGCCCTGTCTGAAGTAAATTTTCAAGCTTAACATTTCCATAATCCTGTGTGAATTCCTCCTGTGCTTCTGAAATCCCTTCTGAAATTCCCCTTAAGCCTCTGCTAATTTTTTCTCCAATTTTTTCATCCCTGCCGTCCCCTATGTCTTTTGGAGGCTCATCAGGAGTGCATCCATTACTGAAGAAATTTGCAACCTGCCAAACTGCACCACAAACATGCTGGGTAAATAGTTCTTTGCAAACGCCAATGTCTCCTCTTCCGCTGGTTCTTACTTCTATCAGGCAACTTGACATTGCACCCATTATATTCTTATACATCTGCAATCGCTGGTTTATTCCAGTCAGGTAAGCGCATTGAAGTGCTGCTGTATCTTGTTTGAATGGATCCAATACCAAAACATCCTCTTCTTTACCGAATATTTTATAGAATAAATTGTTTTGACCAAAACATGCTGGCAGATCTCTTCTTTCTGTATACCTGTAAGGATTGTATTCATTATGTATTTCATTTTGTTTCGATCCTTTTGCTTCAAATCCTATTCTGGAGTATCTATAACTCCACTTCATATCCTCATAATCATTTGCAAATGATTGCTGCAACACTGAACCGCTGTCCTCATCTGATTCATGAATCTTTTCACCTGTTGCTTTGTCTGTATCGCTTGGCTCATAATACTGGAATGGTAATTCATCTTCTTTAACATTTATGCAACAGCATTCCTCTCTTGTTGCAGGTGAATCACTAACAACACTGGCACTTTTTCCAGAATCATAAAAGCACGATGATTGATCTGTGTCAGAAACGCTATTTGCATAACCAACTCTAAAAGCAGATTCTATTTTATGACGTGTGCCTGTTGTGTCCACAATTTCTTCATTTGCATTCCAGGATTTGCAAGTATCAGCTGTTGTGCAATAAGCAACTCTTGATTGACCTCCCCGATCCTGAGGATCAGCACTTAATGGCACTTCCACACCATTCAAGACTAGCTTCTGCCTGGTGTTTTGCCTCTTGATTCCGCATAATTCCGCGCAGCTTTTTGGCGCAGCAGTCAGAAAATCAGTTTCAGATCCTTTTTTCTTGATTGCATAGCTTATTTCAGCTCTGCTAGGGTTTACTAATTCATCTAGCTCGTATATGTTTTGCTCTCCTTGTACACGATCTCCCAATGTCAGCAGCACTCTTTGATTGTCTATTACAGTTGTAAAGCATTTTGTATCAAGATCAAATCTTGTTTTATCTCTATCAAATGCGGATAAATCAAGGCTCTTGCAATTTTCTGCTCTTAAATTTAAACCTCTGACGCTTTCATCAGAATCACAGCTTTCAAAACTCTCTAGTTTTCTCTGTAAATCTTTATCACTCTTGCTTTCAGTCCATTTTGAAGGTGAAGAATGGCCAAATATCCTGTCACAAGACCATCTTCTAAATTCATAGAATTTGGTTTCCCGCTGCCATGCATTATAGCTCGAAGGGAAGCATTTTTTAAGCTGAGGATCGCTGACAAATCTTAATTTCACATTTCCTTCCCCATAAGTACCTTCTAGTTGTTTTATATAAGCTTTGCATTCTTCATCATTTACAGTATTTCCAGTATTAAAATTCAAGAAATTCTTCAATACATTATTGAATAATAATTCATTTGAAATATCAACCCAAGTTCTGTAGACTTTGACAGCAAGATGGCCAAGGAAAGAATACAGGCAGCCAAATGCAACATAGTCAATGACTCTTTGTATGCTGTCCTGTACTTTTGTCAGAGCTGCAATTGATTTATCCAATAAATCTACAAAATCATAAAGGAGGAAATCTGGAAGTCGTCTAAAATCAATCAAAGTGCTGTCAACTACATAACCAACTTCCTGGCATGTTGTTTGTGTTTCTCGCATTCTCCTTACAATCCCTGCGCCATCCAGAACATCATGCTCGTATGAAATTCTTACTCTGAAAGGGAATGAAAATTCATCATTGATGGATTTCAAGAAGCTTCTCCAATCATCTTCTAAAAATGTGTCCATGCTTTCATATCTGTTAAGAGGCACTGCGGTATAAGTTATTGTTCCGTCTGGATTTAGTCTTGTAGGAGAGCCGCCTGCAGGCATTATCTGGCAGCTTATGTTAAATCTTGGATCTGTTGATTCTGTTCTTGAGCATGCTCTTGAAAGATGCACATTTTGGATTTTCGCATTAGATCCCCGGCCAATATAGGAGAAATTAAAGTAGAAGTACAATGTCTCTGATCCTTCAGCAAGCCTTTCTGTACTTATTAAGGATGGACTTTGATATTGTGTCAGTGGAATAAGGTCCCAACTTTGATTTCCAGACCAGCAGGTTCCAATTCCAACTGATCTTCTTGCAAAACCTCTCTGGCCAAGCTGATCTGTTGAAATAACAAGAAGTTCTGTTTTTTTGGCGTCTCGTGTATCTAAATTTAATTGTGTGTCCCTGAATTCTGTCACAGGCACTTGCCTTAGGCTGGTTCCTAATCCCAATGTAGCTGTCAAATCAACATTGTCAAATCTAAAATTTCCTTGGCTGTCTGCTGTTGTAGATTTGTCAGCGCCTTTACATGCTGAACTTGTTCCAACATTAAAGCGGCATTTTGCATCGAGATCTGTTTCAGCAATGTTAAGTATTTCATTTGGAAGTGCTGTAAACTGGAATGATGCATTGTATGAAGCAAATGGGGCCCTATTAATGAATAGGTGTACTCTTGAATTTGGCTTTGTTGTCCCTGCAACATCCACTTGGTTGGCTGCATTTTCAAATATAAATGCCCCTCCTTGGGGAGTTATGATCTTGACTTTTGGTTTTTGTGTGTCCAATAANACTTTTGGTTTNTNTGTGTCCAATAATACTTTTTTCTCGATTGTGACTTTGTTTCTGGCTTTATCCTCAAATACTAATTTTATGTTGTAGTTTCCATCACCTTTGTTCAGATTGATGCCGAAATTAAATCTGTCATTAGCAGTTATGCTCAACAAAGGCTTTCTAAAATCTTCAAAAATATCAACCGGGTCATGCTGAAGATTTAATGTTGACCCTCCTGTCAAAGTTTTTACAGTCGCTGCATCTGATTTTGGCCCTTCGTTGGCAAATATATTCACAGCAGAGACTTCATATGTGTAAGTTTGGCCGCTGTCTACTAGAGCATCTATAAATAAATTGAAATTTGCTGGCTGGGCTGTTGCTATAGGAGTTGAATCCCTGTATACAACATAATGGCTGAAATCTGTATCTGTTGATTGCCCCCATTCAAGCTCAACAGAATTTTGGCCTGTTTTTGTAACATTCAAGCCAGTTATCTTTGANGGNATTGAAGATCCGTTTGAATCTGAGTCAATGAAAACTTTCATTGTAACTTCTTCATTCACAACACCACTAATTGTCAAGTTTTTTTGTGATGTGAGTGAAGTTAGATTATCCAGCTTGACGACTGGGTCATCTGTATCAACTGCAACATCAAATGTTTTTTCGTTTTTGTTTCCAGCTTGATCTTCCAAAGCAATTTTTATGACATTTTGATCCTGCAATGGCACCTGGGTAAAGGCAAACTTGCCGGTTCTTCCAACTTGGTCATTGCTTAGGCTTCTCTTTGGAGTATTCAGATCATTGACAAACAATTTTACTGATGTAAATGGCTCAGTAGTTNCNNCTATATCNATNACNCTTCTNNTGACATNTCNNGGAATTGAGAAATTAATTNNAGGNGGGGTTGTATCAACTGNTGNTGNTTGAGTNGTTGTNCNNGNACTTGANNCAGTTTTNGTNGTAAATGTATAAAAGTTATCTGTGTTGTTATTNACTACAACATTGTCGCTTGCNTCCTTTGATTCAACNCTGAAAAAGTATCTTGTGCCNGGGTTTATACTATTAGTCACNATTATTTTATGATTGGTTACAAGATNGCTATGGGTNTCTGCCAANCCTAAAGTTGTTGTTGNGCCATAATTGACTTNACCNTCNGAATTAACATCAGTGTTCCATTCNACTGTTGCTGAATTTGATGTTATGTTTGAAACTCTTACGNTTGTAATNGATATTCCATGAACNTTTGATATATAAAATGGAAGGGATATCACTAATTGGATGATCAGTATGGTTATAAAATCCCTGATTTTTTTGTTCATTTTTATTTGATTNNTCTTATTTTATTGATTGTATTTGCCAACATTTTCNTTTTGTCATTTTAATTCNGGTTTNGGNANGTTTTCTGAATGTGATTCAAGTTCAACTACAAACTTTGANCTGTCCTCNTCAGTTGCAGCTCCCTGATATACTACGTGGAAAATAACTTCATTTTTATCGAATAAATCTTCTTTATTGATCTTCCAGCTTCCAATGTATCCACCAATTAGATCTTGATCATCCACAAGATAAACAGAGACTTCATAAGTAATGTCTTTGCCTGCTGAAATTTTAAATGGAAAATCAGCTTCTCTTGGATAGAAAGCAAAGCTCTCAAACCCAGTCTCATTGCTTTTTATGAAAATCGAGGCCTTTTCATTCGGATCAAGCTCAAGCGCAGTTCCGGGATCAGAGATCAGATGCTTCACAACTTTATAATTCTTGAATTCCTTNACAGGATCCATGAACAATACATATGACCTGCCGTCAACATCTGTCTGCATGAATGACTGTGAATCTGCAAAGCCTTCGCCCTTGCCTTTGATAATTCCATTTACGCAGTATGGGAATCTTTTTGTTATTCCAGCTGCAGCTCCGAGGCTTAGCCAATCGCTTTTTCCCATGTCGCAATAAAATCTTCCGCATACAAAGGTAAGATTTATGTCCTTTAGGTCCTCTCCTGTTGCATTGTCGACTGTAAAGATTGTCACTTCATTTTCAGCATTATTGCAGAATTCTTCTGAGCCTACATCATCAAATGTCTCAAAAAGTGTAGAGCCCTTGTTAATCCTGTTAGGCTGGTTATGGTCAATATCTACTTTGAATGCAAAGTTGAATTGGTAGCGGCTGTTCTTTGGAGTTTCCTGATCTATTATGGTGACCAATAACGGGTATTCTATATCATAAGTAAAGTGCCACAAGTGCAGGCAGAAAAAATTAATCATTTCATTCCCTTTTCGCGAGTTTGATTTCAAGATTCCGTTCTCGCTTGGCCTTGCATAAAGCTTGATCGGCCAGTTATCGTATGTGAATGCCACTTTCATGTTGCTGTATTTTTTCTCAGCTTCTGTGTCTACTTCCCAGACAAAATGATTCTGGAAATATGTCTTTGAATAGATATCCTCCCCCCTAGGATTTGGAACATATAGATTTGGATTGTAGTCAGTGCCTTTTACCCTTATGTAAGGGAGATTAATTCTCAATGATTCTTTCAAAATGTCATTTATTTTGCTTAATTGCCAGGTTTTTGTTTTGCAGGTAACATCTAGATCTGTTGTTGGAATGTCCGGATCCAAAGCGTAAAGATCTATAGTTCTTCTTTCAACAAAACCATCCTTGTTTTCACGCTCCATCATTGTCTTTGCAAGCTCGTAAACTTTCTTGAACCTTATCGGCATAGAGTATCCAAATTTCTCTATTTTAGAATTGAAATTTCCATNTTTATCAGCAACATCAAGCTTATAATTTAAACGGAAAAANGTNTCTTCATCATTCAATTCNACTTCAGCTTCNGGTTTTTTCAANACTTTTATTGCNAATTGTGAAGAAAANGGTTCAAAATTATNTATGCANCCNTCNAGTTCATTTTCTATGTGATTTTTTAATTGCTGCTTNATGAAATCTTCNGANGGGACTGNCTCNATCCCCTTGAACCACCANTANGGTATTTTGAATCCTGAACCAGGGAATGTTGCAATATATCTNCTTGGATCGCTGCTGATGCCGNTGGGAANNTCTATNTATCCNCCNGTNANCCCAATAATNTCNATTCCGTCATCTGCAATAGTNTTCAGGCAATCTTCAATNTATGATTTCAACGGAACTATCTCCGGCTCAACAAATTCAACTTCATCCTCAGCAAATTCACGTTGGTAAAAGAAATAAAGGGATCCGAGTAACAAAATCACTATAGCTAATAGCATGAATATAGATACCTGTGCTTTTCTTTGCATGTACCTACCTCTTTTTTTCATTTTCTAATTTTTATTTGATTGTGCTATTTTTATAGGTCGTATTTGTTACTTCGATTTTTTATTTAATGATTTAACATCTATTTTATTCAAGTCGATTTCAACGTAATCTTTTTCTGTTAATTTGAGCAGTTTGACAATATCAGAAGGAACTCTAACTACTAAGCCTCCACTTGTCTTGATTACCTTCTTTGTATACTTCATCTTATATATGAAATATATCTATTTTATATATATTTTAATATTGAAAAGCATAGATTTATATATAAATTATATATAGGGTTTAAATAGTTTTCTATTTTATAGCCTGCACTAATGTAGAAGTATAGTATCTTACTAAAGCTGCGTACGTGACCACTATCAAACCATACAAAATTGCTGAATATCTGAATGTGAAAAGATTGTTCAATTTTACAATTATAAAGATCAAGAGCAGTATTATGGTGTATGGAAGCAAAAACAGATGAATTTTTGAAATGTTCAGCTTAATTGCCTTTGGAATTGCTTTTAGACTTGGATTTTTCATGAAGATTGTGTAAATCGTGTTTGTGAAGAATAATCCTAAAATTATTGTTATAAGCATAAACATGGGAACTGATTGCTGCTGAACAAACAAGGAAATAAGAAGAATTATTACAAACCAGAAACCCATCCATATCAAGTTTAATACTAAAAATTTTGAGATTAAATTGAAAGAAATTTTAGATTTTATTGTTTTAGCCCAGATTATTCCTTTCAGGATGCTTGCCAAAAATATAATTGCGATTAAAAGCAGGATAAATGAAGCAATGATGAGATAATAGAATGTCCTTACTTCGCTTACCAATTCCTGTGCCCTTTCGTAGCCCATGGATACAATATTTTGCGGTAAATTGAAATTTGCTATATTTGACTGCACTCGTTGCAGCCAGAAAAGCACGATATAGCCGGATAATAAATAGAATAAAGTGTCTAAGATTAGAACTAAAATTATGTTCAAGTCTATTTTTTTAAGTGAATTGATCAAAATATTGTTATTCCAGTCTAGAAAATTGGCTTTTTTCATGTTAGAAATCATTTAAATCTGCATCAGTGCCTGTCGTTGCTGTTGCAGCCTGAGATTCCAATGCTGTTGGCTGCCCTGAAGATTCCTGTATATTGTTGCATAATATATACACCTCTTCATTTTTTCCTTCAACTCTTTCCGTTCTGTCAATTTTCCATCTTAATGGTATCCTGTTGAATGTCAGGCAAACTTGATCATACAAAGTTTCACTTTCGTTTACAATTGCAGTAGTTCCTGTTCTTCCAAATGTATCCCCTCTTAATATGTTTATATCTCGCTTGAACAGTATGACATTTCTAGCATCTCCTTTAATAATCGCATTAATATCCATTCTTTCAGGAGCTCTTGGATCCTTATCAAAGTCCCCATTTCTTACGCTGAATGTAATCTTGTAGATGTATGTAGTATGCCCTGTGGTATTTACAATCGGTTGTGTTCTTGTTGCCTCGATATGGGCTCCTACTTGGGCTATTCCTGAAGGTGTTTCAGCATAAGCAACGCCGACTTGTTCTCCATCAAGCTTGACATCGCATATTGCGCTTGACCAGTATTCTGTTCCAAGATAAGCAGTTGCAAAAGCCCTGTCAACATTATCTCGCCATTTCAATAATTCATCATCACCAATGAAAATAGAAGAGATATAACTTAAACCTCGGAATTCTGTGAAGACTCTTTCTAGATTGGCGAAGAAACGCTGGGATGCTTCTTTTCTTCTTGAAGGAAGTCCTTTAGATTCCCTTTGGTCGTCTATGGAACTGCCTATTACATCTGCTTGTTCGCTTGATATTGAAGAACCATCGTGCTTTACTTTTTCTCCATTAACCTCACTATAAACTGTACCACCATCTAAATAATATGTCTTACCTTCTGATTTAAATTGATACAAACCGTTAAAAGGACTTTCCGGATCGTTAACTATCCTTACATTATCATATGTAGTGGTGGAGTCTTCTAATTTCATTCGGACAGTTAGAGTGCCATCAGGATTGTAAGTTGTTTCTGTAGATCCACTATTAAGGTCAATTTCGCCGTCGCTATTAATCTGAACATCTCCAGAATATCTTTTTGTTATGCCGTTAGTGTTAGTTGAACTGATTATTCTGTTGTTTTCCCTGAGTATCACGTCGCTTCCAGCAAGTTCTAGAGTTTTACTTCCATCTTGTAATTTACCTTCACTTACTTCAGGATTAGTAAATCCTTCCTGAGCCGCTATTCTTAGGATCCTGTCCCCATTATCTCCAAGACTTTCATAAGACTCCCCAGTCAATGTAAGAGTTTCACCATTGCTTCCTGCGAAAGTTACTGATTGCGTTACGCCACTTGTAGAAGTTGTTGTTTTTTTGCTTCCGTCTGTCCTTATTTCTTCAAGTGTTGTTTGGACTTCAGGAGTACCTGGATTGGTAGTTGTTTGAATTTCTGTAGGTTGTCCGCCGGTAAATGTTGTACGCACTGTTCTGTCCGGGAAAGTGTCTGTTACTGTTGAATCGACAATAATCCTAAGACCGCCGCCCCTTATTGGGAATGCGTTAGTTCCTACATCATAGCTTTGCCAATCAATCGTGCTTGGATTTACCTGATATGACGGATAACTGTAAGTTTGTGTGCGTTCATCACTTCCAATAATTGTTATTTTCACATCATTGTCTATTGTTTCAACCTGAACCAAATGGTCTTTTTCATTTATAGTCACAACGGTTTGTGGTTTAAGAATTTGTGATGTCTGTGGTGATGAAGAACCTGTCCCACTAGTTGTACCTTGAATTGGAACAACATGACACCCCCCAATGCATGTCAAAGCTTGGTTTGGGTTAACCCTTATATTACAATCAGACTCGGATTG
The DNA here is from genome assembly GCA_002688775.1 of Candidatus Woesearchaeota archaeon. Taxonomy (GTDB): domain Archaea; phylum Nanobdellota; class Nanobdellia; order Woesearchaeales; family GW2011-AR4. Next base: position 60,476 of record NZDH01000015.1, read on the forward strand.
CTGGCAAAAATCCCCTTCACTATCAAAAAAGACTGGCTCCGTACCTTCATTTTTGAATCTGATTACTTGAAATCCAGTCACACTTTCCAACCCAGTAACTTCCCCAGTAATCTTGTTTGTTTCTTCGTAATCAACTTTTGTTTTTTCAATCAATTCCAAATCGTTTTCTTCAAATTCTATGTTGCCGTCTGAATCTATGACGAACAAACCATTCAGATTTGGCGGGTTGTTGGCTTTTATGTACAATGGAATATAGGAATCAAATTTATCAAGATAGAATACATGTCCGTTTCTTATTGAGTACCAACCTTCGTTTAATTGATTTAATTCGTTAAAATTATTAACTTCAGTTATTGAGAAAGTTGATTTAAAACTAGTTGAATCTTCAAAGATTACATTTGCAGTTATATTGTTTCCATCTGAAATAGTTATGGCCAATATTGAAGTCAATAATATTATAACAGTGTGCAAGCTGACAAAACCTTTTGGAACTGTGCTTTTGTATATGTTTTTATGTTTCAGTTTTTTTGATTTTTTATTTTTCATTTTTGTTTATGATATGGCCCTATCTGGCACTCCATTGCTGCTTTGAGTGTTGTCAGAACTACTTTGATCTGTGCTGCTTGAATCTACGTCGCTGAAATCCAATCTCGAGCAATAATCTTGTCTTGGTTTGAAACCTTCATCTACTAATCCTCTGACGTTTGTCAAAACTTCCCCTAATTTAGAAGCAACCCTAAATCCTGCACATGCGATATAACCAGCTGAAGCTCCTGGTGGAGGTTGTGGGCAAGTGAAATAACAAGCAGCTCCGATTCCTATACCAGCTGCTGTGAATGGATTTGAAAGAGCTTCTTTTATAATTCCTGTAAAATGATCAAATACAGCAGTATAGGGTATTGCAGCAAATACTTCTCCATAAATGTATTTGCAGGTTGCATGTGATTTTAGATTTTCGCAGGCAGTGATTGGCAATCCGTCCTGTGCAACAGCATTTTCCAAACAATCAGCGTATAAGCATTTGATCTGCCTATATTTTTCGAGTCCAGTAACAATTCCTGGAATACATCCAAACATTCCAGCTACAAATAAATTATTGTTAGGGTCCATATATCCTGCAAGTCCATCTCGTCTTCCATCAAGTGGGGTTTTTTGCTCATCATCACTTTGGCTTGTTCCATCTGGACTTGGAAGTATCGGATATAATGAACCTATTCCTGGTTGAGCTAGAGCTCCAGGGCCAGGAACAAAATCAGCGCCAGGTAAACTGTTGATTTTTTCTGTCATGTAGTTCTGCCAATCTCCCAATACACCAGGGGCCCATTGACAATTTACAAATTTACAGACTG
>NZDH01000005.1 GCA_002688775.1 Candidatus Woesearchaeota archaeon
CTTTGGAAGTGTAATAAAAAAAGATATTCAAGTAGGCGATAAAGTTACCAAGGTTTGTTTTGTTGAAAACTTCCAAAATCCAAGCTTTCCAGCCAATGTAGACCCAATAATAAAAGACAGTATTTTGTCAAATACCGGAAGAAATGTTTTCTTATTAGAAAGTATACCAAAAAGATCATTCTCTATAGGAAAAATTTCTGTGAATCCTGATGTGTTGTGCATAAGCCCTGTTGCAAACAGGATTTCATTGAAGTTAGAAGGTATGGGGGATCACGTTGTAATAAGCAAGTGGAACTAATAAACATTAATAGTCCTCAACAATGAACAAGAAATCATTTGAAATTCAATTTAACTGGGTATTTGTGCTAGTTGTAGGTGCTGCCATCCTTTTATTCTTTACAGCTGTATTAGTAAAACAGAAAGATGTGTCAGAAACCACAACAAAAAACACTATACTGAAAAGCATTGAGGCTATAATAGAAGGATCGAGTGTAAGTACAGATACCACAAATATTGTAAATATGCCAAATTCTAATATTGAAGTAAGTTGTGGCAGAGTATCTCTAGGTAAAGCTTCAAAACAATACCAAAATCTCATATTGTTTGCTCCATCTTCAGTCAAGGGCAGCAAACTTATAACACAAACACGTGGATTTAATATACCTTATAAATCAGCAAACCTTCTTTTTATGACAAGTCAGCAGGCGAGATATATATTAACAGGCAACAGTGATTTTGCAAAAGAAATAAACAAATCATTGCCTAAAGATTTGGGTAAGGAATTTCATGAATCAATCCCTACGACAACAAATCAGAATAACTACAAAGTAAAATTCATTCTTTTTGATAACTTAAACGTGAATAGCATTGATATTTCCCATTTTGATAAGATGCCGGATTTAGATGTAACAGCTATAAAAATCAATGGAGATGATGAAAAAGGCACAATTGAGTTTTTCCAGAAAGATGACGGATTGTGGGTTTCTAAAGGCAATTCAGCTTATATTGGAGAAGCGGCTTTACTGGGTGCAATATATTCTGATACAAAGGAGCTATTTGAATGTAATATGCAAAATGCGTATAATAGGCTTGAACTGGTAACTGATGTGCTTAAGGATAGAACTATCAAACTAAGGGATGATACAACTATAAGGCAAGAATGCATACAAATCTACAACAATGCATTAGCCCAAATTAATAGAATTGAAGCAGCAACTTCAAGTTTTGATACTACAAGCGTAAATAATATTGCAAGTGCCTCTAAAGATCTTTCACTCCAAAATAAAGAAGCACAAAAATTTTCATGCCCTCTGATTTATTAAGATGAACAAAAAAGCACAAATCCAGATTTTTGAAACAATTGCAGTGGTAATTGTGTTTTTTATACTAGTCATAATAGGATTTCTTTTCTATGCAAATATCATCAAGGGCAATCTGGATATAGAGAAAGAAGAATTGTCACAGCTCAAATCAGTTGCTATAGCACAAAGAGCGATGTTTTTACCAGAACTCCAATGCAGCGAAGATAACATTATAAGGGAAAACTGCATCGATATACTAAAGATAAATTCTGCTAAAAATATTATAACCAGGAATCAGATTTATTATTATGATCAACTTGAGTTTAGTGATATCACTGTATCCCAGATTTATCCCAGTGAAGATCAATGGACCATATACTCAAGAGAAACTATAGGCTATAGAAACAAATTCGTTACTAATGTGCCTGTATCATTATTCGATCCAATAAAAAAAACTTATGGATTTGGCATTTTGACAATAGAGACACTAACAAAATGAAAAAAGGACAGATGGAAATACTCGGATTGGCTATTGTTGTTGTTTTGTTATTGCTTGCTACAGTATTTGTAGTCAGATTTGTAGCGTTCAAAAAACCAACTGACTTTAGAAAAGATTTTGTTAGCTCTGAGATGGCATCCAATATGATAAACACCTTCATAGATACAACTGCAAAAGATTGCTCTAATACTAAGATGGCAGATCTTCTTAGGGATTGTGCTCAAGAAACAGGCCTTATATGCAATAACGGACAAGGCTCATGCGCTTATGTTGAATCAACTGCAACTGAAATCTTTTCCAAAACATTGGATCAATGGAAGACAAACTACGAGTTTTTAGCATACGTTGACAGGAATTCACCATTGATTGAGCTAGGAAATGCCTGTTTAGGACAGAAAAAATCAAAAATTTACCCTATACCACTGACTCCAGGCGCTATGTTTGTCAAGCTGGATATATGTGGATAAAAAATGTAAATTTATTAATATCCTTGTTCAATATTCAATCCATTCGCAGCTTCGCTGCTCACAACATTTAGTGCTTGGGCTCGCTGTTTTGCCACATCGCTCGCCCTCGCCCATACATTCATTATTTTTTATATAAAATTAAATTCAGAAGCCAAAGTATTACTGAAAACCCAAATATTTAAATATAACTTCCTTCATAATTTATTTATTAGTCAAAGAGGTGTTCAATGTATAAAAAATCACAAGGTATTTCTATCAACACAATAATCATAGCTGCTATTGGTTTGGCTGTTCTTGTTGTTCTATTTGCCATATTTACCGGAAGACTAGGCGGATTTACAAAAGGAGTACAAGAAACTGATACATGTGCTCAGAAATGCGCTAGTTTGAATATGGAATCAGGAAATCACCCAACTTCAGATACTAAATCTTGCATTATAGGCCAATATATCGGAGGATCATATAGTGATGGCCAGTTTGGCTGTTGTTGTGTAGCTAAACCATAAATATTAAATACTACTTTGTTTGGTAATTTTATATGGTTAAAAGAGGTAGATGCTTGCGAGAACGCTTCGCAAGCTCGCGTTCAGGCCAAGGCATTTCTATCAACACAATAATCATAGCTGCCATTGCTCTTGCTGTTCTTGTTGTTCTTTTTGTCGTTTTTACAGGCAGATTTAAGATATTTGGTGAAGGTGTCAATGAAGCTGCACTTTCATGCGACAAAGGCTGCAAAACAGTCGGTTATTTGTCTGGATCACCAAGAACTGGAGTTGGCTGCGGCACTATTGAAAATGAAATACCCGGAAAATTCTCAGATGTAAGCTCAGGACAAACCTGTTGCTGTATTTCATAGCAGAATTTCTTAATAATTCCACCCAAATATTTATATAGGTGATTGTTCAGGATTTTGGTATGGAAATTTTAAAACTTCTAAATAGAAAAGGTCAAGGAAGCAATATATGGAAAACCATTGCGCTTTACACTTTATTGGCTGTTTCAATGTTAGTAATAGTTGTCATTCTTATCCAAATTAAGGATAGAATCCTGGGCATAACATGATAACAATTTTTAACAATAAAAAAGGACAAGAAGGAGGTTTTTCACAAGTTCAATTATTAATAATTTTAGTGATTTCTTTGCTTATTTTTGGCCCTTTTGTCGTCAGATTAATGGGGTTTGGATCAGATATAGGAGACAAAACTTCGTGTCAAATCTCCTTAGTTAAGTTGAAATATTCCGAAGAAGAAATAGCAGCTAACTGTGTTCCAAGAGATTTTAAAATTTATAATAATAAAGTTGTAGAAATAAAGGATGGCAAATCTGAAGATTCTGAAATAGTGAAAGATTTCACTTTAGGCGATGATCAAGTTAATGAACTATTTGCCAAGTTAATTGGAAAATGCTTAGAAATGGGAGGTGGGATAAATAGTGAAGCATTCGGAAGGTCATTATTAGCAGAAACAACTGCTTGCTTAGAATGTTCCAGTGTAGAATTTGATAAAAGTGTCAATGTAGATTCTTTTGTTGGGTTAAGGGAATACTTGGAGGAAAATAAAGTTCCAGGAATAGACCAAAAATATAGTGAATTTTTTACAAAAGATGAAAATCACAGAGAGGATTGGATAGTTTTTGGGGATAAAAAAGATTTAATTCCTGGTAAATATGAATATCCATTAAGAAAAAATGAAATATACACAGTTTTCTTTTTAGGAATCAAGGAATCTTTTGCTCATGCCATAGGCTATGAAGGTAAGTTTTTTAGCAGAGATGATGTTTATTTTGTATATGCTGCCACACAAGATAAAGCTAATGAAGTATGCGGTAAAATAGTGAATTAAATGCACAAAAGATCTGAAATATCTGATGGGATTTGGGTTGTATTATCTGCAATCATAGCTGTTGTAGGTTTACTCTTGCTGTTCCCCCTCATAGGAGAAACTAAGGAAGTAACTGAAAGTTTAACAGATTATCAAATCTGTAAAGATGGAAATTTATTAAAAGCAAAAAATAAAATAAAGGCAATCGATTGGATCAATAAGGAGGAGGGGGTAAATCATTGCACAACACAGCAAGTATTAGTCCCAAAAGATAAAGAATATGAAACAATTACAAAAAATATGGCTCTTTGCAAGGACCAATTTTTATTAGGTACAGAAGAAGTCTTCCCCTCAAAAGATGCAAATTACTGCGCTTTTTGCTCTGTACTTGAATTTGAGGATCAGTCTAAAAAGTTAAACGGCCTTACAAATTACTTGGCAACTACTAAAATGCCCGGCACAGATACCTATTATCTGACTTATTTTTCCGACATAGATGTGAAAGAAGAAAAAATTACACATTTGGAAAATTTAGAGCTGAATAATGTAAAGATAGATACTTCAAAAAAACTTGCAATTATGTTTGTAATGTACAAAGATGCATTTCCTGGAGTTGTAGAGGCACCTAAAAGTGTAACAGCATTTGGTAGTGGAGTAGGCGGAACTGTGGCTGGGGGAATTGTAATGGGATTATCCTACTTTGGAGGTATTGGTTTGTGCTCCACTTTGATAGGGTGCTCAGTGGGTGTATTTTTAATAGGAGGTGCAAGTGGAATGACAGGCTATCTTATTGGCTCTGACAGAGGTGCAGACTGGCGTGCAAGACTTTTAGTAACAGAATATAATAAAGAGAATTTGAAACAACTAGATTGTACACAATTAGAAGGGAAAGATAGCCTAAAAATCCAAGAAAAATGAAAATCTTTTTAAAAATTAAAGACATTTATGGATCAATGATAAATATTAAAGATAAAAGGGGAAAAATTGGAGTAGCATTATGGATGGCTTTTTTTGTTGTGTTAACCATAATTTTGATTGTAATTTTGAAAAGAGCTGGATATTTTTCAAATCAGGCCTTTTTAGCAGCTAAAGAAGCATTATTCCCATTTGGATAAAATGAAAAATAAAAGAGGAGAATGGGGATGGCTAGCAAGCATATTTTTTATTGCTTTACTAGTTGGAGTAGTGGCTTTTATTGTTTTTGGGCTTATTAGTGAATCAAAAACAAGTTTATTCGGGACATTTAAAGGTTTATTGGAACGTTTAGGGTTTGATTCAGAAGCTGATGGTTCAAGTACTACGGCGTCTAGTGATTCTGAAACAACTTCAGAAAGAGATCCATGTCAAATTAAAAGATTTTATTGGAGCACAAAAAGGGCAACTATTGGGGAAGCTGTCAAAATTATAGTTGAAGGAAGCGAAAATTGTAATGGTGAAAGAATAGGTATAAAAATCAGTAAAGACTGGACAGGTAGGTTTTTACATGGTTGGAAAGACGAAGTTTTAAGTACTTATACATCGACATTTGATAAAAACAAAGCTACCTTAGATTGGAATGTAATTAACCCCGGTAGAGGATATATTACTAAATTTAGAGGCTATTACTTTACTTATACATTTAAAGAATCAGAATCATCAAAATCTAGTAGGCTTGAAATTGAGTAAAAACAAAAAATCCCAAGGACTATCTGTCAATATGATAGTTCTAGCTGCAATAGCTCTTGTTGTATTAGTAGTAACTATTATAATTATTACAGGACAGACATCAACAACAAGTAAAAATCTACAGAGCTGTGCATTGAAAGGAGGAAAATGTGCAAAAAATCTACCGGGCAACGAAGATTTGGAGAAAGTCGAATGCAATGATGGGGTATACAATGTTCCAGTAATTGTTAATGATCCCCTGTGTGGGGAATCTCAGCTTTGCTGCCTGAAATTATAATTAAAATGAAAAAAAACAAAAAAGGACAAGGACAATGGATGTGGCTTGTAGGCGCTGCAATAGCAATCGGAATATTTGTTATTACTTGGATTATAGCTGGAGGCTCTCTTGGAGTATCCAAAAAGAATTTAGCAGCATTTCAGTCTTGTGAAGGGCAAAACGGACAATGCAGAAGCACTGCTTGCAATCCTGGTGAGTCACAACATTATAAACAACTTGGTTGTGGTTCTGGAGATTTTGAGGGTCAGGATTATTGCTGTTTACCTGAAAACACATAGCATACCTAATGTTTAAAAATAAAAGAGCTTTTACTTTAGAAGAGACTGTCACACTTATATTAGTTGCCATCATATTAGTATTTTCAGCCAAATTTTTGTATCCTTTCTTTGCACCTTCTGAGGTCAAAGATATAAAATCTCTACCTGATTTTGAGGACAATCTCTTACCTGCAATTGATAGGCTTTTAAGCTCAGACAATGAATTAGATTACGAAAAAGTAAAAATTTTTTTAGGCTCAGATAAGAATATAGTAGGTTACAATAAAAATTGGGATCCCAATAGGAGGCTTGAATTAACTGGCCTAGATACTGTAAAACCCAGATCCTGCGCTGATAAAGCTTGTTTATGTTTTTATAAGGGGAATATTCTAAGAGGGAATCCACCATTCAAACCATGTGAGAACTATGGTAAAGTAACTTTCTTTTTAAAAGATCCATCTTTCGGTTCCGCATCTGGAAATACCCTATATGGAAATTCAATTTATCCAGACACACTGCCAAATTTTATAGTCAATGATGAGTATAAATTGCTTATTTTGAGTGGAGGTTTGTTCCGAGATAAAGATAAAACTATCTATATAGAAAAATATGAAGACGAAGAAGGAATAGTGATTTACTTTGCCCCTGTGAATGATGCAACTAGAGAAAAAATTAATACAAGAACTTCATATATAGACAGAACTAACAGAAAATAGCAAAAATATTAAATATCACATAGATTAATTCTACTATATGAAAAATAAAAGAGGTTTGAAATTTCTCTCTTCTAAAAAAGGATATGACATAGAATTATGGTTCAATGTCTTTGAACTTACTATAGTTTTTGTTGTTATAGGTCTTTTATTCCAAACAGTAAATGCTGAAGTGAAAGCCTCAACATTTGAAAAGCTTTACTTAGCCAGAGATAACGCATTTTTATTGAATACTATTTATGCGAGTCCTGGAGATATACAATATTACTATGTTGAGGATACAGGTGATTTTATATTAGATTTTAAGAAAAATGAAGTTGATGTATATCTAGACTATGAATTAATAGAAAGGGGGTCAATAGGTTACCCTTTTGCCGAGGATCTTACATATAGCTTATCTTACATAATATTAGATACTAGCGAATCGCTAGAATCCAGAATTCTTTATGAAAAAGAAAACGATATAATTGATGTTACAAATTAAAATGTTCAATAAAAAAGCAAGAACCGTAATGGGGCATGTTATTTTGTGGATCCCTAAATTTATTTATTTGATTATCGCGTTTCTGAGCGTAATTTTTTTGCTGGGGATGCTGATTGTAAATAATATAGACGCTTCTAAAGCAGAAGCTAAAATTCTTATGAATAGAATCTTTTATTCACCCAATGCTATATCTTATCTTGATAGTGATATAGGAAGATCATATCCCGGCATTATAGATTTTGAGAAATTTCAAAATTTAGATACAGAACCCAATTTTTTGGACTCACAAATAATTACCTATGGAGAAAATAATGGACTTATAGCTGCTAAATTAACACTTGAAAATATGGATACATCAGAGGAAAGCATTATCTTCTACAATAAAAACAATTATGAATTTTGGGAGCCTAGGATACTGCCGACAGTGGAAGGCGGCTCAGGTAGTGTTAGGGATTTCACAGAGGAAAGATATGTCTTAATTAAAAACTTAGAAGGCGTAGAGAAAGGAATATTGACAATGCACGTAATCGTAAGAAAATAAAATGATTTTTAAAAAATTATCTAAAAACAAAAAAGGAATGATATCTGAGTTTGTATTAACTATATGGTCTTGGCTGCTATTTGCAGTAGCAATAACCTTCTTCTTTTTTGTTTATAAAGTACAAGCCTTAAATGCAACAGAAAGACAGATAGAAGGTGTATCTGATATTCCAGCTTCTTCTTCTACTTTAATTAATTATCTTAGAACGCCAGTAATTGTGGAAGATGAAGAAATAAATATGGCAGAGCTGATAAGATTATGGGATTTAGACAACGAGAGATATAAAAATATATTGGAAGAATCATCCTTACAAACAATCAATAGTTTAGAATATGTTTACACAAACCCCGCAATAGGAATAGATAATGATGTTATAAGGGGATATAATATAATAATAAATTCAGAAAAAAAAGATGATAATTCTCTAGATTTCATGATAGATTTTGAGTCGGATTCTTTCGAGAGCGGATTTTGCATAAAAGATGAGTTTGGCAGGTGCATAAGACTAGGAGAGCAATTCATACCTATATCAGAAGATGACAACTTGTACATAGTAATGTTTGAAAGCCAAAAAGCAACATGAAAAACAAAAAAGCTGCTTTAGTATATAACTGGACATTGACTATAACAGTAATCTTTCTTTTAGCTTGGACATTTTTACAATTTAATTCGAAATTCAGTAAATTTGAACTACTAGGTATAAAACAAATAAGTTTATTTAATAGTTACCAAAAAGGCGAGCAGGCACTATTCTACATCGATCAATCCGCTAAATATTCTGCTTACCAATCAGTTTATGATCTTGGAAGAAGAGGTGGAAATAGTGATAGTGGGCCTTGTGGTGATTATTTAGGTTATACTTTATGGATGACTCAAACTCAAGATTTAGGCGAATGCTTTCCTGATTTTAATGAGAATTTCAAAGCTATTTTTAGCGATAATTTAGATGTATATCTTTCAAATCATCCTGAAGTGTATTTTCCTTCTGAAAATTATAATATTGAACTTAAGAATAAGCTTGATATTCTTGGCCTAGCCATATCAGATTTAGAGATTCCACTTGGTGAAATAGGTGCTGAAATTGAATCTTCTGAGATAAGAGATTTACTTGAATCTGAAGGCAGAAGAGCAGGTCTTAAGGTAATGCCAACTTCAACTACCCCAGGAATCGAAGTTTCAAAAGAATACAGACTCAAGGAAAGAAACAGGCCTAATGGAGCGCTCGTTGACACAATTGTCTTGCATCATACAGGCGATGACGCAGCTTCCAAAACAATAAACACATTGAATAAAAGAGGTTTAGGGGTTCATTATATAATTGATAGAGATGGAACTATCTACTATGCAATAGATGAACTTAAAATAGCTTACCATGCAAAAGGCTGGAATTCTCGTTCAATTGGAATTGAGATAGTAAACACAGGGCGCAGATCAATGGACTACACACCTGCACAATACATCTCTATTCAAAACTTGATAAATGATATAGCAAGGAGATGGCCTTCTATAGATATTAATGACAGGCAAGTTGTAGGGCATTATGAAGTCTCAACAATAGGAAAATGGGATCCTTCTCCAAATTTCGATTGGGGTGAAATTGGATTGTCAACACATACTACATTATTAGCGCAGGGTAAAAAAGCACCAGGTGAATTTGGATATACTTAAGNTCNAGAAAAGAAGAAAAAATTGCCATGACTATGTTTTTGTTTATTACATTACTTCTAGGTATATTCTATTTCAATGATTTTGGCGGCATAACTGGAGCCGCAGTTTCAGAAGCAGAAAAAAGAGGTAAAATATTTGGCACATATTCTGTAAAACCTTCTTTTAAAGTAAATGTTGATTATGATTTAGACGATTACAATAAAATCAAAGAGTTGCTAGTACCAATATTGGAGTGTCAAAAAGTCAGATCTAATTTTAATGAGTGTATTGAAGAAGCTGAAAGTAGAGATGACAGCTTTGAATGGTCTTTGAATTGTGATAAAGATGTTGAAAAAGCATTACACGATTTTGCTGAATTTTATCAGGATTGTATGAATTCTGATGATACTAACTGTTTATGTAAAAAAGATTTGAAACTTCCAAAAGATGATTTGGACAAATTTGAATTGGCAGGCAAAAAATATGAGATATTCTTAACCGAAGACAAGCTTAATAAGAGAATTAATATTAAAATGTCAGATCCATCAGTTGATTTGTCATATAGCATTAACAATAATGAAATTTCTGGATGGTTTCCAGAAAGATACATTATAGCTTACACCAATGATAAATTTTATAGATTGAATATGATTTTTAGAGATGAATTTTCAGGAAACACCCATAGTTTAGGTCCACTAAATGAGATTATAATCTTTAAAAACGAAAGAGATGAAAGACAGTATGCTGATTTCGTCAAACAAGATGGTGATACTTTGGTTTACCCAGTTTCTGAAAGAAATTTAAAAATTCCGGCAAATTTACATGATTGCAGCCTAAAATCCAGGAATATTCACAGAATTTGTGTTACTAAAAAAGATTCAAAATTAGTAGTTAGTGATAAAAGTGAAAATGAGGTAAAGCCGAGAGATATTGTTTACAAATTTGGTATAGAACTACCTAAATTACCCCCAAANCCCATAGATAGCTTAGAGATCAAAGATGCCCTAAAAGCAGAAAATTCAGTTATTTTAATTTGGGATAAAGGTGATGATTCAGATATTGAATCATATTCAATATACTCTTCAACAGATGATTTTATTGATAAGAAAATTGAAGAAATAAAAGCAGATGGAAATATCGATGAAACAACAGTCTTAAATGAAGAACCAGAAGAAATCGAGGATATTAATCTTGAAGAATGTATAATTGATACTATAGGCACTAAATGTAAATATTCCTTATACGACAATCCGTTAGAACCAAATAAGCTTTATTATTGGAAAGCTCAAGACAAATTTATTTATTTAATTGGAAATTTAAAGGATGGAGTTGAACATAATTTTGCATTAACTGCAGTTAATGGAGAAGGCACGGAAATTAATAATGATAAATCCATAGAAGATAATACTTATATATTGACTTTAGATAATAATTATGTGAGATTTGCTCCAAGAGATGATTTGGCTCCAGATAAAGTTGAAAATTTAAAACAGCAAATTGATTCAGATGGAAAAATCAAATTAGTCTGGGATAAACCACTAAAAAATATTGATGGAAGCGCTAGTATTGATGTTGCAAGTTTCAAAATATATTATAAAAAATCTACTTTGACTTTGTCTCCAGCTTTAGACGTTTCTCCTGGAATCAAGCCAATAACAACTGCAGATGCCAATTGCGGTAGCACAGTGACATTATCCTGTGAATACAGTACAGGATCAATAACTAGCTTAGAAAAGGGTAAAAATTACAACTTTGCTGTTACAGCTCTGGATGAGAATTCAAATAAATTTAGTGCAAATGCTGAATATGTTCCTGTTGTCATTACTTAGAAAAACAAAAACCATATAAATCATTTCTATAACCCATTTTTATGATAAAGATACCTTATGAAGAGATAGTTCTTAAGATCAATGAAAAAACAAATATAACAGCTAGTGAAGTAGAAGAAAGGGTCGACAAGAAATTAAAGCAGCTTTCTGGATTGATAAGCAAGGAAGGGGCTGCTCATATTGTTGCAAATGAGTTAGGAGTTAAGATTTTTGAGCCTTTNAGCGGGAGATTGCAGATNAAGAACATTCTTAGCGGAATGAGAGATGTTGAAACTGTNGGNAAAGTGCTGCAAGTTTATGAATTAAGGGAATTCTCAAATGAAACNAGAAGNGGNAAGGTAGCNTCNATNGTGATTGGAGATGAGACTGGTTCTATACGTGTAGTGATGTGGGGAACTCAGGCTGATAATGTTGCTAAACTTAGTCAAGGGTCAATTGTGAAGGTGCTAGGTGCTTATGTAAGAGACAACAATGGAAGAAAGGAAGTTCACCTTAATGACAGAAGCCAGCTTATGATAAATCCACAAGGTGAAACTGTTGGTGAAGTAGTTACAACATCCAAAAACGGAACTAGAAAGGAAATAAAGCAATTAACTGAAAAAGACAATGAAATAGAGCTGCTAGGGACAGTAGTCCAGGTCTTCGACATAAGATTCTATGAAATTTGCCCAAAATGCAGCAAAAGGGCAAAACAAAGCACAGACCTTTTTGTCTGCAGTGAACATGGAAATGTAATACCAGCGTATGCTTATGTTTTAAATGCTGTTTTGGATGACGGAACTGAAACAATAAGATGTGTATTCTTTAGGAATCAAGTAGAAAAACTTCTTAATTTGACTCAAGAACAACTTCTGAAATTCAAAAATGAACCAGCTGAATTTGAAGCTGTCAAGAATGAATTGCTAGGAACTATTGTAAAGCTAAATGGAAGAACAAATAAAAATACTTTGTTCAACAGATTGGAGTTTATTACACAGCAAGTTGACAATAATCCTAATCCTGAGCAAGAATTGAAGAGATTGAATCAATAAATTATTTTTGTCAGATTCTTTGAACAAAATTAGACAAATACAGTATAATTTATTTCTTTTCTATATAGAAAATAACCACTGGACACTGGACATGGCCGGACAAAGTATATAAAGAAACTCGTGTCTATAATGTCTAGGTTGTTGAAAGACAATCTACCCTGTCTCTGGGGCTATATGCGAGTTTGCTCGTTAAATTGCCCATAATCTAAGGAGACACTGAAATAAAATGCGAATAGCAAAATGGGTGAAATAAATGGAAAAAAATACACCAGAAAAAAAATTTAGTACTGGAGCTATAACAGCTACAGTATGGCAAAACATAGGAAAAAACAGAACAACTGGAGAACCAGTTGAATACAGAACTGTTTCTTTCCAGAGAAGATATAAAGACAAAGACGGCAATTGGCAAAGCACTAGTTCTTTGAGAGTCAATGACTTGCCAAGAGCTAATGTTGTGATTCAGAAAGCATTTGAGTATCTAGTTCTTAGAGAAAATGTAAATGATACAGATGCTATTATGGAGACACCAATAGAAGAAGTCATTTAGACTTCTTTTTATCTTTTAAAAACAAAAATATAAATAAACAAGGTGATTATTTATGGAACAAGAACTAATTCAAGAAAATAAAAAAAATGGTTCAAAAGAAGTTGAACAAAAAAGAAAAAGAAGGGAATTAAAAATGGAAAAACAAGAAAAATCAATACACGACCTTCCGGGAGTTGGAGCTGCAACTGCTGAAAAGCTTATGTCTGTGGGATATTCAGATTTAATGAGCATTGCTGTTGCCTCTCCTTCAGATCTTGTAGATTCAACTGGAATGGGAATAGCATTAGCAAAGAAAGTAATTGCTGTTGCAAGATCATCTCTGGATATGGGTTTTGAGTCAGGAGAAGAATTGTTGAGAAGAAGAGAAAAAGTTATCAGGCTTAAAACGGGCAGCAAAGCATTTGACTCTTTACTAGGAGGTGGGCTTGAGACTGGCGCTATCACTGAATGTTTTGGTGAATTTGGTTCTGGAAAAACACAGATAGGGCATGCTTTAGCAGTCAACTGCCAAACTGTTGATAAGGATGCTGTTGCTGTTTACATTGACACTGAAAACACTTTCAGGCCTGAAAGAATAATCCAGTTGGCAAAAGGTGCTGGTATGGATGAAGAGCAAGTCTTGAAAAGCATTAAAGTTGCTAGAGCTTACAATTCTGACCATCAGATGCTATTGGCTGAAAAAGTAGAGGATCTAATCAAGAAACAAGGATTAAATGTGAAGCTTGTTATTGTTGATTCTTTGACAGCACACTTTAGGGCAGAGTTTATCGGAAGAGGAACTTTGGCTGATAGACAGCAAAAGTTAAACAAGCACATGCATGTGTTATCAAAGTTAGCAGATAGACACAACTTCAGTGTTTATGTCACTAACCAAGTAATGGCAAAGCCTGATATGTTCTTTGGTGATCCAACTCAAGCTATTGGCGGTCATATAGTTGCTCATACCTCTACATTCAGGATTTACCTGAGAAAGGGTAAAAAGGGAACAAGAGTTGCAAAGCTTGTTGACAGCCCTAACTTGCCTGAAGGCGAAGCAGGATTCTATGTTGATGAAAGTGGAGTGAAAGACGTAGAATAAATTTTATTTTTTTCTTTTTTAATTAATACTCCTTAAGACCAAAACCTTTTTAACCTGATATTTACTATTTCTAGCTATGGTTTACTTTTTTTTAAAATGGGCAATAGGGCCTTTTTATAGGCTATGGCTAAGGAAAGTTGAAGGCCTCGAAAATGTACCAGAAGATCAAAACTTCATTTTGGCTATGAATCATTCCAGTCTGTATGACTCGATGCTGGTGCCCATAATAATCCTGCCAAAAGTAGATAAAAAAATCTCTGCCTTAGTCAGTAGCTATTATTGGAGAAACATGGTTACAAAAGCTATTCTAAACCATTATGAATCTATTCCACTATATATTAAAAAAGAACTAAATATCAAAGCAAAAAATAAAAAATCTTTTGATAGGGCGTTAGCTGCCCTTAAAAAAAAAAGAATAATAATGGTATTTCCGGAAGGTGGAAGAAGCATAGAAGGAAAGATAAAAAAAGCTTACCCTGGCGTGGCAAAATTAGCACTTAAAGCTAAAGTGCCTGTTCTACCTTGCGGTATCATAGGTTCTTATAAAGTAATTCCAAAAGGAAAAATTTTACCTAGATTAGCAAGATGTGATGTTAAAATAGGCAAATTAATACATTTCAATGAATATTGTGATAAAAAAATAAACAACAAAATTGTAGACAAAGTTACAAGAAAAATAATGAAAGAAATAGCAAAACTCATAGGACAAACTTATAATTACTAAAATGCCATACACAATTGCAAAAAGGATCATCCCACCAATAGTTAATATTTGGGTTGAAAGAATTAACGGGATAGAAAATATACCTAAAAAAGGTGGATTCATTATTGCAGCAAATCATGCAAGCTATATGGATCATCTAATCATTATTGCTAACTTTGTTACATATCTAAATAGGAAAGTTCATTTCTTATCAAAGAAAGAGCATTTTGATAATATTTTCAAAGCAGCATGGCATACTTATGCCGGTGCTATACCTTTAGATAGGAAAAAGGGAGGGAAAGAAGCTTTAAGATGGGCTATCAGGGCATTAAAACAAGGAAAAATCATTGCAATACATCCTGAAGGGACAAGAAGCTTGACAGGAAAATTAGAGAAAGCAAAAACAGGCACTGCACGACTCGCATTAAAAGCAAAAGTTCCGATTTTGCCAGTTGGTTTGATAGGGACATTTGAGATATTACCAAAAGGAAAGTATATACCAAAAGCAAAAAAAGCAACAATGGAAATAGGTAAGCCCCTGTATTTTACAGAATATTACAATAAAAAGATTAATAAAAGGATGTTAAATAAGATAACAATTAAAATAATGAAGGAAATAGCAAGACTATCAAATCAAAAATATAGATTTAAACATGAATAGCATAAAAAAAATATCAGTTATAGGTGCGGGTAGTTGGGGGACGACTTTAGCTATATTGCTTGCTGATAAGGGTTTGGATGTCAAGCTATGGACGAGAAGAGAAGAGCTTTCGAGAGAAATTGAGAGCAAAAGGGAAAATAAACAATACCTGCCTGGTATAAAATTCCCTGATAATTTGATTGCGGATCATTCTCTTAAAAATGCCCTTGAAAATTCAGAGATGATATTAAGCGCTGTACCAAGCGAATTTCTCAGACAGACATTGAAAGAAGTTAAAAACTATTTTAATGATCAAATTATAGTAAGCGCAACTAAGGGCATTGAACATCCTACTTCCAAAAGAATGTCTGAAGTGATAGCAGATGAACTAGGCTCTAAGACAAAAATTGCTGTTTTATCTGGTCCAAATCATGCAGAGGAAGTGAGCAAAAAAATGCCAACTGCGAGTGTTGCAGCAAGTAAAGATAAGAAAACAAGCAAAATGGTCTCTGATTGCTTGAGCACACAATCTTTCAAAGTTTATCAGTTGAATGATGTAGCAGGTGTTGAAATATGCGCAGCATTGAAAAACATTACGGCAATAGCAACAGGTGTTTGTGATGGGCTTGGATTTGGTGATAACGCAAGAGCATCAATAATTACGCTCGGTTTAATGGAAATGAATGACTTCGGCAAGCAGTTTGGAGCAAAAAGAGAAACTGTCTACGGTTTGGCAGGAGTTGGAGACTTAATTGCTACTTGTATAAGCAAATACAGCAGAAATCGCTTTGTTGGAGAGACTCTTGCAAAAGGCAAGTCAATGGAAGAACTAAAAAAAGATATGAAAGGTATGATAGCAGAAGGAATTCCAACAACAAAAGCAGTTTATGAATATAGCACTAAGCACAATATAAGGATGCCTTTAACACACCAAGCCTATGAAGTATTATATGAGAAAAAGGATATAAAACATGCAATAAAAGACCTATTAAATCTAATCTGATTATTCCTCTATAAAATCTTCCAGTTTTTCCTTTAATTCTTCGCCTTCTTTTAGCTTACCTTTTAATTTCATAAATTCTTTTGTTAGGATATAAAACAATAATCCAAGACTTTTCTTTCCTTTATTGTTGCACGGCACAACTAAATCAATAAAATTAGTTTGATTGTTGGTATCACAGAGTGCAATAACTGGAATTCCAACCTTTACAGAATCCAAAACAGCGTTTCTGTCGGGCCATGCATCAATTACAAGCACTATCTTTGCTTCTGTGTATTCATCTAGATTCGGGTTTGTTAATATGCCCGGAGGATATCTTCCTGCAAAAGTCCTTACACCTGCTATTTTTCCAAACAATTCCACTGCTTTCCAACCATTTTCCCTCCTGCTTATGATTAAAATGTCTTCAGGAGCATATTGCGCAAGGAAAGAAGCAGCAATTTTGATCCTTTCATCAATCTTCTGCAGATTTAAAACCGACAAACCATCTGGTCTTGTCTTGTAGATAAACTGCTCCATATACCTTGTCCTGAACTTTGTACCTATGTGTATTCCAGATTTGAGATATACATCTCTTGGTACTAAAAATTTATCTTCGTTCATTTTATTTTAAACAGTCCAGAAATCTGAACCACATTTTATAGCCTCGCAGTTGTTGAGACAACATGTGCCTCGTAGGCAATAGGGTTGGGATAGGTATTTTGTTTAAAAAGCTTTCTAATCAGAATTAAATACTTCCAAATCCTCATAAACAGGACCTTGTGGCGTTAATGTGCTCTTAACCAACCTAAAATCTTTTATTTCGATTTTCTTGCTTTCTACCTCAATGCCCCTTAATTGTTCGATAAAAGATTTTTTGTCTTCAGGAAATTTAACTCTAGCTAAAGTTATATGGGCTTTGAAATCTTTCTCCTTTTTGAAGAGCTCTCTGAATGATTCATCGATGTTTTTTTGCAGATCTAAAACTTTATCTTCAGGCTTTAAGCCAACCCATACAACTCTTATATAATTCTCAGTTGGGAAAACTCCTATAGAATCAAGAGAAACAACAAATTTTTCAAATTTTATATTTTTAAGAATGTCTTTTATTTTATCAGTATCATCTGGTCTAACTTCACCTAAAAACTTTAACGTTAGATGAAACGACTTTGTTAATGATAATTTTGCGTTTTTTGGCAATTGTTGCTGCAATTCAACAAAATAATCCTTTAATTCATTAAAATCTATGGCAATGAAAAGTCTCATAATCTCACATATAAATGAAAATATTTAAATCTAACTCAAAAAATGAAAAATAAGAAAAAATAAACTTATTTCTCTTCCTTTTCTTCTGTCTCTTCACCAAAGTTTTCAGAGTCTTGAGCACTAGTATCTTCTTGAGATTCTGTGCTTTGGGTCTCTTCAGGGGTTTCCTGGGTTTGCTCTTGAGCTTCTTCTTGCGCTCCAGATTCTTCACCAGACTTTTCTCCAACTACTTCTGCAAAACCCACTTTGGGAAGGACTCTTGTAACTCTTACCCTTACTTCATCGCCTTGCTTTGTGCTGGACACAAACAAGACAAAGCCGTCTTTTTTAGCGATTCCGTCCCCTTTCTCGCCAACAGCTTCTATTTTTACATCTAACTCATCCCCAACCTTAACTGGGGCAAAATTTTGCGAAAAATCGCGTCTTCCTCCTCTATCATGTCTCATATCAATACCTCATCTATTTCATTTTGTGCAATTCAAATAGTGCTTCACAATTTACATAATTATAACGGTGTAGTATTTAAAGTTTACTAGTCAAAAGCTGAAGCCACCATCAACGCAAATAACTTCCCCAGTTATATAACTGGCTTTGTCAGAAGCAAGAAAACCAACTAGGTTTGCAATATCCTCAGGAAGGCCTGCCCTCCCAAGCGGTATCATAGCCATAATTATTTTTTTCCTAATGAATGGAACACTTTTTGTCATTTGAGTATCTATAAAGCCAGGAGCAACTGCATTTACTGTTATCTTGCGCTTACCTAATTCTTTCGCTAATGATTTTGTGAATCCTATAATCCCGGCTTTGGAAGCCGCATAATTAGTCTGGCCGAAATTACCAGTTAAACCAACTATAGAACTTATGTTTATAATCCTGCCACCACCATTCACCAATGGGAGGGCATTTTTTGTCACATTGAACACTCCTGTTAGATTTATTTTAATTACAAAGTCCCACTGCTCTTTTGTCATATTTTTAAGTGTCTTGTCGGACAAAGCACCTGCATTGTTTACCAATATGTCCAAGTTGCCATATTTCTTCTTCACAGCTCCAAACATTGCAGTGCAATCATCAAAACTGGAAACATCTGCCTTGATAGCTTCACCGCCTACACCAAGTTTTTTTATTTCCTTAACTACTTCCTCAGCTTCTTTTTCATCCCTGTTGTAATTGATTATGATGTCTATATTATTTTTAGCAAGCTCAATAGCAATAGACTTTCCTATACCTCTTGAGGCTCCAGTTATTAATGCAACCTTTTTACTTGACATTTTTCTCTTTTTTTGATAAAATATAAGCGATATCTATTGTGAATGCTTTATCGTCCGCTAATGGATTATTTTCTTCCAGGTCTTTGAAAAGTTTAAGCGCACTCTCGGTAATAAGTGTATCTCTGTCTTTTTCAGCTTCCGGCGACGGATTTTTACCTCCGATTTCAGGCAATATTCCTGCCTGTAAGCGCTTAACTCTCAGAAAGTTTAACCAATCATCATACCTTACTTTAACAGGAATAAATATCGGGTCTTGAGCTCCAAATCCTGTTTCTTTTAATTTCTCCAAGTAAAATTCTACAGGTCTTGGGTCAGGAAACACAAATTTGCGTTGCTTTCCTTCAATTTTAATACGCTCATCCATTCCTTCCCTATAGGTTTCAAATCTTGAATCTGTTCTTACAATGTCCAGAGCCATGTCATGCACAGTTTCAACAGTATCATCTATCAGCAAAGCCCCTTCAGGAGCATCTTTTCTGATAAAATTACCAGTCTGGAAAATAAATGTCCCTCCTTCTTTCAACGCAATATTAATTCCGGCGAAAACTTCTTTGATATCAGGTATAAGATGCATTGTATTTGCCGAGATTACATGATTTACAACCTCCCTTCCGACAGTTTCAGATAAAGTAGCATACCTGCTGTCTTTTTTTTCAAGAACGAAATACTCTACGTTTGGCAGCTTATGCAAAATTTCATAGGCTTTGCCCAACCATGATTGTGAATTATCCACAAGCCATAAAGTTATCTGTTGTTTGATATGTTTCAGCAAAAGTGTTGCTGAAGTTCCAGTCCCAGCGCCAAAATCAACTACGACATCCCCATTATGAATTTTTGGACCGACTATTTTAGATAATTCATATATTATATCCTTTATCCATGTAGACTTTTCTACAGCATCATGAAAAGCAATTGCACCTTTAGAGGTTGGCCTACTTGGACGCCATGGTTTTATCTGTTCATTAATTGCAGTCATCAGTTATTCACCTTCTTCAGGATATGAACAGTAACAGTACTTCCAGCCCCACCAATATTCTGGGCCAGAGCATATTTTATATCACTTACTTGCCT
>NZDH01000006.1 GCA_002688775.1 Candidatus Woesearchaeota archaeon
CAGGTTGCTTTACAGAAAGAGAAAGAAAAACAAGAAAATGCAAGAAGAGAGGCTCAGTTAAGGAAACAAAAGGAATTGGAGGAAAAGAGAAGAGAGCAGGAAAGAAGAAAGTCATTGGAAAGGGAGAGAGAATTAGAAGCAGAGAGAGAGAAACAGGGGGAGCTTGAAAGGAAAAGAGCTGAAGAAGAGAAAAGCAATAGGGAAGTAGAGTTAAGGAAACAACGGGAATTGGAAGAAAAACAAAGAGTAGAAGAAGACAAAAAAAGAAAATCGGAAAGTGCCAGGGCGGCCAGAGAAAGGAAAAAGAAAGCAAAAGAATTCTTGCATAAGATTGGTTTGTATAAGACGCCTCAGGAGAAAAGACAGGTTGCTCTGCAGAAGGAAAAAGAAAGAAAAGAGAAAGCTAGGATAGGGGCCAAGTTAAGGAAGAAGAGGGAGATGGAAGAAAGAAGAAAAGAACAAGAAAGAATAGCAGAAGAGAAAAGAAGAGAAGAGCTTAGGAAACAAGAAGAACTTGAAAGAAGAAGGGTTGAGGAAGAAGAGAAGAAAAGAAGGGAGGAGTTACAAAAACAAAGAGAGGTAGAAGAAAAAACAAGGGAAGAAGGGATAAAAAGAAGACAAATTGAAGAAAAAAGGATACAGTTAGAAGCTAAGAAGAAACAAGCTGAGATAGAAAGAAGAGCTAGAGAAGAACAAAGGCGGAAAGAAAGGGAAAAAGAAAGGGAAGAAAAAGAGGAGAAGAGAAGGGAAGAAAAAGAGGAGAAGAGAAGGGAAGAAGAATTAAGAAAACAAAGAGAGGTAGAGGCAAAACAAAGGGCAGAAGAATTAAGAAAAAGAGGATTGCATAAAGCCAAATTGGCCAGAGAAAGGAAAAAGAAAGCAAAAGAATTCTTGCATAAGATTGGTTTGTATAAGACGCCTCAGGAGAAAAGACAGGTTGCTTTACAGAAAGAGAAAGAAAAACAAGAAAATGCAAGAAGAGAGGCTCAGTTAAGGAAACAAAAGGAATTGGAGGAAAAACTCAGACAAGAGGAATTAAGGAAAAAACAACTAGAAGAAGAAAAATTAAGAAAAGAGAGGTTAGGGGAGGAAGAAAAGCTAAGGAAACAACGGGAATTGGAGGAAAGAAAAAAGGCATTGGAAAGAAAGAGGGCTGAAGAAGAAGAAAGCAAAAGAGAAGCAAAACTAAAGAAACAGAGGGAATTGGAGGAAAAGAGAAGAGAGCAGGAAAGGAGAAAAGCATTAGAAGCAGAAAGGGAGGTAGAATTAGAAAGAGAGAAGAAAGAAGAGAAAGAGAGAAAACAAGAAGAATTGGAAAATAAAAAACAAGAAAAAATAAGAGCTCAAAAACTTGAATTATCAAAACAAATTGAGACTAAGTTAAACAGCAATGAAAAAACTGCTGAAAAAACTAATTCTGAATTAAGGAAATTAGAAGAAGAGAGGGAATCAATCTCAAGCAAAATACGTGAAATCCAGGATAAAATAAATCATGTTGAAGATGAAATCACTAATAAATCTAAGCATTATGATGAATTAAAACTTCAAAAAAGATCTTTAACCAAAAAGTTTGAAGACAGGATCCAAGAGCTGGAACAAGAAGAAAAAGAAGACAGAAAAACAGAGCATTTGAAAATAAAGGAGCTCAAAAAAGAGCTGGCAAATACGCAATCTTCATTATTCAGTGACCTAGAGAATGAGTTAAGCAAGTTAAGCCCTGATAAAAGGAAACAGACTGAAAAATGGAAAAGATTAGAGTTAAAAGCTAAACTAAAGCTTGAGGAAACCAATCTGAAGGATGAGCTGAAAAAGCAAAGCAGCAAAATAAGCGACGAGAAGAAGGAACTAGAAGACAATTACAAGAAAGATTTGAAGGAATTGAACAAAAACCAGCGTGAAATTAAACAAGCTGTTAATGACTTAACGGCTGAAAAAGAGCAATTATCGGCTGAAAAGAAGCACTCCCCTGATGATCTCGCTGGAAAAGACGATGATATACATAAGGTAAGGGAAAAATTAAGTAAAACCAAAAAGCAGAATGAAAAGCTTGAAGCAGAATTAAAAGCAGCTGAATCCGGATTATCTACCCTTAGATTAAGCTTTTTTGGTGATTTTGTGTCTGGCATTAAAGAAAGGGCTGAAAAAGCGAAAAAAGAAAGACTAGAAAGAAATGCAAAACTTGAAGCAATAAGAAAGAAACAGGAAAAAGAGCTTAAAAAACAACAGGAGAAGGAAGAAAAGGCATTAAAACTCGAAGAAAAAAGAAAACTAAAGGAAGAAGAGAAAAAGATTCAAGAAGAGCAAAAAAGGATTAAGCAAGAAGAAGATTTAAGATTAAAAGAGGAAAAACAGAGACAAAAAGAACTTGAGGCAAAGGAAGGGGAAAGTAAGAAGAAAGAGGAAAAACAAGAAAAGAAAGGATTATTTGATGCATTCTTCAAGAAAGAAAAGCACAAGCCAAAACCTGAAGCAGCTAAAAAGGAAAAAGTTGTTGAAAAAGAGCCTGAAGAAGTAAAAATAGAGAAGAAAATTACAGGCAGGAGCAAGGAGCTTGAAAAGCTATACGCAATGCTTGATGATGTTAAGGAAGCCATTGCCAAAAACGATTTAGTAAAGGCCAGGCCAATTTATATCAAAGCAAGGAGCTTGTATGTTGAATTAGATTATGATGAGAAAAGGGAAGTTTACGATGAATTAACCGAATTATACAAGAGAATACAAAAATAGATTTAGATTATTTTGATTTTTTAGACTCTTTTTGGAGATCAATGCCCAGTTCTTTAAGGCCTTTCACATGCATCTGCATAAGCTGCTCAACTATCGATAATATCTTGAGCATTTCCTCTCTTTCTTTGGCCAATGTGGTCAAAGCGCCTTTATGAAACCCTATTTGCTCGTCTTTGCTTGATTTTGCTTTTGCCATATATGTAAAAAATTGTGGTTAGTATTTAAGGGTTTCTTTCTGAGTCCTGAAATAGTATACTTTTTGGGAACATCATTAAACAAATACTTAAGTATTATTCATTAACAGACAATCAAAATATTTATAAAAACACAAATAAAAGTCTTAGATTATGTACATAAAAGAAAGGATAATAGGAATATTGGCTGAAACTAAAAAGCTTATTTCTTTAACAGATAAGGGCAGAGAAGCAGTTGAAAGCTTTCATAAAGAAGCAGCTTTAAAATTTCTTGATGAAATAATAAAAATAGATATTAAAGAGCTTAAAGAGCTAAACGAAATATTCAAGGATTTAGACTTTGAAGATGGGGATATTGTAAGGATACTACAAGAATTAACCTCAGAATGTCACCAGGTGATAGAAACTGCAAGAAAACTAATAGGTGATATACAAGAGGATAAATTCATGAATGAAGATCACAAGAATGAGATAATATCTTTACTTGAGAAAATAAGAGAAATTGGAGTGAAACAAAGAGAACTTGAAGGAATGTTCTATAGTATGAAAGCTACTGAATTTGAAGAAATTCTAGAGGAAGAAAATGTTGGAAAACTTCCAAGGAAACCAACATTGTCGAGAATTCAGAGGATTAAATCCATGTATTTAGAATATAATAGGTGGTCAGATCTTCAGAAAGCAATAAAATTTCAGGAATTGGTGCTGAGTATCGGACCTGGAAAAGCAAATAAATACTTTAAGAGAGTTTTCTTTTTCCTCAGGCAAGGAGACAAGATGGCTAAAAGGCTATGGAAAGTCAATCCTAAAAACGAACTTTTAAATTCAGGAGAAGAACTTGAATTCAGTAAAAGTGAGGAAAAATCCAATATTCCTGAGAAAATTAAGATTCCTTTCCCTAGAGATGGTTTTCCAAGATCCTCAGACTTAGCATTCTTATTAACGCATGGAATGTTATTCTCAGTATTCAGCGCGTCCCTTATGGGAGGAATATGGACAGCAGCTTTTACATTCTTAGGGGCAGCATCTGGATTAGTATCTCTATCTGTTGTAATGGCAATCACATTCTTTTTCGTAAGGAAAAGGGCATTTAGGTACCCACAACTCGCAAAAAAAGCAGCAAATCTGATAGTATTCATTAGTCAAGGAGGAGATCTGTCCTTAATATATGACGCAAGAAAAATATTACCAGAACCAGGTACTGTAAGGGTATAGAGGGTAGAATAATTAATAATCATAATAAGCAAAAAAAGAATGCTAGATAAGATATTTTTATTTCTTCTTCCCAATGACTGCAAGAGTAGGGCAGAATTTTTTGCCTTGCTTGTAAGGAAGTTATGAAAAGTCCATGTATTATAGGATTTAATATAACTCGGCGAGTATGTTGGATTTAGCTCTGCGCCAATTGACAGGCACCCCAATCTTTTTAAAAAACTCCATTCTCTCAAATTTATGACCCAAGTATTAGGCATTGTCAAGCAGGGTAAACTCATTCCAGAGGAATTGTGGATAAAATTGATTACAGGAATGGAAAACAGTTTTGATGATCTTGAAACCAATAATAAAAGAGTTGTAAGAGTGCTTTCTCAGTCATTTATAGATGCAATGAAAAAAAGAGTCACTCCAAAATTCGGTGTTTTGCTTTCAGGAGGAGTAGATAGTTCCTTGATTGCTTTTGTCGCTAAGCAGCTAAAATGTAACTTTACTTGTTACACTGTAGGTATTGAGAATTCCGAAGACGTAGAATGGGCAAAAAAGGTGGCTCAAGAATACAATTTGAATTTTAAATACAAGATATTGACACTAGATGAATTTGAAAATGTGTTGAAAACCACTGTAAAAATACTAAATGATGCCGATATTGTAAAAGCCAGCGTGGGTTCTGTACTTTACGCTGCAGGAAAAATTTCCATTGTAGATGGAGACAACATTCTTTTCGGGGGTCTAGGAAGCGAAGAATTATTTGCTGGATACAAAAGACATGAGGATGCTTTACAAAGTAACGACTTTGAAGCTCTACACAAAGAATGCTGGAATGGATTGAAAAATATGTGGTCCCGAGACTTGATCAGAGATTTTACCATTGCAAAAAATCTTGGATTGGATTTAAGAACTCCTTTTTTAGATAAGGATTTAATTAAAGCAGCCATGAAAATTCACCCAATGCTCAAGCTTAGCAATAATGACAAAAAAATAATCCTTAGGGAAGCAGCGGAGTTCATTGGATTGAAAAAAGAATTTGCATGGAGAAAGAAGAAAGCTGCCCAATACGGAAGCAATTTTGTCAATGGGGTTGATAAACTAGCTAAGAGGAAAGGATTTGATTATAAAAAAGAGTATCTAAATAGTTTGTTATAATGGTTTTATTGTTAAAAATGGTTGATTTTATTTTTTAAAATAGTTTTTTATTGGTATTAAGAGAATAGTACAATACTGAAGAAATGATATAACAAATAGTTGTGCATGTTTATGTTCACAAATCGTTATTGTATTTGTGGCTAATCTCCAGTAACTAAAACTCATTAAATAATTAAAATCAAAAAAACTAAAAATCAATAAAATAAACAAAATGCGATACAAATTCTATGCTTATGGGCATCCCAATATCCTTGGAACGCATAAAACTACCTTGGAGTTCACAAAGGACGGGGAGATTACATTAAAAGGCGATTGTATTATTGGAGTTAAATCTGATTTCGAATTAGATAAAATAAAAGAGTTAATCAAGGGATCAAAGAACAACAAAATAAAAATAATTATTGAGATTAAAGATAAAAAAGAAGAAATTAATGCTGAACTTAATCCACGTTTTAACAGTAATGTTGAACTCGTCATAAGAAAAACTGGCTTTGTTTCTGAAAGAACACTTGCAATCAATGCTGACAAGGCTGCTATTGACTTGGACAAAGATTTAATTAATCATTTAAAGGAAGAAGATAACAAAATAAGTATCATTATTGAAAACAGTTAATGATCAGATTGCATTGATTCTTCTTGTTTTTGTTACAAAATTAAGAATCCTTCCTTTAGAGTATTTTCCATTGCCAAAAAAATCATTTTTATGCCTCAAAATCACAAATCCTTTGCAATTCCCGCATTCTTTTTCTAAATCTTCCCCTTTTAGCCATTTTTTTGTCTCATCTTCATCCAGTTCTGCAACATTCTTAGTTGCTTTTGGGCCAATAATCTGGGAGCCTTCAATACTTAACCTTATGCTGCCATTATGGACTTCGCAGAAGTACATTCCAACAGAATTAAGCCTCAGCTTTGAAAATTCTATATTTGAAATTTCTTTATTGACAATGAAGACCCTACCCTTATGATTACTCAAAAATGCAAAATTTTTGAGTTCCCCAGAAACTTCGTTTCTGTTGGATTTTAGAAATCCATAATCCAGCTTTAATTTTGTGCCCCATTGTTTTTCTATCAATTTGAGAATTTGTTTGATTTCTCTGCTATTTAGGATTTTCAATTCTGGCATTTTTACTGTTAAATCCCCCACATTGGGTTTTGTTGCCTCATAATCTCTGCTATTTCTTTCAACAAGGCTATCTCTTCCTGAGAAATGTTTTTCTTGAACTCCTTGAATTTACGAAAATGGCCTTCGGGTATTGCAGAATATAGGATGTCCCCTTCGCTGATCTGCCTTCCGACTGTTACATTTGGCAACGAAACAGCAACTTGCTTGCCTTTCTCAGCTTTTTCTATTGTTTCCTGCTCTTTTTGGATGCTTTTTGCCTGTGTTATTGATTCTCCGTCATTTTTCATTAAAGGAGTGCCGGCTTTCAACGTTCCAGCTAAGACATCAATGCCAACAACAGCTGGGTTGCTTTGCCTGAAAATATATCCCTTTAAGACTTGAATCTTGCAAGGCCTATGCAGATACTCTGTTTCTTTTCCCTCAATCCTTTTTCTTTCAGATTCCTGCCATTTTTCAAATTCATCTATGAGCTTATAGATTATTTTATTGCTTATGACCTTGACATTTTGAGGTACTTTAACGTCCGGCATCAAACTGACGTTAAAACCAAGAACTGCGCTTTCCAAAGGATCCTTTTCATGGCTGATTTCTGCATCTGAGATGTCTTTTTTGGAGATATTTCCAATAGACGCCTTTTTGATTTCAATGTTTTTCTCTTTCAGGATTTTCAATAAAGCTTCCAAGCTTCCTAAAGAATCTGCTTTTATTACAATTCCCTGCTTATCTGTTTCTATAACAACTTCGCTGACTTCTTTTTTTATTTCCTGCTTTACTTTTTCAACTTCACTAGGCAAGCAGCTCCTTAATGGCATGCCTGCAATTACATTGTCCAGCTCAGGAGCTGAAATTTTAACCCCTGTTGCTGCTGTTACCTGCTTCACAGACTTAAATTTTGACTTTTTGTCTCGCATTTCAGCCAAAGCTGCTGGCTCAAATAATGCCTTAACTTTTGTAACAATTGGTTCGACTAAAGCACCTATGACTATTGTGTCATTTTGCTTCAAGGAACCGTCATATATAATCACATCTAGGCTTGTCCCAAGACCTTTTTCTTCCTTGACTTCCAATACAGTCCCTTTTGCGTTACCTTTGACATTGACTATCAAGTTTTGCTCAAGGAATCTTTGAGACAAGCCGGTCATGACCATCAATAATTCACTTAAGCCGTCAGATGTCTTTGCAGATAACGGAATTATGGCTATCTGTTTTGTATAATCCTCGACTCTGTCAAATCTTTCTGCATTAAACCCAAATTCGCTTAGTCTGCCAACAATTTCATAAAGTTTTTTTTCAAGAAGAAGCATTGTGCTTTCATTTTGTTTTTGTATGTTTTCCAGCAGATGGATATTTGGGTTTGATCTCCAGCCCGGCAGTAAATCAATCTTGTTCAAAGCAACAACGAAAGGTGTTTTGTATTGCTTTAGTATGTCAATGCATTCCAGAGTTTGGGGCTTGATGCCTTCATTGATGTCTATCACTAGAACTGCAATGTCCGCTAAATTGCCCCCCCTTTTTCTTAAGTTAGTGAATGCAGCATGACCTGGCGTGTCAAGAATGATGAAACCCGGTATCTTGATTTCAAGCTTATGTTTTTCCAGCAGATTGCCGCTTATCTTCTTTATAGTTGATATAGGAATTATTGATGCCCCGATTGCCTGTGTTATTCCTCCTGCTTCAGACGCAACAATAGCAGTATTCCTAATCTTATCCAAGATACTTGATTTTCCATGGTCTATATGGCCGACCATCGTTACTATTAGCTGCCTAAGCATTTTAATCCCATGTTAGTAAATCTATTCGGTTTTTAAACGTTGTGCAATAAGAACATTTTTAATTGGAATTAAGTTCATTGAATATATGGAAGCAGTAATTAATGAAGGCTTAGCGAAGATAAAGGTCAGAAAAACCGATAAAATATCCAAAGAAATGGGTGTTTTTTATAATCCAGTCATGAGTTTGAACAGGGATGTTTCTGTTTTACTCTTAGAATCTATAAATAAGAATAATTTGCAAATATCTGATCCATTGGCTGCTAGTGGGGTAAGAAGTATCAGGTTTTTAAAAGAATTGAATAAAAATAAAATTAAAACAATGTACATTAATGACCATAATAAAGGTGCTATAAATTCCATATATAAAAATTTATTATTAAATAAAATAAAATTAAAAAATAAAAAAATAATTATCAAAAACGATGATGCTAACTTTCTTCTCCTTAATTCAACTGGTTTTGATTACATAGATTTGGACCCCTTTGGATCGCCTAATTTTATGCTAGACAACTCAATAAAAAGATTATCACGAGATGGTATTTTGGCTGTAACAGCAACTGATACATCTGCATTATGCGGCACCTATCCAAAAGCATGTCTAAGAAAATACTGGGCAATGCCTAAGAAAAACGCTATAATGCATGAAACTGGATTAAGGATTTTAATCAGAAAAGTACAATTAGTTGCTGCACAGTATGATAAAGCCTTAATTCCAGTATTTTCATACTCTAAAGACCACTATATGAGGGTTTTTTTAAGGAATGAGAAGGGAAAACACAAGGTTGATGAAATTTTAAAGCAACATAATCATCTTAATGACGCAGGTCCAATGTGGCTAGGTGCATTATGGGATTCAAAATTAATATCAAAAATTTACAGTAATGCATTGAAAAGCAGATTATATAATAAAAATAAAGAATTAATCAAATTTTTAAGAATAATTAAAGAGGAATCTAAGATAAATTCTGTTGGATTCTATGATATTCATGATATTTGTGAGAAAAACAGGATTAAAATATTAAAACAAAAACGAACAATAATTGGTACTATTAAGAAATTAGGTTATAAAGCAAGTGAAACTCATTTTAAAGGTGAAGGGATAAGAAGCACTATTCCACGTTCAAAATTAGTGATGCTGCTCAAAAAATAAATAGATTTTTATATGTATTAATACCTGGATAGCTAATGCAACATAAAAATTTTATATTGATTTTTCTGCTTATTTCTTTATTTGTTGCTGGATGCTACCAAGAGGTACCTGCTGAAGAAGATACCGGAGAAATTGTTGAGACTGGTGCAATAGATATAGAATCTACGCCCAGCGGGGCTGAGATTTATATTGATAATGAGCTGAAAGGAGCCACACCTTATATCCTGTACAATATTCCTGCCGGGGCCCATAAGCTGATAATTAAGAAAGAAGGGTATGAAGATTTCAAAAAAGATGTTAGTATTAGTTTTGGAAGAACTGAAGAAATTGATGTAAGATTGACTGAGATAATTGTTGAAGCAAAAGAACAGGTGATAGAAGAAATCCCTGAAGAAGATTCTCCTGAGATTTCAGCGCCAACTCCTGCGCTAAATAAGATTAATCTAAGCAAATTCGCAACGTATCTTGACTTTGATGAGATGTTAGTGACAGATTTAAAGGCAGCAAAATCTGATATCTTTTTGAGGAGATATGATACACATATTTACTTTACTGCTATAGGTTCTGCAAAGATCAGTGTCATTAATGAGCCAATAAGTGATGTCAAGAAAGATGACTGTATTTTTATAGATAGCGCGATTGAACCTTTATTTTCTGGACAATCTGTTTGTGTTAAAACTTTAGAAGGCTCTATTGCCGCTGCAGGATCAAGCTGGGAAGACAAACCAACTGAATTAGAATGGATATTATTTAGCTAACCAACTGCCCTTCTTACATCAGTAACTTCAACCGATTCAACGCCTTCAATTTGGCCTATTTTCTTTTCTAATTCTTCTGTGCTGCCTTTGCTTTCATCCATTACAAAAAGCAGGTTTAAAGCCTTTAAACCGAATGCAACAGGCTGGATTTCTGTTTTGAATTCCTGAGAATTACAAAAAGCAACAATTTCTTTTTTAGCCTCAGATTCTATCTTAGAAAGATCTATTTCTGGATTTTGAGGCATTATTTTAAGGGTTACTACTACATTAGTCATTTTAATTGGGTCCTGAGAATTCACAGACGCTGCATTGATACTTTGCAGCTGTTTCTCTGCAATGATTACATCTAACTATCTCGAGTTTTCCACACTTTGGGCAATTAAATCTTGTTGAGCCTATTGTGTTGGTGATTCTTTGCTTACATGAGTTGCATACCGCTTGTGTTTCTGTCATTTTTAGATATTGGAATCAATACTTGATGTGAACTACCCTTAGCTTTCGCAAGGAGCTTCTTGTTTCATAGACGGCAGTTGCCTCGTAAGAGGTAGAGCTTCTATCTCAACAAGCGTTGATTCGGACAGTTCCTGCCCTATCTCTATGAGCATAAGATTTTTTATTTCTAATGCTGAATTATGGTCTCTTGAAGTAATAAGACCACAATAATTACATTTATGTGTTCTCATTGATAAATCTTTCTTTATAACCTTACAACAATTACTACATCTTTGTGTTGTTCCTCTATAATTTACAGGCATAAACCTTTTACCAGCTCTCTCAGCCTTGTAAGAAATCATTTGCCTGAGTTTTCCCCAAGAAGCATCAAGTATTGATTTTGATAAATATTTATTATGGACCATATTAATTATTGGCATATCCTCCATAGCAATAGCATCATAATTGTTAACATAATATCTGCTTGCCTTATGCAAGAAATCATCCCTTGTGTTTACTAGCTTTTCATATTGTCTTGCTAATCTTATTCTCCATTTGTTTCTATTCTCGCTTCCTATCTTCTTTTTTGATAATTTTCTTTGTAATCTAACTAGTTTTTCTGTATGTTTCTTTAAGTGTCTTGGATTAGGTACTTTCATTCCATCACTATCAAAGATAAAATCTGTAAGACCTAAGTCAATACCTATAACTTTCTTAATTTGAGCCTTCTTAATTTCTTCATTCTTTTCTTCGATAATAGAAGCAAACCATTTTCCAGAAACCTCTTTCTTAATTGTGATTTGTTTGATCTTTCCTTTTACGTTTCTATGACATCTAATAGGGATTTTGCCTATCTTAGACAGATGTAATGTCTGACATCTTTTACCTATATTTATTAGTTTAAAACCTGATTGGTTGTAAGTAAAAGTCTTAAACCAACCCTTGCCTTTGAACCTTAATCTTCCAACTTTTCTTTTATTTTTCTTCGATTGAGATAATGCTCTTAAGTTTGAAAATAATCTGTAGCATTCATATTGTAATGTTTTTGAATAAACCTTATTTAGTTCAGGATCACAAATTTTCATATCTGGTAACAATCCTTGGATTTGTGCTTTGTCTATGACTTTTTGTTCTTGTAATTCAGATAATAGTGTATTGTATGTTTGTCTACATTGATCTAATGTCCATAACAATTTTTCTTCTTGTTTTTTACTTGGATAAAGTCTGAATCTATGAGTAGTTAGCATCACATTTATTAGAGCTTAGCTACTTTATAAATTCTACGTGCACATGTCCAGTGTCCAGTGGTTGTTAAATATATATTTTCTAGTATTTATTTTATTGTGTGTCAATTGATTTCCCACCAAACTAACAGTTTGGAAGGAGACTTCTTGACCAATAAGTTAAAAAGGTTGTTGTTTTGAGATAGTTTTAAATAAATATAATTATGCTTATTATTTATGTCGTCAGAAAGCTTCGTAAGATTTTGGTGTGCAATTACAAGCAAAAAAGGTGCAAAAGATAGAGCCAAGGGAGTCTTAAAAGCTATATCAAGATATCGTCCTAAATCAAAGAGGATACTAGAATTAGGAGTTGGTATAGGGACTGTTATACAATTCTTTCCGAATAAGTATAAATTATACGGAATAGATGTATTAAGAAAGGCGATAAAAATATGCAAGAAAAATTTTCCTAAAGGAAAGTTTTATGTTGCAAGCATGCACAATTTCAAAATTAATAATAAATTTGATGTGATTTTTTCGGTTTATGATACAATAAACTTTTTAAAAAATTTTAGACAATGGCAGTCGACTTTTGATAATGTTAATAATCACCTAGATATCAATGGATTATTTATATTCGATATGTATACAGAGAAAGCATTAAGAGATTTTAAGAAAAGTACACCTCAAATACATAAATTTTCTATGGGTTATACTTGGGACATGCCAATAATAAGAGGAAATAATCTAACATGGGATTATAGAATCCATGAGAGAGTAAGTAAAAATAAATATAAAGTTCACAAATATAAATGGACAGAAAAGATATTTACCAAAGCGAAAGTAAAATTAGCGATACAAAAAAGATTCATAATACTTAATAGTTATTATTTCGATGACAAGAGGAGAATATTCTTTATTTGCAGAAAGAAAAACTAGCATGAGATTATTTTTTCCTTATCATCAATCTTAAAAATCTCACCTAAAAACTGCTGTATTGTGTAAATGTTTGTCTTGCAATGATTTGTTATTTCAGAAACCCTAACAGAACCCCCTGTTAAAGCTAGAAAGGGCATTAATTGATCTGCCAGATGCCTATCAACTGGTGCTTTGCTTTCGATTTCCTTAATTAAATTAGTAGCTGCTTCTTCTCCAACATCCTCTGCCTTTTTACCTCTCTCTCCAAGCGAGTCAGCACCTAATCTAATTGGATTGTTTTCATCAATATCATCTTTGTTTTTGGAAAATATTCCCCAAAGCGTTATTCCAGAGCCCGTTGATAATGTATTTTGATATTGAACATCTATTGTGATTGGGGCATTATATTTTGCTTTTAATTTATTTTCAGCATATTCAGCTTGTCGTTCAGCAACATTGTTGTTCTGTAAATCAATTGAGGCATGAGAAACACCTTTAATTTGTATTAAATGGTGCTGTTCTATTAAATTTATTTCATTTATATTTTCTTTTAAATTTAATTGGAATTCATTAAAATTTAAAAAATCATTTAATTTGAATTTAGGATTTATTTTAATTTCAACTTTACCATTCCCTTTTGGGTAATATCCTCTTTTCAACAATTTTGCCTCTATTTTTACAAATCTTTGTAATTGTGGCAGTAAAACATTATTGAAAAAGTCGAAGCTTAAACTCCATTTGACGTCGCTTCCTCCATTTATACTTAAAGTCATTGGTTTGCTGGCAAACATTGATGGAAGTAGTAATGATTGCAGCAATAATGTAATTGAACCTGCAGTTTCTATGTCAATATCCAGGTTTTTGGCAATTATTTTTCTTGGTTCGTATTTTAGATATGTAGAACCTAGTTCAGCGCCTTGTGCATCAGCATTGCATAATTTTTGAAGTGATTTTACGCAGTAAAGATGCTGGTTTTTCAATCCTGGAACACTTCTGCCTTTTCTTATATCATGAATCTCAAAAGGTTTTAATGTTATTGTAGATAGAGCTAGAGATGTGCGAGCGATTTGTCCGCCAGACTCTAAGTAACCACCATTAATTTGTATCATAAACTAAAAGAATAAGAAATTTTATTTAAAGCTTCTTAAATATTTTCTATATCATTCAAAACTGAATCTAAGTCTTCAAGATCGTCTATACTTAAGTCATCCTCAACAGAGCTGATATCATTTAAGTCATTGCCAACATCATCAACAACTTGCTCCCCTGTTGTTTCAACTTCAGGTGTTTCAGTTACTACTTCAGGTGTAGTTACTACTTCAGGTACACCTTCTAAAACTTCTTGTTTGGCAGCTTGTTGACATCCAACAACTAAAACAGTTATCAGAATTAAAATTAGCAGCAATCTTTTCATTAAATACCTCCTTTTACTTTTTAACATCTCGCAAGTTTATAAATATTTCTAAAATAAAAAATTAAGTTGCAGTATCAGGTGTTGTTGCTGTTGAATCATCAACGTTATCAACCACTTCAACTTCGACATCAGTTGAAAAGTCTGCATCATGGTATGCTCCTCTTATTATCTTTACTATATCTTTCAAGATATCGTGTGCTTCCTTGATAGCATCTCTAGCTTGCTTTAGCAAATCTTTTGCTTCATCAACTAATGCCTTTATTTTCTCTCTGTCAGCATCAGATGCTCTTAACTCCAAAGCTTCTGACAACAAGTCATGTGCCTTTCTATAAGTTTCTTTTGCTTCATCAATTTTCGCGCTAAATTGATCAACTAAGTCACTTACATCTACATCAATGCTTTTTTCATCTGCTTTAGCTAATACATGCTCAAGTTTCTTTTCAAGCACCTGACCTCTATGTACTAAGCCTTCAACTCTAGCAGCCAAAACTCTGTGGCTGTAAAGTCTTATCAAGTGCTTCAGGTTTTTCCATTTGTTTCTTAGCTTTCTAGCAGCTTCTTTTATCTCTTCTTTTGTTGTTGCAGCTTCTATATCAGCTTTTATTTGATTTATTTCGTCAATTTGTATATTTATTCTCTCAACTATCATCTTTGCTTTTTCTTCATCAATGTTTTCATTTTCCTCAATCTTAGCTTTGATCTTTTCAAGATGGTTTATCAATGAATCTGCAGCTCTTAAAAGATAAGCCTTTGCATGCTCAAGAGCGCCTTCTTCATCTCCACTTTGTCTTGCAGCCTTTAATCTGTCTCTTGCATTATGGAGTTCGTCTTTTGCAACACCGTATTTTTTCTTTGCTTCGTCATATCTTGTTCTTAATTGATCTTTTTGTTGATCAGTCAAGTTCCTATCACGTAGATCTTCAGCATTTCTAATCTTTTTAATGTGAACTTTTCTTAATTCTTCCTTGATTTTATCAGGGTTTTCTTCAGCTAATTTTTTCAACTTTGCTCTATTTAATGTAGAGAATTTCTTTAATTCTTCATGACTCAAATCAGAAACCTTATCAAGCCTTTCTTTGTTTAATCTTCCTAGTCTTTTTATTTTATCCTTGTTTAATTTTGCTACTTTATCAAGTCTTTCTTTGTTTAATTGAGCAAATTTTTCAACATGAGCTTCTCTTAAATGAGATAATCTATCTACTTGATTTTTGTCTAGGTGTTTGAATTTAGCAAATCTTTCTTTGTTTCTTTCTTTTCTATCTTCGTGTCTGTCTCTTCTATCCTCTTTTTTATCACGTACATCTTCTTTCTTGTCAGCAACTCTGCATTTTGCTTCACAATTTTGTTGGCCTGCAACTTCACATCTTTTGATACAATTTCTTCTGTCAACATTCAAAGCATCTCTTACATCCTCTTTTGTGTCTCTTACGTCTTCTCTTTTGTCCGCAGCTTTTTTAACTGCTTGTTTTGTGGGTCTAGCATTTGTAGAATGATCAGTCCCTGTAGCTGCCTTTTTAACTGCTTGTTTTGTGGGTCTAGCATTTGTAGAATCACCACTGCTTTCTTCTGCGATTGATAATGGAACTAAACTAAGAATAAACATCAGCATTATTGTTATTGAAATTATTTTTTTCATTTTTGACCTCCAAACACGGATTATGTTGAAACATCAAAGGCATATCTTGTTTATAAATAAACTTTTTTTATGGAAAAATTAATGGTTTTTAAGATGGTTTAAAACTTTACAAAGCTTTATTTGGCCTTTTTTTGCTTAATGAGGCTGATTTTATGAGTTTTAGTTTTAAAGTAAGTTCTAAACAGCTTTTTTGATTCCACAATATTTTTATATCTATGGAATTCAATCATTTCTATGTATAAGCCAAGATATAAGCCAAGAATTTTAATTTATCTTTTCATAAGTATTTTTTTAATTAGTCTTGTTAATGCAGTCACTATTCATGGCACAATTTATGATTTTTCATTGAAAAAACTGAACAATGTAAGAGTTGAAATTGACACTTCTCCGAAGCAGTTTATAGTTGCACAGAATGGCACCTACTCCTTTAATGTTCCTAATGGAGATTATACAATCAAGGCCCAATTGATACAGAAAAATACTGTATTAGCATCTGTTGAAGAGAACATAACTGTGAGCAGGGACGGGTCTTATGTACTTGATCTGATTTTATTTCCTGATATTGAAGAGGGAATTGAGGAAATAGAGCTTGATGTAAATGGGGATATCATTGAAGAAGACAATAATATCATTTTAACTGGATTTATCATATTATTAATTTTGATAGTAGTTATTGGGGTGTATTATTTTAACAAAAATAAAAAAAGAAAAGTAAAAACTGAAGAACCAAAAGAAAAGTATGAGGATGTTGACTTAGGACAATTGATCAAAATAATCAAACAGGAAGGGGGGAGGACAACTCAAAAAGATATAAGAAAGCAAATACCCCTTTCAGAAGCAAAAATAAGCCTTATGATCGCTGAGCTGGAGCATAAAGGTATAATTGAAAAAATAAAGAAAGGCCGGGGCAATATTATTATTTTGAAGAGGAAATAACAGTATATATATCTATAATCCAAAAGCAAAAACCTTATAAATAATGGTAGATACTTAGCATTACAAAGGGGGCTGGTCATGAGTGCTGAAAAAGAGATAGTTAATTTTTGGTATAATAAAAAAGGCCTTTTTACTATTAATAATATTAAGACTAGTAGCAATAGAGATTGCGGAATTCTTGCTTTGAAATTTGACAAAGATAAAGTCAATGAGGTTTTTCACATTGAGGTAAGCTGTTCTATAACAAACAATATATCAGAAACAACTAAGCTTGACAAATCAATAAGCAGAATTGTTGATGAAAAGTTTGAAAATAAAAATATTAAAAATACAATAAGCAGCCATATCAAGCAATTTTCCATGCAAAAGCAAAAAATAAAGAAGATAATGATACTTGGCGCTGTGCCAAAATCAAGAAAAAACGAGATAATAAATAAATTTGATGAAAAAGAAGTCAAAGTTATTGAATTTGAGAATATTCTTTATGATGTGCTCGATCAGCTGGACACACAGTATTTCAAGAATGACATAATAAGGACCTTGCAGCTGACAAAATTTCTGCTTTTGAGTGAGCCGACAAAACTGGCCAAGCTGCTTGTCAATGACTCTTTCAGCTCCAATTCAAGGAAGGAGTTTCTGTCCAGCATCCTAGAAAAAGACGAAATCATGAAAGATTTCAAGAAAACAAATACAGAAAGATTGGGCGCTATTTTGAAAAATTCAGGCTTGAAGCCGGCAGAATTGGCTGAGATGATTGAGCACAATATATTGAATAAAAGAACAAGAAGATTGTTCCTGGATTCATTAATGGAGCAGCAAAAGACAAGAAAAACTACAAATAAAACAAAAAGAGTCAAAAAATTGAATATTCCTTTGGAAAAGTTTTTTTGAAGTTATTTTTCAACTTCGTAGTGGATTTTTGTAAAAACCTTGTCAATAATTTCTGGATGTTTAACATATTCCTTTATTTTTTCTGAAAATGATTTATTGAGATTTTTTAGTTTTTTAATATTTTTGATGTTTCTTTTATATTTTTTATAATGGATAATAAATCTTTCATTGCAACTTGGGCATTTTAGCTTTAGCATTGTTGATGTCATTTTTTAAGTCTAGCATCTGTATACTCCTCTTTCAAATTCACCAATTTGATTTCATTATTGTCCAATAATTCTTGGAATTTATCCATAAATTCATTAAGATTGTTAAAAAGAATTTTATCGGGTGTGGTAATTCCTTTATTTTTATTTATTGGTAAGTATATCTCACCTTTAGCTTGTGCTATCTTCTTATGAGCATCTTCTTCTCTAAGTTTATCTGTCCAGAATCTTACTATAACTCTAATCATCCTTTCCCCATATGGCCCACGTTCTTTATTTGGTTCCATAGGGTAGTGGAAGATCTTAAAGTATTTAAATTTTTTGTTAAATTTCAATAATAATTTAGATTTAAATTTAAGATGGATTTCAAAATAGAAACATTTATATATAACTTAATACTTATTACATATCAATTGATACTTCATAGGTGATAAGTATGCAAAAAATGAAATTCACAAACACAGAAGTAATTGAGGAAAAAGGCACTAAAACAAAGCGCTACCCAAACTTAAGCACGGTTTTGATGGTAGAGGACTTCCTGAAGAAGCATAGGGATGTGCCTATAAAAATAGCTGAATTAAAGAAAAAGCTTCCAAAGCAAGTAATGCATCAAACTCTTAAGATAATCTTACAATATCTCTTTGAAAGCGGAAAAATAATAATTGACACAAAAGGTGTCCAGTGGATATATTCTGAGCCCGAACATATTAAAAAAATGCTTGAGGATTCTGTTGAAGTATGATGTTCGGAAAAGATGTCAGAGTTTTTATGAAGGATCAAGCTAAAGACAGTTATCTTTTGCTAAAAAGTCGAAGTGATAAAGAATCGCAAAGTTTGCTTAATTCTATAAATAGAATAATAGATATTCTTAAAAACAATCCACAATATGGCAATCCAATTCCAAAGAGGCTGATTCCGAAATCATTAATCAAAGAGGGAATACAAAATCTCTATAGGGTAGAGTTATCAAATTTTTGGAGAATGTTGTATACAATCGAAGGAACTAAAATTGAGATTTTGGTTTTTGTTCTTAAAATTATGAATCACAAAGAATATAACAAATTGTTTGGTTATAAGTGATCAATCCCTTCTCAGCATCTTAATAACAGAATCAACAGCCCTTATTGCATACTCTTCAATTCTTTTTTCGCTTTGCTGCCATGTAATATTCGGGCCAGAAATTCCTAAAGAAACTGGTTTTCCGTATTCTACTGACAAATCAATAAGTTTTTTTGCAACTGCATGCGCAACAACTGCATCATGGTCTGTGCCGCCTTTGATGACTGTGCCTAGCGTGATAACTCCTTCAATACTCTTATTGTTAAGTAACTCTTTTACAGCCAAAGGGATTTCAAATGATCCTGGGACTTCTATAATCTTGACAATTCTAGCTCCTGCTTCTTTGGCTCTCTGCTGGGATTTTTTGCTCATCTCCCCTGTTATTTCATAATTGAATTGAGAAACAACCATGCCTAATTTTTCTGTCATTTGCTCACCTTAATCGGACCTTCATCCTGCTTGCCTTGCCTTTTTCCCATGCCTGCATTTTTTGTAAGTGTTGTTTTACCTTTTAGCAGCTCCAATGCATTTAATGCGTGCTTTGCAGCCCTGTTCTTGGCAATCTCATATATCTCTCTTTCGCTTTTTGATTCATCCATGTGAACAAAAACTTCAAGAATGTGCTTGTTTGTCATTAATTGCACATGCTGAAGGCCTGTTGATGCTTCATGAGCGCATTGTTTGTCGATTGGCATAGGGCCTGCCATTCCTAATGCAACCACTATATCACATTTATCATCTTCTATCAGTTTTTTGCATGCAACTGGCAGATCCTTAAAGCCAGGTACAGTGTATCTCACGATTTCCGCATCTGAATTTTTTTTAATTTCATCTATGGCAAAAGCTGCCATGTCCACTCTTGCAAATGTTGTATCTGCTATGCCGATTTTCATTTTAATAGTTCAACTCTTATTTTATCGCCATTTCTCATGTTTAATTTTGATTTCAAATGAATAGGCGCAATAAATTCTATAATATTCTTGTGTTTTGTGAGTTCAGGCACTATGATTGAGCCGTTTATGTTATTGACTTTTGCCTTATAGCAGCGAGCCCCTCCCAATGTCTTGTTGTTTGATTTATAGCCGTTAATTTTAATTGAAGCAATACTTTTTAATGAAGATGACTGTTTTTTTGTGACTTTCAGATTTAATGTCCCTGGATAAGCCCTAAATCCAAGTTTCTTCTTGATCTCTTTTTGGTAATGCTGCATTGACATGAAAAAAGTGCCTTCTCCTAATCCCCTGACAATAGTGCCATTTAAGGTCAAGTTTTTACTATGCATGCTTTCTAGTAAAATAATTTCACTTATAAAGCTTATGGCAGAAGATTATTAAACATAATAATTATACAAAACACAGATGGAAGAGAAAAAACTGCTCATTGTGGGTATTGATCCAGGCACCACTACAGGCTATGCAGTTCTTGACATTCAAGGAAATTTAATCCATCTAAATTCTTCAAAACAACTTGAATTGAAATCTCTGATTTCTCAAACAATGAAACTTGGAAAGGCTATCTTAGTTGGCACGGATAAATCCAAAATTCCGAATTTGGTAGAGATGTTTTCAACAAAACTAGGCGCAAGAGTTGTGAATCCTGAAGAAGATCTTAAAGTGCTGGAAAAACGAAAGATCATAAATGGTTTTGGTGTCAATGATAATCATCAGGGAGATGCTCTGGCATCAGCATTATTCGCATATAAGGCGATAAAACCCCTACTTGACAGGATAGACTTCTTTGTAAAAGAGAATAAAAAGTATCATATCGAGAAAAAAATAAAGGAATATGTTGTCGCAAAGAGGATAAGCATCAAGAGCGCAGTAAGCATTCTAGAAAAGAGAGTCGAAGAAGATAAAATTATAGAAAAAGTGATCATTGAGAAAAAATTAGATGAGAATGATTTTCTGAAATTGTACAATAAAGTGAAGAAATTTGAAACTGACATCAAGTTAATGAAAAATCATAACAACAACCTGAAAAACAGACTGAATAGATTGGAAAAAATCAATATAAAGATAAAAGAATCAAAAAATTACACTAAAAAACAGCCTGATTATAAGGAGAACAGGATCAGATTTCTTGAGAATTTAATCAAGTCTAAAGACATAGAAATAAGGCAGCTAATAAATTCCATCAATAAATTCAACAATGTGTTGTCGGATATAAATAATAATTATATATTGAAGAAACTTGATACATTTGGATTAAAAGATTTCAATTTCAGGAATAAATTCGTCAATATCAGGAGAAATGACATACTTCTTGTTGATGATCCGAATATCGTAAGCAATGATGTTGTTGGGTTATTGAGGGACAAGGTCTTTGTGGTTATCCATAAAAAGGCAATTAGTGCAAAAATAGAAAAAAATCTGCCATTTGTTTTTATGGATGCAAACAATCTTAACATCGAAGAGGGAAATTATTTTGGATTTATAGGGAAAAATCAATTTGAGAATGAAAAAAATAGAATAAATTGGGCCAAAAAGATAATTGATGATTACAAGAGAGAAAAAGAATTAATCCCTGTTTAAGTCGCTGCTTCTTATAGTGATTTTTCTTCCAGTCTTGAGGTTTTTTCCAAAAATTCTGTTTCCAACGTTCGTAAGCTTGACTTTATCTCCCCTCACAGAAACAATATCACCTTTTTTGTATTTTGGCAGCCTGAAAAGCACGTTGATCCTGTAAAGATCCTTGCCTTGCTTTCTGGTGTGAAGTTTTGAACTGATCTTTAACCCCCCGCCATAGCTGTCTTTTAGTTTTTTGCCCAATGTCCTTATAAATTTCTGTGAAGTTAGATATAAATCAACTCCATTAGCGAGTTTCACTGTTTTTGTTATTGCAACGGTGCCGTTTTTTCTAATTTGGTTAAGCACAAATGAACTAATTTCGTCATTTATATCCCTAAGCTGCAATACTCCTTGGTAATAATTAGGCCTGGCAAAGGTTAATTTCTTATAGTTTGTTTTCATTTTATTGGATTGTCAGAGACCGATGATATATTTTCGACATATTAAGTATTTGCCTTGACTAAAAGCAAAACCTTTTTATTCCTTTTGTTAAGATTCAGGCCTATGAAAGACTGGAAGATGATATTGAGGAAAGTATGGCATTTCATATGGGAAGATAACAGCATTTGGAGCTGGATTATAAATATCATACTTGCTTTTATCCTTATTAAGTTTATTGTTTATCCTGGACTGGGATTTGCATTTCAAACAAGCCACCCTGTTGTTGCTGTTGTAAGCGAGAGTATGGAGCATAAAGGCAGTTTTGATGAGTGGTGGAATAATGGCAACAAATGGTATGTTGCTAACGGTATAAGCAGAGGGGAATTTGAACAATATCCATTAAAAAATGGATTCAACAAAGGCGACATTATGGTTCTTTACGGCAAGAAAACAGGGAATATTGGGATTGGGGATGTTGTTGTTTTTTGGAGTTCAAGCAGAGATCCCATTATTCACAGAATTGTTAAGAAGTCCCAGGATAACGGTGCCTATATTTTCCAAACAAAAGGGGACAATTACAGAACAAATCCTGCGCCTATACAAAAGCCCCCATTTCTAGATGAGACAAGAATTACTGAGGATCAAATTATAGGCAATGCTGTCTTTAAAGTTCCCTTACTTGGGTGGATTAAAATATGGTTCAATGATTACGTTTGGGTGCCTATTTTAAAGCCTTTACTGCAAGGGTTAACTATAGTAAAATAAAAAGGTTAAATTTATATAGAATTTGTCAAAGTTTCTGGAATAATATGTTTTGTCCAAAGTGCGGCTCGATACTTGTGCCAAAGAAAGAAGACAGCAAGAAAATGCTTGCATGTTCCTGCGGATATAAGACAACACAAGTAGCAGGCGCTACAATAAAGGAAACTGTTGCAAAGACAGAGAAAGAAGTTGAGGTAATAGACAAGGGAGAATTACAGACATTGCCTAAAACTACTGCTGAATGCCCAAAATGCCACCATAATACAGCTTATTTTTGGCTTGTCCAGACAAGGGCAGGCGATGAGCCTGAGACTAAATTCTTAAGATGCGAGAAATGCGAGCATACCTGGCGAGATTATGATTGATGAAGTTATATAAGTTTTCTTAAGAACATTTCAGCAAATCCACTAGGACCTATTGCTAAATTTGCTATTGAATCGTATGCGTTATCGCTAACAATTTTATTTGAATCCATGCTTACAATTGCCCTTTGTATGTGCGTTAGATATTCGAAACGTTTTTTCAATTTGTTACTTGCAGTTTGAACTGTAGCCGATGAATAACTAGTACCGTG
Source organism: Candidatus Woesearchaeota archaeon (assembly GCA_002688775.1). GTDB lineage: Archaea > Nanobdellota > Nanobdellia > Woesearchaeales > GW2011-AR4. The sequence goes on from NZDH01000006.1 coordinate 23,079, forward strand.
AAGTTGTTGATAGCTTTCAGGTGATTCAGAATGGGCATTAGTCAAAACAGTTTCTAAATCAGGCATGTCACTAGATAAATCTGAAAGTAAAAAACTAGATATGAATTCTTCCAATTCCGCTCTTACTTCTTCCTTCATCCACAATTTATTTAATCCCATTTTATCTTGCAGAAGTTGCATTGAAAACTCAGGAGTCAAGTGTCTGTCAATTGATTTACCTACAAGATCATAATAGGAGATAGGTGTCAAATTAGCTTCATAAGGTCCATGAGTAGGTATTTCATATCTCATACTTTAAATTCTAAGATAACCCTTTATAAATCTTTCTATTATTTGTTATTGGATAGTAGTAATGAAATGAAGATACTCAAACAACAAACTATTTATAGCAAATATCACTAAATAGGGGAAAAATGCTGAAATCTTTGTTTAAGAAGAAAAATGAGAGCAATGAGCTTCTTCCACCTCCACCTCCATTTCCAAGCATGGAGCTTGAAGAAGAAAAAAAAGATTTTTCTAGCTTATTTGATGAAGAAGTGAAATCTAAAGAAAAAGCTGCCCCTGAAAAGGTTGAATTTAGTGACTTGGTAAAAGACCTGGAAAAAGGAATCAATCCAAATAAGAATGTTAAAAAAGGAAAAATAAGTTTAAAGCAAAAGAAGCTTTTGAATAAAAAACTCAAACAATCAAAAAAAGCTAAGTCTAAGCAATTAAAAGAGAAAATATCATCATTAAAAACAAAAAAAGGAGCAAGCAAAAAGCCTGTTATAACTGAACTTCCTGAATTAGATGATGATCTCGGCATAGAAGATATTGATATCAGCTTGCCAAAGGAACTGGATACTTCTAAGGACATTGAGCTGCCAGACCATTTGGAGGATTTTGATGAATTAAAAGAGGATTCTGGAAAAGAGATTAGAGCAAAACCAAAGGAAATATTGGAAGCAGAGAATGAGATAAAAGATGCAATTGGAAAAATAAAAGGCCAGAAAAGGCCATCTTTATTTAATAGATTATTTGCAAAACCTGTCAGAGAAATGCCAACAAATGAGCATTCAGTGCCGGCATTTCAGGAAGTTGATGATATTTCCAGAATAAAAAATAAGATATACAGTGCAAGAGACGCTTTAATGCAATTTAACCTTGAAAATGCAAAACAGGATTATGTAGAAATAATGAAGCTTTATAATAAATTGCAGCCTAAGGAACAAGGTTTAGTTTATCAGGAAATCAAAGACCTTTATTTTGAAAGGAAAAGCGCAGAAGGATTAAAAGTTTAGATTGATTCTATTGAATAATATCATAACATAAATTTTTAAATGACTGAATAATTCTAAGTCTAATGAAAAACGAAATTTTCATTGTTGTAGATGGCATTGACGGAAGCGGCAAGAGTGAAATAGTGAAAATGCTTCATAATTACCTGTTCTCAAGGCACAAGAAATACCTTATTTTAACAACAAGAGAGCCAACACATGGTATTTATGGAAAGCAAATCAGGGAGATGCTTAGACAGGAAAAAGACCCAGCAAGCAACAGCGAAAAATTGATGGACTTGTTCATCAAAGATCGTGAAAGCCATTTAAAGAATACAATCGAGCCTTTTTTAAGTAATTCAAATGAGCATGAATTAAATATTGTACTTTGTGATAGGTATTATTATTCTACAATTGCCTTTCAGGGCGCACAAGGATTGGACATAAAATCATTGATTGAAAAAAATAAAGGGTTTAGGAAACCTGACAGGACATTTATACTTGATGTTGAACCTTCATTAGCGCTTGAAAGGATAGATCACAGAAAAAAAGAAAAATTCGAGCAGATTGATTTCATGAGGAAGATAAGGGACAATTTTCTTAAATTGCCGGATTTATTGGAAGATAACATTAAAATCATTGATTCATCTAAATCCTTAAAGGAAGTTTTTGATGTAATTAAGAATGAAGTAGATAAGATTTTGAGTTAAGGGTTTTTTGACTGGGTCTTGTAGTATCCTTCTGGTGCTTTTGGGATTTCTTCTTTTTCAATCCTTGGCTTAGGTTCGATTTCTCTTTCATGTGTTGTATGATTGTTTTCTTCTTTTTGTTTTATTTTGTGCCAGTTGAATATAACAGCTGCAATCACTATTGCAAGTCCAATAATTAATGAGGGTACAAAGAAGTTATTCTGCACAACTGTTTTCTGAATATTTGGAAATTGGTGGCATGAATAATCAGAACCGCAATAGGATTCTGAGCCGCAGTCTTTGTTGGTCCTGCATTCTCTTTGAGTCCAACCTATGAATACTAAAGTAAGTAAAAATAATATAATTAGGAGTAAGGCAATACCGGTTGCTGCATCTGCTTTTCTATGTAAGTGATTCATAGAATAGAGTACTCATACTCGCTTTTTAAATCTTTCCTTATTGACTACTATTGAGTAAATATTAAAGAATTAGTCTATTGGTGGGTTATCATCAGTCTTGATATCGGCATTTTCATCAACAACAAATTCGCCTAGCTTCTTATTTTTCTGTATTGTCTTAAAACTAATTGGTTTGCTTGTGTCTTTGCTCAATTAACCCACCTCTTTATTTAATCTAACCCTGTGCTTCCAAAACCGCCTTCATTCCTTGTTGTTTGTTCTAACTCATCAGCTTCTTCAAAAACTACTTGTTCTACTTTTGCAAACACCATCTGGCCAATTTTCTTGCCTTTTTCTATTTTGTATGGCTTGTCACTAAAGTTGATTATTGGTATTTTTATTTCTCCCCTGTAGCCAGAATCAATTGTGCCTACGCTGTTTGCGTGGCCAATGCCGTGTTCTATAGCTAATCCGCTTTTCGGCCTTATTTGAGCTTCGTAGCCCTGAGGAATAGCAATTTTAATGCCAGTAGCAATTAATTTTCTTTCCATTGGCTTCAGAACATGGTCTTCTGCTGAATACAAATCAACACCAGAATCTCCTTTATGGGCATATGAAGGTGTCTTTGCACCATTGATTTTTTTGATTTTAACTGTCAATCCCATTTTTATCACAAAGAAAACAACTTTTTTGGAACATACTCCTATTTAAACAATTCGTAATTAAAAAGTATATGTTTGTTAGGCTATTTCTGATAATGTATTTCCTAATCCTGTTTAAAAGAGAATACTGAAGAAAGCTTGTGCTCTATAACTTTGCCATTTGAGGCATCTATCTTCATGTTTAATGTATTGAAGGCTTCTGTAACTAATGTTATGTTCCATATATTGCCGAAATCAGGTATATTTTGCAGTATCACAATTGTTTTTATGCTTTTATCCTTGGGGTAATTTTTTTCCTGGAATTCATTTGCCTTTGAAATTGCATCATCAAAGGTCATCTTGACTTTATCAAGCTGGATTTCATTCACTTTCATGTCCTCTTTTTTGAAGATTTCTTCTTCAGGCCTTATGTCAATATTATCACCTACAATTGCAAAAGTGGTTATTCTGTCTTTTTGCTTGTTATAAAAGCCAATCTGCCAATCATTTGAACCCATTTCTTGGGGAATCTTAAAAGCATAAGAGAAATATGTGCTATTGTTTTGACTATGCCACTCCTTGAAACTTGAGTCGCTTTCAAGTTTTTTCAATGCCGGCTTTAAATCCATAAAACTGGCAGAAACCTTAAAATTTATATAGATTTGTATTTTAGCCAAACCCATGATAACAGCAGATGTAAAACTGATGCTGAAGAAGCAGCATTACGAAGTTGTTGGCAATCATACAAGGGTCAAAGTATGCCACTGGACAAAGAGCGAACTGAGAGGTCAAGGCGGATGCTACAAGAAGAAATTTTATGGAATAAACTCGCATCAATGCATTCAGATGACTCCCACTTTTGTCTGCAACAATGCTTGTGTTTTTTGCTGGCGTGACTTAAGGTATCATACACAGCCTGCAATGGAGGGGGATATTGACAATCCTTCCGACATAGTTGAAGGGACATTGGAGGCGCAAAGAAAACTGCTTACAGGGTTTGGAGGAAATGACAGCACAAGCAAAGAAATGTTTGAGCAATCCAAGGAACCCCAGCATGTTGCAATTTCACTTGATGGAGAACCGACTTTATATCCAAGATTGGCTGAGCTGATTAAGGAGTACAAGAAAAAGAATTTCTCGACTTTTGTTGTGAGCAACGGATTGATGCCGGAAAGAATTGAGAAACTGCTAGAAGAGCCGCCAACACAGCTCTATATTTCTGTTGATGCCCCTAATGAAGAATTATTCAATATAATCGACAGGCCTATAATAAAGAATGCATGGCAGGGATTGTATAAAACTCTTAGCATTCTGCCTAAAATAGGGGAGAATACAAGAATAGTGTTGAGATTTACACTGATTAAAGGCATGAATATGATTTATCCTGAACAATGGGCTGGGATCATCAAGTTAAGCAATCCAATGTTTGTTGAGGTCAAGGCTTACATGTGGATTGGTATGTCAAGAGAAAGGCTTGAGCAGGCAAATATGCCCTTGCATAACGAAGTTAATGAATTTGCAAAAGAAATAGCAAAACATGCCGGTTACAAGGTAATTGACGAGCATGAACCTTCAAGAGTTGTATTGCTGATGAAACAAGATTTTGAAGGCAGAGTTATGAAGTTTGATTAAAAGAATATGAATTTATCAACATTTTCAAAAGAATTTTCTAATAAATGGGTAGCTATTGGTGGTAATCGTTGGATTAACTCTAAGATCTCTAATAAGATAAGCCAAGTAACTAAAAAACTGATTGATTCTAAATGTAAAATTGTGACCGGAGGTGCTGATGGTACAGATCATGCTGCTATGGTGACTTGTCTTAAGTATAAAATTCCAAAAAATTCTTTTAAGGTTTTTCTTCCTTTCAATATTCAAAAACAGTATCAATATGAACGTAAACTTGGAGGAAGAAAAAAAGCTGAAATTCTTGCTCAAACGTTGTACAAAATAAAAAAATTTTATCCAAATTCAATAATAGAAAACAAGCGTATATTTCAGAACTATAGAAAAGCTGCTGATTTTCGTAATACATTAATTGTGAAACTAGCTAAAGGTGCAATTATCTTCAGTCCTTCAAGAAGTAAAGGTATATTAGACGCATTAAAGAAAATAGGAGAAAAGGGAATTCCTTATATTATATTTCAATGATCTTTCCGTAAGGCCCTGGATTTATGATTTTTGTCTTGCCAATCTTGTCTTCCTTACCAAAATTCTCATGAAGATGGCCACAGATCAATAAATCAACCTTATTTTTCTCAACAAATTGTCTTATTGATTTATTCCCGCAGTGTCCTTCAACTAATTTATCGAGTTTTGTCCTGTAAGGCGGAGCATGGGTTATCAAAACAATTTTTTTATCTTTATTCTTATTAATTGATTCTTTGAATTTTGTTCTTGAAATTTTTTCAAATTCCTTGCCAACCATAGAAAAACCGCCACCGCCATAACCTATAAACATTATTTTGCTTTCGATGAAATTTTTTTTGTGGATGTAGATTATGTTCCTGAATATTTTTGAATATCTGATAAAAGTAGACTCATCTTCGTGATTTCCATGAACAATCACTATTTTCTTGTTTAATTTATTCAGTTTTCTTAATATTCCCTTAATTCCATGTTCAAATATGGATATATCCCCAGAACATACCAGCAAATCAGGCTTTTGGGCTTTTACTTTCTGACCTATTCTTTTCAATGCTGTTGAAGAGCCGTGAATATCTGTAAAAAGTAGGAGTTTCATTTTATGAGGTGATTATTCTGTTTATTTAAAGTTAAGTGTTGCCACTTATAGAAAAATGAAGGATGAAAAGGTTTAAAAGAGATATTGGGTTTATTGTGGGTATGGGATGTGAAATTTCAACTTTTTGTTATATCGGGGATCACAAACTTGATGGAAGCTCTCGATTGAAATTGCCTCAGCAGGTTGTGACTGCAATCAAAACTAGTAACCACCGTAACCTGGCAGGTGGCGATTTCGAATCAAAAAATGATTGGCCATCTGTTGAAGTGGCATACAGAGATAGCCCTGTATTGGTTGCTATAAATGACGCTCCTAGTTCAGAACCGTTTAGTATTGATGATTTAGTTTTTGTATCAACTGGGGTATTGGAAGGTCGGAATCCGGTTTTTAATACTGAGGATGCAGACTTGGTTTTTCTTTATTCCATGACTGACGCTATGATGATTATCTATCAAGATCAACCTAGAGCCTGGAGAAAGAAACAAGGATCCAGTCAGCATAGAAAAGATTCAAGACATGATCGCTTTAGGCTAGCGCGCATTGATAGACAACACAGAATTCAACTTAGACCTTTTGAGGTTACTATTGCTGAGGGTCCGGAAAGATATACTCGTGTAGAAGGGTATCAGCCACTTTCTTGTTTTACATTAAGGAAATCTGACTACAGGGCAAGAGGAGGAAATCATACAAGAGAATAATAATCCTCTAACACAATCTGATCGACATTTTCCAGATTTCTGGCGACATACAACCTTCCTTGGCCTAGCTCTACTATTTCTTCTGCAAGTTTCTTGCCTTTATTGTCAAGATTGATCCCGATCAAAGAGATAGTAATTCCCTTGTTTCTTGCATTTGAAACTTCTTCAAGAGTTGAATTTTCCGGAGTATCGCCTTTTGTCGGCAAAGCGTCTGTAAGCAAGATCAAGTGCTTTGTTATGTCTTCTTTAGGGAATAATTCAATCGCTTTTTGGAGTGTTGAGACAATGTCAGTTTCTTTTGAAGCTTTTATTCTAGTTATCTCTTTGATCAATCTTGTGAAGTCTGATGTTGGCTCTATTGCTTCTTTTATCTCAGATCCAAATACTATCAATCCAACTTTGTCTTTTTCATTGATTGCCTTGTAAGCAAGTGCAATTCCTGCTTTCTTACACGCTTCTATCTTCTTTCCTTTCATCGATCCTGAAGCATCAAGAGCATAGATGATGTAAGTCTGTCCTTTGCTCTGTCTTTCAAAAACTCGCAGATCTTTGTCTTCAAAATCCGTATGGCCCCTTCTTAAAGCAAGCTTAACGGATTTTTTTAACGCGATATCCCTGTATCTGTCTCCTTTCTTGTATGATCTTGAATTTTCTTTTTCTCCGTATACAAAAGTCCTTTTGCTTATTTTATCGCCGACTATACCTTTTGGAATTATTTTGTCCAGTTCTTCAAAATACAAGACTAAAGAAGCAAGCTCAATGCCTTTTTCAGACAAAGAGTTGTCTTTTTGCAATAAATCCTCTTCCTTAAGCTCATCAATCCTCTGCTTTATCTTTTCCTTAAGCTCTCTTTGGAATTCAGGAATCCCAATATTTTTCTTTACATAATCTGGTTCGTATCCAGAAACAAGCCTTATAATTGATTCACCAAATATTTGCTTTGCCAATGAATAATTTTTCACAAGCTGGTCAAACATCAAATCAGGAGAAAAAGAGCTCATGCCTTGGTTTATGGCATCGCTTATCAGTTTACCACTATCTATTGTTTTTTTATCATTTTCAAGAACAGAATGCATGAATTTGTCTTCGAGCTGCTGAAAAGTTAATTTACCGCTTAACTCCTCAATTTTGCTGAAATTCTTAACTTGGGTCTTTTCGCTACCGATACTCACCAGGTTCTTCCTCTTGCTCCAAATGGTTCTGCCATTTAGTTGATTCTATATTTTTATGAAATTGTTCCTTTATGTAATTTTCAATACTTTCCAAATACCTGACAGAAGGCTTGAGCCTTATCCTGTGTGACAAAACAGAAACAAGAACGTCTTTTACATCTTCAAATTGCACATTTTTTCTTCCTTTAAGCAGTGCATTTGACTGGGATCTTTCATATAATCCTATTGAAGCCCTTACACTAGGTTTTTTTTCAAGTTTTTCATCGTTTCTCAGCAATCTTACGAAATAAACTATTAAATTTAATATTTCATCGCTGACATTTGCGATTTTTTCACCTTTCATCTCGACAATCTTTTTTTCAACACTAATGTTTTCAGGATAATTCATGTAGGCCATATCAAACCTGTCAAGCAATACATCACTTAGCTTTTCTGTTGAAGTGTCTTCAGGGTTCATTGTTCCTATGAATATAAAATCAATATCAAAATCAACATCGTAAGAACCAATAGTTGCCTTGCCTTCTTCAAGAACCTGCAATAATGCATTCTGCAATTTTTCAGGGCACCTGTTTAGCTCGTCAAAGAAAAGAATTCCGTTATTTGCCTTGAAAATTTTTCCAGGAGTGAACGCTTCCAGGCTTAAAGGCCCAAATTTCAGTGCTTTGATTGGGTCTATGTCTCCCAATAAATCCTCTACTGTCAGATCAGGGCTTCCCTGTATCCTGACAAACCTTTTTGCACCATTTAATTTTACTGTTTTATGATTTGCTTTTTGCTTGCAGGTAGGGCATACTGGATTTTTAGGAGTGCAATTATAGCTGCAGCCTTCATTGACATCAATATCTGGCAGCAATTTAGCTATATTCTTTGCCAAAGTTGTTTTGCCAATACCTGGTGCTCCAACTATGATAATGTGCCTGTTCATGAGCAAAGCTGACTTAATGCCTTGCTTTGCTGGCTCTTGGCCTAGTATGTCTGTAAAAGATTCCTTATTCTTTAGCAATATTCCTTTTAGTTGTTCGTTAAGCATTTTTAGCCAAGAAGAAAGGACATGTTGGTTTATAAAAGTATGGTTCAAAACAATCTAACCAGCCAAACAACAGCTCCTGCAACAAATGGAACTATCAAGTTATCGTCAACTTGAGCTGCACCTATTTTTATTTCTATTGCTTCAACAATCATGGCAGCTACAGAAGCCAAAAGTGCTTCCTGCCAAGGCAAAAATACCAGGGCACCCATAAATCCGACTGCAAGTCCTGCATATGTGCCTTCTAAATACTTTGTTTTAGACAATGGGTGTTTTGTCTTTCCAAAGTGCAGCCCGAATAGATGTGAAACTGAGTCACCCAAAGCCAGAACCATAATAGAAGCCATTGCTATGTCCTTTGGAAATAATAGTAATACAATATAAACACCTATAAAATAAAAAATAATGCCCTTACCAGGGAATTTATTGATATCTTCTTCGCGCTCGAATTTTTCTAAAAGGTTGTGGATTACAGGTACTCTTGTTTTTTTGCTTAAGAAAGATAAAATAATGCCAGCTATAATGGCAAGCAATATTAGTTCCTTACTAATAAAACTATACTTAATCAGTACAACAATAGCTATGCCTAGGAAAATGTGGAAAAGCTGCCTGTTAAGTTCAAATTTACCTACTACCATAATTTACCCTTTTCGTATAATTCCAATATCCAATCACCGATAAAATACCCGAATAATGATCCAAAGACGACATCGCTTAAAAAATGAAATCCAAGGTAGACTCTGCTAAAAGCAACAAAAAAGGCCAGTAAAATCCAAAAAACTCTTTGTTTTGACAGATGTTTGGCCAATATAGGCAGCAATGCGAATGCCACTGCAGAATGCATACTTGGAAATGAATAATTTATTATGTTGATAAACGGGTATGCAAAAGCATCAAGTGGCCTTTGCCTTAGGAAAATCAATTTAGCGATGAAGACCAATATAATTGAAGCAACAAAAGACAATAAAAGCAAATAAACTAATTTTTTATCCTTTCTATAGAGCATGAAAGAGGGTATCAGGAGCATTAAAACAATAACAACACCGAAATTTGTTATTATGCTTAAAATGACATCTAAAAACGGCAATTGGATTTTCTTGAAAAAAGAGCTTATGCTGTCGTCAAACATGTAGGATACCAAAAAAAACAAAATTCCGAATATCACTATCCAAGTATCATTTATTTTTTTCATTATATCTATGTTTTAACATAAATTTTAATTGACTTGCACCTTTCTTTTACAAATTGATTTTTTATGATATTTTTTAACAGATCTTCCGGAACCAAGAATTCTCTTTTGTCTGAAGCATAGATTTTTCCCGACTTAATCCTGGTTTTTTTGTGTATTCTTTTAAAATTTTTGACATGATATTCCAGTTTGGCTGGCGGGCCTTGTATTTCAACGGTTTTTGACAACAATTTTTTATCAAATAAAAAATAGAATATTGCATCTTTCTTTTTATCCCATTCCCATTCAGTCTTTATTATTTTAAAATCATTATTTTTTAATTCTTTAATTAAAAATTCATAAATCTTCAATAATTTACTTCCGACAATGTCTATTTTTCCACTTAAAGAGATTAGTTTTGCCATTACTAATTTATTATTTTTCGATTTTGATTGTTGAAAATCTAGATTCAAGTTTTTACTCACAAAAAATTTGTTTGATGGACTTTTTAAGAATTTTCGTGCTGTTACCTTAAAATCTCCAAATTTTTCATTGCTTAAAGCAGCAGCTGCGTTCCTATCTTTCTGGACAGGATCAATGACTATTAATGGCGATACAAGTTTAGAAGTATTCACTAACTTAAAGACATCTTTGCCTTTATAGTATTTTTCAGCGTCGATTACGACTTTATCGTCCCATTTTGCCGCATTTTTTATTAAATTCAGGAATGAACCATAATAAACAGTTAATATTTCGCATATATACCCAGAAAATCCCCTTATATAGCTCTCTGCACCATAAACATTTTGTGCTTGGCAAAATTGTTTTGTTAGTTTTATTTCATTGACCAGTTTTTTATGTTTTTTGACCCAGTTTGAATGCAATGGACTTACATCTGTTATGTTTTTTGCCTGCTCTGCTTTTTGAATTCTTAGAATCGGGACGATTTCAAAAGTATAACCATGCTGCTTTATTTGGAAATAATCTCGAGACCCATGCAATCTTATTATCCTGAATTTTTTCTTTAGTATCCTTTCAAGATAATCTGACAATTTGTCACTTTTGTCATTGAATTTCCTGTAATCAAAAAGAACAAAGATGTCTGCATCAAAAGTCCTAAGCCAAGTGCCTTTAGCTCCAGATCCGCCAAGAATTGCCCTGATATTCTTCTGATTTTTGTTAATTTTTTTTATTATCAGATTAAGATTATTGAATATTTCTTTTTCGTAATTTTTATCCGGCTGTATGTCCTGAATCGCTTGCTCAAGTATGGATTTTATACTTTTCATAAGCAGAAATCAACTCTGATTGCTATAAAAAAGTTTGGGTTTTTGAGTTATTTCCCATTATTCTCTTTTACGACTTTAACAGTACCTACTACCTTATCATTAGACTCGAGCTTCATTACCTTTACTCCTTGTGTATTTCTTCCGATTACAGAAATATCGCGAGCAGGAACCCTTATTATAATCCCGTTCTTGCTTATAAAAATAACATCATCATCTTCTGTTAATGGACAGATAGAGACAACTTTGCCATTTCTGTCACTGCATTGGATGTTTATGACACCAGAACCGCCTCTGTTGATCAGCCTGTATTCTGAAATTGCAGTTCTTTTTCCGAATCCATTTTCAGTTACAGTGAGTAAAGTATTTTTATCTGAAGCAACTACCATTCCAATTACTTCGTCTTTGTCCTTTAGACTTATTCCCCTAACACCTTGCGCAGATCTTCCCGCTGACCTTACGTTTTTCTCCTCAAAACGCACGGCATTTCCGTTTTTCGTTGCCAGAATAATCTGCTGATTGCCGTCTGTTGATTCTACATTGATTAGCTGATCATCCTTATCAAGAGTAATTGCTATTATGCCATGCCTTCGTGGATTGCTATACGCCATCAGCTCTGTTTTCTTGATGATTCCTTTTTTCGTGGACATGATCAGATAATGTCCACTATCAAATTTCCTTACAGGAACAAAAGCTGTTACAACCTCATCATTTCTCATTTCAACAAGATTTACAATTGCTTTTCCCCTAGCTTGCCTGCTTGCTTCTGGGATGTTGTAAACTTTAAGCCAATGCACTTTTCCCTTGTTTGTGAAGAATAATATGTAAGAATGGGTACTTGCGACAAATATGTCCTTAACAATGTCCTTGTCTTTTGTTGTTGTCGCTATTACGCCTTTTCCGCCTCTGTGCTGGATTTTATATGTCTGTAATGGCAGTCTTTTTATGTAGCCTGAATTTGTGATTGTAATTGCCATTTCCTCGTCTTTTATCAGGTCTTCTGTTTCGATCTCTGTGCTTTCAACATCTGTAATCTGTGTTTTTCTGGTGTCATTATATTTCTGCTTTAGATCATTTAATTCTTTTTTTATTATATCGAGTATTTTCTGAGGATTTGAAAGAATAGACTTGAGCTCTTCAATCAGCTTCAATAAGCCTTTATGCTCTTGCCTTATCTTTTCCTGCTCGAGTGATGTAAGCCTTTGCAATCTCATCTCAAGAATTGCAGTTGCCTGCTCTGTTGTTAAGCTATAGTTTGATATCAATGATTGCCTTGCAACATCTACGGATTTGCTTTCTTTAATCAGTTTAATAACATTATTTATGTTTGATAATGCAATTATCAATCCTTCAAGAATATGTGCTCTTGTCTGTGCCTTGTTTAAATCAAATAAAGTTCTTTTTCTTACAACATCTTTTCTATGCTCTATGTAATTATGAATCAGGCTTTTTATGTTCAGGATTTTTGGCTCATTATTCACAAGAGCAAGCATTATGATGCCAAATGTTGTCTGCATTCTGGAATGCCGGAACAATTGGTTAAGAACAACATTTGGATCAGCATCTTTCTTGAGCTCAACAACAACCCTTATTCCATGCCTGTCGCTTTCATCCCTTAAATCGGAAATTCCGTTAATTTTTTTATCTCTTACAAGATCTGCTATCTCCTCAAGCAGTTCTGATTTATTTACCATGAACGGTATTTCATCTACAATTATAACTTGCCTGTTCTTGCCTTGCTCTATGTTTGTTTTTGCCCTTACAAGAATTTTTCCTCTGCCAGTTGAATAAGCCTGCCTTATACCTTCTTTGCCGCAAATTAAAGCGCCAGTTGGAAAATCGGGACCCTGAATAATGGCCATTAGCTCTTCTATTGAGATTTCTGAGTTATCTATTTGCTTGATTATTGCATCAATTACCTCACCAAGGTTATGAGGTGGAATGTTTGTTGCCATTCCAACTGCAATTCCAGAACTTCCGTTTATCAAAAGATTGGGTAGTTTTGAAGGTAAAACAAGCGGCTCTGTTATGCTGTTGTCAAAATTAGGGATGAATTTAACTGTTCTCTTATCAATATCTTCAAGCATTTCTTCTGCTAGTTTGGTTAATCTACACTCAGTATATCTCATGGCCGCAGCAGGATCACCATCAACACTTCCAAAGTTTCCTTGTCCATCAACTAGTTTATATCTCATTGAGAAATCTTGTGCGAGTCTTACTAAAGTATCGTAAATGGAAGTATCACCATGCGGATGGAATTTAGCCATGCAGTTTCCAACAACGTTTGCTGATTTCTTGAAAGGCTTATTATGCAGCAATCCACTTTCCCACATTGTGTAAAGAACACGTCTATGAACTGGTTTAAGCCCATCTCTTGCATCCGGCAAAGCCCTTCCAACAATAACAGACATTGAGTAATCCAAGTAGCTCTGTTTCATCTCCTCTTGAATAGCCCTGGGTACTATTCTTGTGCCTAATTTTTGCTCATTTTCTTCTGTCATTTTTCATAGAATTTGAATGTTGTTTATCGTCTATAAAATGGTAGTTTAAGGGGTTTATAATTGTTATGTTTTTATGATTTATTTTCTATATTGAAGATAAATAGTACTCTGTTTGTTATTTTTATGTGTCTTAAATTTTTGAAATGTTTAAATACAAGTATATTTTTGATTAAAATATGAAACCAAAATCTCGTAGTGCTGTAATTAAAAAACATTTTCGTGTTACAATTTTTGGATCAGCTCGCATTAAAAAAGGTGATCCAAGATACAAGCTGATCTATTCTTTAGCCAAAAAGATTGCAGCAGAAGGCATAGATATTGTAACTGGGGGTGGGCCTGGACTGATGGATGCTGCAAGTAGAGGCCATCATGCCGGCAGAGGGAAAAATTATGTGAATACCATAGGTCTTACCATTCATTTACCAAAGGAACAGAAACAAAGTTATCATCTGGATATCAAAAAAGATTTCAGCAGATTTTCTAGAAGACTCGATAATTTTATGAGCTTATCAAATGTCGTAGTTGTTGCTCCAGGGGGGATTGGAACTTTATTGGAGTTTTTGTATACATTGCAGCTGATGCAAGTAGGTTTCACCTGCGATATCCCAATAATACTGATGGGAGGCGCGTGGAAAGATCTGGTTAGGTGGATAAAAAATGATCCTATGAAAAAGGGTTTTCTAGATAAAAATGACCTTGACCCAGTTTTTATTGTCAATAACAGCACTGACGCCATGAAGATAATAAGGAAGGCCCGCAAAGAATATCAGAATAAAAACAAAAATATATGCTTAAACATTAGAAAATATAAAATTAAGTAAATTAGAATTACAATTTTTTTATAATATTTCTGTGAATTGAAAAATCACGATTACAATAAACGCATTTCTTCCTTTTGCTTGTTAAAATATTGTTTCTGCTGTTATATTTCATTTTGTTCTTGCATTTTGGGCATTGCAGGAGAAACATTTTAAGAATAAATTTAATTTTCTTTATTTTCTTCTTTGCTCTTTTTTGGGCCATGCAGCATTTCGTCGACTTTTTGACCTACCTTTGCTTCCATATCCGGAGTGAGTTTAATCCCTTCGCTTTTCTTTTTTTGTTCATGTGGCTCATTTTTTTCATTAGGATGTTGGAGTTGTTCAGTCTTTTGTTCTGATTTTTCTTGCTTTGGTGCTTCATCTGGAGTTTCTTCCTTAGTATTTTCTTTTTCTGTATTTGTATCTTCTCTTGGTTCTTCAACCACATCTAGATTTCCGAGTTTTTCTTTTTCTACAATAACACTTGGAGTTTTTGCAACATCTTCAGATTTATTTTCTGTAGGTTTTTGCTTTGATTCATATGTGTCCAATGGAACTTTAAATTCCTCGCCTGATTTGTCCAGTGATTCTATTTCTTTCTTTATTTTTTCATCTTCCTTTTTTAGATCCTCTGCCCTTTTTGCCTGGTCTTCCTTTATTCTTGAAACTTCCTCTTCTTTTGACTTGATTGCCTTGGCTATACTGGCAAAATCCTGGAATTGATCTTTTAGTTTTTCTTCTGTAAGATCAAAATATTTGAAGAATTTTTCAGTAAGCTTGATCAAATTGGTTCTCCCATGCTTTTGCCGGGTTATATAGCTCGATTTTTCCAATTCTACAAGATGGTCATATGCCTTGTTTGTTCTTATCTTTATCAAATCCGACTGCAAAATAGGGTATTTAAAGGCAACAACAGCAAGAGTTTCAAGCACACTCCTTGTAAGTTCTGTTTCTGTAACAATCTTCCTTACTATTGGTATGAAATGGTCCCTTACAGTAAATTTCCATGAATCTCCTTCCTCAACAAGCATCAAGCTTGACTGCTTTTCGTCATATTCGTTCTTTAGCTCATTCAGCGCTGTGATTACGTCTTCCTTTCTTGAGCGGCATAATTTGCTTATATCATCAAGATTTATTTTATGCCCTACAGAAAATAGAACTGCTTCAACTTTGCTTTTTACACCTGCTTTTTTTAGCTCCGCCATCATACTAAAGCATAGATATCTTTCTCTTTTTTAATCTTTTTTTCTTTAATTAGATTATTTACGAAAATTTCAAGTTCTTTTTTATCAACTCCGGTGACTTGTGAGAGCTGCTCAAGTGAAAGTTTACTTACTTTCAGGCATATCAAGATCGAATTATGGAGGATGGCATTCATGTTGCTTCTTAAGAAATCATTTTCAGATTTTGATTTCTTTACAATCATATCAACATTATGAAGCCTGGCCTGCAGATCATTCAGAAAGTTTGATATTTCCTGTTTGGAAATGGATAATTCATCCGGCTTTTCAACTTCAAGCGATGATGGCATGTACTCAAAACAGAAACTAATCAATTTTTTTGTGCCTTTTATAACCAAATCTAGCTCTACAAATTTGCTCCATAATTTGCCTTGTTCCTTTATATCAGAATAATGCTCATTTAGTATGGCCAAGTCAGAATCCTTCCTTATATGGTCTGTGTACTCCTTCAATGAATTTTCGACATGCTCCTTTGGCTTGCCTAAAACCTCAATAATAGTCTTGCATCTAATATGTGATTTTTCTCCTTGTTTTTCAGTTTCAACCATTAGTTTTCAGAAACTAAACCGGTTTAAAAATGTTTCCAACTTTAGGCAGGATATATGGAAAATTATTTATACACAACAATATAAGATTTTGGTATGGCAGCTATAATTCACTGGCTAGTGCCAAAGGAAAAGAGATTCTTTGAAATGCTGGCAGAGCAGTCACAAAACGTTCTGAATGGTGCTAAGGAGTTAAAGCATTTTGTATATAATTATTCTGAATTTGAAAGAAATGAAAGAAAATATAAATATCAGGTTATAAAGGATCTAGAACATAAAGGCGATGAAATAGCTCATAGTATCATTGACAAGCTTGACAAAAATTTCAGAACCTCAATTAATAAGGGGTATATAAAACAGTTAACTGTTCTTTTGGATGATATTTTAAATTTGATAGATGCTGTTGCTTCAAGATTCGTTATATTCGGCATTGAGAGAGTAAATGATTATATACTAAAATTGACTGATTTAATAGCTGATGTTGTTGATGAGCTAAATAAAACTATTTTGGGGTTGCGAGATTTAAAG
The DNA here is from genome assembly GCA_002688775.1 of Candidatus Woesearchaeota archaeon. Classification (GTDB taxonomy): domain Archaea; phylum Nanobdellota; class Nanobdellia; order Woesearchaeales; family GW2011-AR4. The sequence continues at coordinate 39,772 of NZDH01000006.1, forward strand.
GACATCAAGAGTAAATTTCAAAGAGTATACGAATTGGAAAAGGAAGCAGATAAGATATATGGAGATGCCCTATCAGATCTGTTTCATTATTACAAAAATCCAGTGGATATCATAAAATATAAGGAAATTTATGAGTTATTGGAAGGCATAGCTGATAAGTGCAAAGATGTGATGAAGCTAGTCAAAAGTGTAGCTATCAAACAACTATGATTTTTATCTTCTCCATATCAGTATCATATTCAATAATACAGACAATACCAGAAGGAAGAGGATGATTAGGTCTTTTGCTCTTTCATTGCTGGATTCATAAACAAATTCAGATTCTTTTACAGCAGCTCCTGTTGCTTGATTAGGGTTTTTTTGATTATTTTCTGTTCTTAGATGAATTATATTTTCAAATTCCTCATTTTCTGATGCTTCGTTTGTTTCAACTTCTTTAGTGGCTACTGGAATTTCTTTATTATTATTCTCTTCATTTATCAACTGGGGATTATCTATTTCGTTTGTTGTATCGAGTTTATTTTCTTCATTGATTTCTGTCTTATTCTCTTCTTTAGATTCTTCTTCTGTTTTAGGTTGTGTTGGTTCAATATTTTCAATTCTGCCCTGTTCATTTTCTATTTTTTCTTCTATTATTTTTATTGTTTGTATATCGATATTGTTGTCTTTGTTTGTATCATCACATTCAACATAAATTTTTGAGATGATTTTGTATTCTCCTGTCTTCAGATTTGGAGAATATTTGCTTGAGGTTTTCTGCTTTGAGATTGAACGATTTGTCCAAGGCTTGTATTTCTTGATGATTTTGTCGTTTAAATCTATTATTTCAGCTCTGCCAGTGATGTTTGTAGGTATTCCGTCTACTTTGATGGCCCTCATTCGCCATACAAACTCTTCTACAGTAAATTCTTCATCATCAACAATTATGTCAATTTTATAATCACATTCGGGTGCTTGAGCATAAGAAATATAAGGCAAAACCATTACAATAGCAAGAATTATAAATATAGACTTCATTTATGCTAAAAACATAGTGAGTTATTTATTATTTGTGGAACAAAATTTGTACAATATCACTATCAGGTAATGCTAACAAAAGTTTTAATAGAAACGCTATACATTTGAAAAAGGGTGAGTTTAAGTGGGGTTTTTAAAGTTCTTAAAGAGGGAGAAAAAGACGGATAATTTAGAGGAATTAGATTTGCCTCCTGAACCACCGGCATTAGAGGGCTTTGATGAAGGCTCTGATCTTGAATTTCCAGATTTGGGTGAACAAAAGCTTCCAAGTTCTGATAAAGTACCTGCTGATATTCCTGAAGAAGATGGTTTGCCTGAATTAGAAGAAGACATGCCTAACTTCCCAACAATTCCTGACGTTGAAGAAAACCCAATGCCACCTATACCTCCAATTAGTGCTCCTCCACAAACTCCTGAAGCTGAAATTTCCCCGCCAATCATTGAAAGCGAAAAAGAGGATTTAGTTCAAACTCCTGTTGAGCCACAAATCCAGGCAAAACCAGTAAAGAAACTATTTGATCATGAGAAAAAAGCTCCTGAAGTAAGACCAGGCAAACATAAAGTTTATGTCAGAGTCGACAGATACAAAAATACCCTTGATAGCATCAGTTTGGTTAGGGGTGATTTAAGAAATTCTGAAAAGATGTTAATCAAAATGGATAATATAAAAAATGCGAAGGATAGATCATTTGAGAAGGCTAAATCCTCCCTTACTGACTTACAAAAAAAACTTATTTTTATTGATAAAACATTATTCAAGGGTGAGTAAAAATGACAGACCATAAAGGAGCTCCTGTTTTCGTCAAAGTAGATGAATATAAGGAGATTTTAGATGTATTAGACCTGATTAAGGGCAGGATTAAAGACATAAAGGAAACTTTAGGCAGCATAGATCAGCTAAGAAATGAGGAAGATTCAGAAATATCAATGTGGAATCGTACAGTGGAAGATATAGAGAAAAAAATTGATAATATTGATAAGATTATGTTTGAGCCTGAACAATCATGGTAAATAATCCAAAAAAACAAGACGGTGAACTATTTTTTGTAGAAATTAAGGAGCCTGCTGAAGTCAGGAGAAATATTCTTGAATCCTTAAGAAATATACTTGAGATGCTAAAGGAGTTTGAAAAATTTAAGCATATAAGGCATGAGAAAAGTGAAAAAATACAGAAATTAAGGGGATTGGTGAGAGGCACCAACAAGATGATGGGAAGGTTAAGAGTTAGTTTGCCTCAAACAAGCCTTAGAGGAGTTGTTGTAAAACAAGTNCAAAGACCTAAAAAGGCTGTCCATAAACCAAAAGCTCCAAAAAAACACACAGAACTTGAAAGATTAGAAGCTGAGCTTGGNTCAATAGAAAGCAAGCTGAAAAGTTTTACTTGATTAATTTTTATTTCTATTATATTTTTCAGTAACGTTTTTAAAGCAATTTCTAATACTTAAACCTATGCGGGGATGCCGGAGTGGCCAAATCTCTAAAATGAGAGGCTATACGGGATAGTGTTTCGGCATTGGGGTGCTAAAACATCCAAACTCAAGTTTGCTGAGTAACGAAGCTCGAAAGGCTGATGAAGAACTCAGATGAGCCATCTATTGGCTTAGTGCCTACAGGGGTTCAAATCCTCTTCCCCGCACTTAATATTTCTATTTGTATCTTAAGACTTATTTTTTAAATATATCTGCATTTTACATAGATTTAACGTTCAACTTTCAAATTATGATTCTTGACCACTGGACATTTGCTGACGTAAGATATATAAATCAATAATCATTTACAAAATTTCACCTAAAAAAATGTTGATGTAAAATGCATAAACAAAAAATAAATCATAATTTAATTAATCCAGAAATTGCTGAAATATTGGGTGCTTTTATAGGTGATGGATGGATTGAAAGTAATAAAGGTGCTCTATATATAACGGGAAGTCCTAGTGAAGACAAATTGTATTATGATAATCATCTGTCTGTATTATTTTCTAAGTATTTTGAGTCTGTAGAACCTAAGAATTTTGCTTATTGGGGTGTTTATGGGATTTCCTCATATAAGAAAAAAGTAATTAGAAAAGCTATAGATTTGGGTTTTCAAATTGGTCATAAATCTTCAGTTGCGAAAATTCCAGACTATATAGTGAATTCCAAAGATATGAAAATAATAAAAGCTGTCATAAGGGGAATTTTTGATTCAGATGGTTCCTTTTGGTGTGAAAGATCAAGAGCAAAGACTTCAACAGAATGGAAAAAAACACATAACTATCATCCTGAGATGTGTATTAGTTCTTGTTCCAATATATTGCTGGAGCAAATTAGAATACTTCTAAATAAATTAGGGGTAGAATCTCAAGTGAGGTTAAAACACATTAAAGGATTTAAGAATAATAGGAATATTAGTGATTCTTATCAATTAAATATAAGAAAAATTGCAGAAATTGAAAAATTTTTCTATATTATAAAACCTAGTAATCCTAGACATCAAACAAGATATCAAGTTTGGAAGAAATTAGGATATTTGGATCCGTATACTAAGATTGAAGATAGATTAAAAATTCTTGTTAGAATTTAATTATCTATTATAACGAGCCATATATTTATAAATCTTTATCTAAAACAAAATTGATGGTTGAAATATGTGCTGTTGGGGGCTATAATGAAGTAGGTAAGAACTCTACAGCTGTAAAGATTGATGATGAAGTTTATATTCTTGATTTAGGATTGCATCTTGAAAATTATATCAAGTATACTGAAGATGAGGATTTTATTGATGTCAATCCCAAAGAATTGATGAATGCTGGCGCTGTTCCGGATATTTCCATAATTGATGATTGGAAAGATAAGGTAAAGCTAATATTGCCAACGCATGCCCACCTTGATCATTTAGGTGCAATTCCTTTTCTTTCGAATAAGTTCAAAGCAAATATTATGTGCACCCCATTCACATCAGAAGTATTGAAAGGAATTTTGACTGAAGATAAAATCAAGCTCAACAACAAGATAAGAAGCATGCCTTCTAATTCCACCTTTCAAGCCTCATCTAATGTCAAAGTTGAATTTATTCATGTTACACATTCGACACCCCATACTGTAATGATTGCCTTGCATACAAGGGAAGGTATTATATTATACGCAAATGACTTCAAGTTTGATTTGACCCCTACTCTTGGCAAGAAACCTAATTTTAAAAGATTGGAAGAATTAGGAAAACAAAATGTGCTTGCACTGATCTGTGATTCAACTTATGCTTCTGATGCAAGAAAAATGCCGTCTGAATCTGTTGCAAAGCAGATGCTAAAGGAAGTTATGCTCGGCATTGACTCAAAAAATAAGCATGTTGTTGTAACTACATTCGCTTCCCATATAGCAAGGCTAAATTCTATTGTAGAATTCGGGCAAAAAATGGGAAGGAAGATTGTATTTATGGGACGTTCGATATCAAAATATGTAAGAGCTGCTGAAGCTACAGGAGTTGCTAATTTCACAAATAAAGTAGAAGTTCTGAAATGGAGCAATCAAATCAGAAAAAAATTGAAAAAAATTGCCAAAGACAGAGGAAAATACTTGATGGTTGTCACAGGGCATCAAGGCGAGCCAAAATCTACACTTTCAAAGATGATGAATGGTGAGATTAAGTTCAAATTTTTTCCGGAAGATCATGTCATATTTTCATGCAAAGTCATTCCGACACCGACAAACATAAAGAACAGGCAGAAATTAGAAGAAAGTTTAAAGAATTACAATGTTAGGATCTTCAAAGACATCCACCAAAGCGGCCATGCAGCAAGAGAAGATATAAGGGATTTGATTAAATTAGTTAAGCCAAAACATATTATTCCTGCTCATGGTGAACCAAGTATGACAAATGCGTTGGCTGGCTTAGCTGTTGAGATGGGTTATAAAAAAGGACAGAATGTGCATGTTATGAACGATGGGGATAGAGTTAGACTTTAAAATTTCATTTTATAATTATTTTCAGATTTACTTTTTGCAAAAGCTTTAAATAGTTTTTATTATTTCTTGAGTAGTAACATGGCTGATTCGTTAACATATCTTGAATTAAGACTTGGGAGAAAAGATGCTCTTATGGAAGGGTTAAAGGTAGTCAAGCGAGTCGATGTTGGTGATCCTGTAGAAGTTATTGTAGCTAAAGAGTTTGACGAGCATAGGCAACCTAAAGATCATACCCTTGATACGCTTGATAGATATTCTGGACATATTCATTCAATAACGCCTGAAAAACTAATTCTATCAAATAAAAATCCTTTGATTAGATCAGAAGATGGAGCTCCAAATATTGAAGAAACACAAACTGAAATTCCTATTGATAGTGTCTACGAAGTGAATAGAGTATACAGAGATATGCCTATTTCTAAAAATGAGTAATTGATTTCCAACCATAAAAGTTATAAATGAGGCGAGCATACCAATTATTTGGGGGTAATAATGAGACTTACTTTAGCAGAACCAAGCTATTTAAAGGAAAGTATATCAATAATTTCTGATTTAGTAAATGAAGCTAGGTTTAAGATAACCCCTGATGCTATAGAACTGGTTGCAATGGATCCTGCCAATGTTGCAATGGTTGTTTTCAAGCTCTTGAGCAGCTCTTTCACAGAATATGATGTCAAAAAAGACATTGAAATTGCAATTAACTTAAGCAATTTAAAGCAGGTATTAAGAAGAGCTTCTCCTAAAGACATGCTGACTCTTGAAATGGATTCTGACAACAGGTTAAAGGTTGAGTTAAAGAGCAATACAACAAGGACTTTTAATCTGCCGATAATAGAATTAGAAGAAAAAGAACAGAAAGTGCCTGATTTGAAGTTCCCAATCACAATCAAGACCTCTTCAAGCGTGTTTAATGAAGCAATTGCTGATGTTGATGTTGTTGGAGAGAGTGTTGCTTTTATCGCTGAACCAAAGAAGTTTACACTGCAGGCAGAAGGCGATTTAAATCAAGCAAAAATCGACATCAAGGAAGATGAAACAACAAAAGTCAATATAAGCGGTGAGAAGGCAAAAGCCAAGTATAGCATAGAATACCTAAAAAAGATGATAAATGGATCAAAGCTTAGCGAAGATGTTGTAATTCAGTTCAATAAAGATTATCCATTAAAACTCGAGTATAAGGCTGTTGATAAAGTAATGCTTTCTTTTATTCTAGCTCCAAGAGTTGAGAATGAATAGGTTTATAATTGGATTATTTTTCTGATTTAGTTTAATGATATTATACTTAAGTGATTGAAAATGGCAACTTATCCTGATAGCGCTTATGAACCTGTAATGGATTATTATAGGGGAATTCCTGAAGGACCTTTGAAAGAAAGGGCAAACAAAGTAATAGGGAGATTCAAACAATTTCCAGAAGGTGATGCCCCTCCTGATGAAATGCTATCTGCATTGAAAAGCATCACCAGTGAAGGTGGACTTGAAACAGCAACTAATGCTGCCCATGCTGAAATGGCCCATAAGACTCCATCTAGTGCAGGTTTTAGTTTACCAATATTAACTCCTCAACAATCTGCAGTTGGCTTAGCTATTATTGGTTTATTAATGGGTATTCCTTATATTATATAACCAATAATTTTATAAATAATAATTCTAAGAAATCGTTATGGAAAATAAATCTCATTCTTTCTTATTGGAATGGACCATAAGCTTCATTAAAAACAAGGATATAATTTCTAAAAGAATAGAGAAGATTGAAAGGGGAAAATATGGATTTGATTTGTATGTTAAATACAAAGACAGGGAGCATTATTTCATAATTGCTCCAAAAATTGTGGATATTGGTCCGATCATTCAAAAAATTAATGATAAAAGCTATTTCAGTCTTGTAACGTTAAATTCGAGAGAAAATTTTGACGTGATTTTGAAAAATTGGAAAAGATTTATTGATTTCAAATTTTTTAGTATAATCTTCACAAATCCATTTTCAGAGCTTGACAAGAAATGGGTTGTTTTCCCCCATACACATCATAAAATAAGCGACGAGTCTGCTTTAGAAAATGGGTTAAAATCTATGTTTCAAACAGTTGAGCCAATAGGTGAGCAGCAATTAGCTGCGAAGATCACAAGCTGAACAGGATTATCTGCCCTACAAATCCGGAAAATATTGGAATTAGTAAATTATCGTCGAGCTCGTCAACTAAAGTTTCTACAATTGTTGCCACAATAGCCATGCCCAATATCACATAGATGCTGTCAAGTATCAAAAATCCAACAATGAGATTTACAGCCAATTCACCAGAAAATCCTGCCCAAGTCTTGTTGCCGTAAATAAGAGTCGTTCCATATCTTTTACCTATTAATGCAGCTGCCATATCACCAAATGTTGTCATGAGCAAAGCTGCCAAAGCAATCTTATAATCAAAAACCGCTAAAGATATGGTAGTTGCTGAAAGAAAATAGATTACTCCGTACATCCTATGCTGTTCTTTGGCCCTTATAAACTGGGAGAAGAAGGGCATTTTCCAGTTTAATTCGAGTCTGAAATATTCCAACACCAAAAAAACTATTAATAATGCTACTAAGGAAAGAAGTGCAACCTGTTTTGCCAATGTTGGTGTGTAACCTGCACTTACAAGAATATCTTGTATAATAAAAAAGGCTGCAAGTACAATAAGAATTGTGATATGTATTATCTTTCTTCCAATTTCATGCAAGAATCCCCAAGTCATAGCTAAAAGATAGTCAACTGGGTTTATATATTTTTCTGGCGAAAACGCAATTTATTTAAATTATAAGTCTATTAAGACTATTATGCCAAGGGTAAGGTCTGTTGAAAGTTTATTGATAACGGTAATTGCTTCACTTATTCTTATTGTTATGGGTATTATGGTTGGTTCTGCTATCAAGAATGCTTAATACACAGCTATATTTCATGAAATATACAATGAGATTACAAAAAAAGAGATGCTTAAATTGAATAAAAAATTTATTTTATATTCTTTATTTTTGATAACTTTAGTTCTTGTAATAAGTTGTGGATCAAAGGATGAGCAATCGGAAGCTGATCCTTCTAATCTTGTAGATTTTCCTGTTCAACCTCAAAATCCTGCTCCCGCAGCAGATACAACCGGAGGAGAATTGGTGGGTGATTCAGGTACTGAAATAAAGGACATTAATGAAGAAGTGTTAGAAGAATTTGAAAATCTGGCAAAAAACAGAGTATCGTATAAAGTAACTTATGATGCTACAACCTCTTCTGAAGAGGGTACTATTACATCAGAAATAGGAATTTATCTGAAATACGTAAATGATGAATTCAAACAAAAAATAGAATCGATTACAAAAGCTGACGTAATGACTTCTTTTCATTCAATTGGGACTGTATCTGATTTTAATTCTTATACATGTTCCAGAGGTTTAGAATTAGAATCTCCATTTTGTCTTTCAGTATCTAGTAAGGATGCGCCTTCTAAGCCAGAACTTAGTGTTGCAGAAGAAGTTAAAGAATATGAAGATTTTGAATTTAGCAAAGATGGTACAATAAAATTTATTGGAATTACTACTCAATGTTATAAGTGGTCTTATAACAATCTTGCTTTTGATACAAAAGTTTGTGTTACAAAAGATGGAGTTCCACTTTATTATAAAGTAATTCATGATGGAGATACCGCATTGGAGTGGATAGCAAAAAGTTATACTACTGATGTTAAAGATAGTGATGTTGCGCTTCCAGCTGGAGCTGAAATAGTATCTATGGGTGATCTAACACAAGGAATTGGTGATTTACCACAAGGTGGAATAGGATAAGATAATTTTGAAAATAAACAATACGGCAACTGTATTCCCACTAAGATACGATATTTAAAAAAGATGTTCAAATTGAAAATAAGATTTATGATAGTTTTTGTATTTATTATTTCTTTACTTTTAGTAGGAACTGCATTTGCACAAGGTACAAGCATTGAGACAGCTGAATTAATCGTTCCTGGAGAATATTCAGGATCTGGTCTTCAGGATGGAGATCCTCCACAATTCTATAAAATCAATGTTAAACCAGGGCAGACATTGATGACCGAAGTTGAATTCTTTAAATCGAAGGGTTCTCCAGATGAATTTCTTATAGAAGGTATTCTAAGTATTTACAATGAGGATAAAGTTGAAATAATAAAATCATTTGGTGATCAAGTAGAAAAAGAATCATTTTCACCAAATTCAGAAAATATTTTTTTTATAAAATTAAACGGTTTGCGTGATTGGGAATTTGTCCATGCGTATTCATTAAAGGTTTCTTTTGTGGATACATATGATGCAGGTTTGCAGACAGATGCTGGGGATAGTTTTGGAAATGCGTTGGACATTAATCCTGGCGTTTATCCGTCCAATTGGCTCTCACTATCTAAAGTAGCTGGAAGTGACCAAAAAGATATTTTTAAGATTTCGATTAAAAAGAATGAAAAGATCTCTGTAAAGGTTACACCTAATAGTGAGTCGTCCATAAGCTTGAAGATTTATGATGATAGCAGGCAATTAGCTACCTCAGAATTGACCCAAAACCTAGGAGCCATAACAAAAACATCTTATTTATCATTCAAGGATCAGGAGGCATATATAGAAGTATTATCAGAATCTTCATTTTTTGAAAAATTAAGTTTTGAGGATATAGGGAAAAAATATGCATTAGAGGTAATTGTGGAGTCTGTACCTGAAGAAGATGTAAAGATTTTATCATCCAGATATGGGAATGAGAATGGTATTAAGTGGGATTTTAGTCAAGCGGAATTAGATAGTCTGAAGCAAGAGGCAGAACTTCTGGAAAATTATAACCCATTTGGATTAAACTCTAATGATAATCCAGAGGAATTACAAAATGCATTGGAAGATCTAGAAGATGATCCAGACAACGTACAGAAACAGTTGAAGGTGGCAGAAGCTTTGGCAAATCTAGGTCAAGACGCATCGGATAATGACATTAGAGGGTTAGGAAATTTAGAAACGGCAGCAGCTACCGGATTTTTTGCAATTGGTGGCATTATAATATTAATTTATGCTGTGATTATAATAGGCAGCTTAATACTTTTTATTGTTGCTGCAATAAGCATTTTTACATCAAAAAATGAGCAGAGTTGGAAAATTCTTTGGATTGTAGTGGTGTTTTTCGGAGGCTTTGTAGGCGCCATTATTTACTTTATTATAGGTAAAAAGTCAAGGATAACATCAGAAACGGATCGAGGAATTAGCAATCAACCTCAGGAAGAAAGCCCATCTAATGATCCGAGAATACAACAATTGAAAACTTATGTCAATCAGGCAATAAAATCAGGTAAATCAAAGGAAATTATAAGGGCTGAACTTTTAAAATCTGGGTGGCCGGAAAATCTTGTAAACCAGGTTTTATGAGGTGATTTTAATGGCAAAACAGGCATTAACAGATTACATAAACAAGTATAAGGACCGATACCCAATTGATTCATTGAAGCAGCAACTTATTAAACAGGGTTTTCCAGAAAGCGAAGTAGAGCAAGCCATTCAAGCAGTAGATTCAGCTCCAAAATTTAATCCAAGTCCACCACAATATTCTCAAACACAATCATCTGGCAGCCTTGATCCAGACACTGGAAAGATACTTGCAGCTCTGAGTTATCCAATCTGGATTATTGCAATAGTTACAATTGTAATGGCTAAAAATGACCGCTTTGCCCGTTACCATGGCTTCCAAGCATTGTTTTGGGGCATAGGATTTTTCATCTTGGGATTTATTCTCAACTTGATAATTAGTTTTATATTTAACGCCTCTGGAATATTTGGGGTATTTTTTGGTATTTTCGGAGGAGGAATCTTTACATTGATATGGTTGGTATGGATAGTGTTTTCAATACTATTTGCCATGAAAGCCTATAAAGGCCAGATGTTTTCAATACCCTTAGTCACAAATATAATGAAATCTATTGTTAAAGATTTGTAATTTAGTTTTAGAAATATACTATGCTATCATTATAATAACAAAGATTCGTACTTTTCTAAAATTAGTCAAAATATGTATAAAGCTTGCATCAAAATTTATCATAGTGTTACCAGAATATTTAGAAATAAACAATACGGCTGCCGGGACTTTCATGTGCAGCGGCTCGCTTTTCACAAATCGAACCCGGACCAAGAGCTCTCTCCTTTGCAATGGGAAGCTCCGATCATACCACTAGACCACAGCCGTATAGAAAGAAGATTTAAACCATAATATTTAAATATTTTAGTTAATAAGATAATAAAATATGGAAGAAATAATGGTTTTATGCAGAAAGTGCAACAACAAGACTTCTGTTTCATCCCTGAAGCTGGATTTTGATGAAAAGATGATGATTTGCCCAGAGTGCATCAAAAACAAGAATGCACATAATCAGATCCAGGAAGAAATCTCACCAAAAGAAGAAATAAAGGAAGATGTTGAAGAAGAGAAAATATTAAAAGTCGGTCATAAGTGCAATTCCTGCGATTATGAGTTTAAAATAGGAATTGATACAGATTTACCTAAGAAATGCCCTTACTGCAATGCTAGAATCTTAAGCTTCTAAGCTGCTTTTTGTTCTGCTTCTCCTTCGCTGTAAGAAGGCACTGCAGCTTTGCTGATTATCATTATGTCGCCGATTGACTTTACAAGCTGGTGCGGCACGATAACTCCTTTTGCAGAACCTAAAACTTTGTTCAAGAAAGAATTTTTTGTTGCTCTGACTCGCCATCCAAAAACCTTATTCTGAGTTAAAATTGATTCTTCAACATCACCGAAGTATTCACCATTATCTGTGAATACTCTCATGTCAAATGTTTCGCTTATTTTCTTCATTTTCAGCATATAAACTCACCTTTTTAGCATTAAGATTGGTAATTTTATCTACTGGCTAGTATTTAAATCTTTTGGAAAATATTATTAAAAACCTCGAGATTATTTTAACTCATGAAGTACAAAAATTTGGTATTTTTGGGCACATCTCATATAGCTCAGCAAAGCCTCAAGGAAGTTAAAAGTTTGATTGAAGAGGAAAAACCCAGTATAGTGGCTTTAGAGCTTGATAAAAGGAGATTACCGGCCTTAATGAGCAAAGATAGAAGAAAGATCGAACTCAGAAGTATAAGGTATATTGGCTTGAAGGGTTTTATCTTTTCTTTGATTGGGGCTTGGGCAGAAAGAAAATTAGGCAAGATAGTTGGGGTTGCTCCTGGATCTGAGATGAAACAAGCAATTAAGATCGCTAAGAAGAAAAATATCAATATAACCCTTATAGATCAAGATATAGAGATTACCCTAAAAAGACTTTCAAAATCAATAACTTGGAAGGAAAAAGGAAATTTCGTTGCTGATGTGATTAAAGCATTATTTACAAGAAAGAAAGAGATTGATTTCGATTTGAGGACTGTTCCTGATAAAAAGATAATAAAGAAATTAACAGATAAATTAAAAGATCGTTACCCTAATATTTACAAAGTGTTGGTTGAAGAAAGAAATACTGTTATCGCAAGTAATATCAGAAAATTGATGGATTCCAACCCTGATAAAAAGATTCTTGTTATTTTAGGAGCAGGTCATATAGATGATGTTTTAAAATTAGTAAAATCCGCAAAAAGTCCTAGAATAAGTTTTAGTTTTTCTGTTGGGTAAAACCAATAACCTTAAATATCATATTTCTAAATTATATAATATGGGAGAATTAGTTGATTTGACTGACAAGATAAAGAAATATTACAAATTTTCAATCCATGAAGTAAGGGGATTTGTAATTGCTATCTTAATAATTGCATTTATAATATCATTTAGAGAGTGGGGTGGGGCAAGCTTTGATTTATCAACAGGCTTGTTTAATTTATTCAACGCTGTTTTGATTGTTGCATTGTCTATTCTTATTCACGATGCAGGCCAGCGAATATGGGGTCTTGCCATAGGCTTTAGGATTGAATATAAAATGTGGACTTTTGGATTGATTGGTGCTCTGATCCTGGCATTTCTAAGCAATGGGAGGTTGTGGCTTATTGTGCCAGGCGGCTTTTTACTACACCACATGGCAGGCCATCGATTGGGCTATTTCAGATATGGCTTGAATATAATGGGACAAGCTATGGTTGCCTTAGCAGGACCTTTGTTCACTTTTATGCTGATAATCCTGCTAAAAGTATTGAATGAATTCACCCCCAGTTTATTGTTGGAAAAGGCAATACTCTTCAATGTCATTTATCTGATAACAAGCATGCTGCCCATCCCACCTTTGGATGGAAGCAAGATATACTATGGAAGCAGAATGGCTTATGCTTTTGTATTGCCGGCTCTAGTTGCTGCTACAATCCTTATGATTGTTGATATACCAATATTTTTCTCATTGGTATTGTCGCTTTTGATTGGTGTTGTGCTGTGGCTTATATATTACGTAAGTTTTGAAAATAAAGTCTGGACAGGTCCGAAGTGAGTTTTATGTTTCAATTTTACAAAAATTATATGGAATTTTTCTTTCTGATACTTACAATAATCGGTTTGTTATTTGCATTATTAGCGCCAAGTGCTGTTATAAGCTACATAATAATATTCATATCAGGACTGTTTGCAGGCAGGGTTATTTATGAGAGAAAATCCAAGATAGTCTTCCCTTACTTAGTTATTATTGCAGGATTTTTGATTGGCTACTTAATTGGCGCAAGATATGGAAATCATATTTTTGTTTTTGTTTTATTTTTAGTTGGTGCTGTATTGAGCTATAAATTGTATGATAAAAAAATCTTGAGAGATACTAGGTATTAAAATGAGGTTTGTTTTTTGGGTTTTTTTTAATTTTGATAATTGCATCGTGCACTCAGGAAATTGAGATAAGGGATTCTGAAAGTGCAAATGTAGATATTGATGATGCTTATATTAGAACAACAAGAATAGAGATTGAAGAACAACCCGAAAACGGACAAATCATAAATAATTCTACTGTGACTGTAGAAAAATAGGGTTTTTTCTTATTCATATATTGTCAATAAATTTTATAAAGCCAGAAAATACCCCATTCCTATGATAAAAAACTTTGAGCCCAGGCTATATCAGCAAACTATTCTGGCCACAGCTGCTGAAAAGAACACGTTAGTTGTGCTGCCGACGGGGATGGGCAAGACAAATGTTTTCTTGATGCTGGTTGCTCAAAGGCTTAAGCAGTACCCAAACTCCAAAATTCTTTTCATTGGGCCAACAAGGCCATTGATTGAGCAGTACTTGAATGTATTTAGGGAGCATTTTGACATTGATAATGGAGATATGGCTATTTTTACCGGCATGGTGAGACCTGACAAAAGAAAGGAACTATGGAAAAAATCAAAAATAATTTTTTCGACTCCGCAAGGGCTTGAGAATGACATAATAAGCAGAAGAATAAATTTGGAAGATGTTTGCTTGCTTGGTGTTGATGAAGCACATAGGGCTGTTGGAGATTATGCTTATGTTTTTGTTGCAAAGCAGTTCATGAAACTCTCAAAGTTTCCAAGGATAATTGCATTGACAGCATCTCCTGGAAGCGACATGAACAAAATACAGGAAGTATGTAGAAATCTTTTCATTGAGGATATTGAGGTAAGGACTGATGAGGATCCGGATGTCAAGCCCTACATACAGGAAATGCAGATAGACTGGGTTAAAGTGGACCTTCCAAGGGTTTTCACAGATATACAGAAATTCCTGCTTTTGTTTTTAAGACAGAGATTTGAAAAATTAAAAAAATGGGGGATACTGAGAAGAGCTGACTTGAGATATGTGACAAAATCGGATTTGCTTCAATTACAAGGAGAGTTAAGAAGCAGAATTTCACAGGGTGAAAAGGATTTTACAGTATGGAACGGCATTTCCATGCTTGCTGAAGTCATGAAAATCTATCATGCGCTTGAATTGCTTGAAACGCAAGGGATTGCATCTCTTCACAAATATTTTGAAAAATTAATTACTGAATCAAGGACGTCAAAAACCAAGGCTATCAAATCTATAATGAATGACTCAAATTTCAAGACTGCAATGATAAAGGCAAGGATTTTGCACGAGGAAAAAGTGGAGCATCCGAAATTGATAGAACTGCAAGACATTGTGGAAAATGAGATTAACCGCAATGGCAGCATTAAGATGATCATATTCAACCAATACAGGGACAATGCCCTTGACATAGTTGAAAAATTGAATAATATTCAGAATGTGAGTGCCAGGATTTTTGTCGGCCAACAGAAAAAGGGAGGTACTGGGTTGAGCCAAAAAGAGCAAAAGCAGATGCTTGATGATTTCAGAAATGGCTTGTTTAATGTGCTTGTTGCAACTTCTATTGGAGAAGAGGGACTTGACATCCCGAAAGTTGATCTTGTGGTTTTCTTTGAGCCAATTCCGAGCGCAATAAGAAGCATACAAAGAAGAGGAAGAACTGGAAGGCAGGAAAAAGGAAGGGTAATTATGTTGATGGCCAAAGGGACAAGAGATGAAGGCTATAGGTGGGTTGCACATCACAAAGAAAAAAAGATGTATAGGAATTTGGCGAATATAAGAAAAAAACTAAATCTTACTGTTATTGATAAAAAAGAAGTTCCAATCACCAAATACATAGAAGAAAAAACAAAAATATTCGCTGATCACAGGGAAAAAGGAAGTGGGATTATAAGAGAATTGGCCGAAAATGGAATGACTGTGGTCATGGAAAGGCTTGATAATGCTGATTATATTGTTTCCTCTCGCTGTGGAATTGAGATGAAAACCGTCGAGGATTTTGTTGATTCCATTATTGATGGTAGATTATTGCAACAAGTTAAGAATTTAAAAAACAATTTTGAAAGGCCCATTATTGTGATTGAAGGTACTAGAGATATATACTCTGTCAGGAATGTCCATCACAACTCGATATTAGGGATGATGTCAACGATTGCTGTTTCTTATGGAATTCCTATAATCCAGACAAGGAATTTCAAAGAAACTGCTTCCTTGCTGCAGATCATGGCAAGAAGAGAGCAGAAAGAAACTGGAAAAGACTTTAGTTTGCATGCAGACAGAAAGCCAATAACATTAAAGGAGCAACAGGAATATTTTGTAAGCTCATTGCCTGGAATAAATTTGACTTTATCAAAACCATTATTGAAACATTTCAAGACTGTGAAGAATATTGTAAATGCAGGTGAGAAAGAACTGCAGGAAGTTGAAAAAATAGGACCTTCAAAAGCGAAGAAGATAAAGGATGTTGTTGATAAGGAATATAAAGAGGATTAGTGGAACTTCATCTCCCTTAATCTTCTTGTCCTTTCCTTAGTTAAGGGATGAGTTCTAAATAACTTCATAAATGCACCGCCCCTGAATGGGTTTGAGATAAACAAATGAGCTGTTGATTGGTTTCCGAATCTAAGCGGATGGACATCAACATTTTTTTCTATCTTTTCTAGAGCATCTGCCAGTGAATTGCCGTTTTTTACAAATTTTGCCCCTATCTCATCAGCTAAGAACTCCCTGCTCCTCGATATGGCTAATTGGATTATTACAGCAATCAAAGGAGTTATTATACCTAAAATTAAGAGTTGGGCTAGACCACCGCCTCTGTTCCTGTCTCCTCCAAAAATTGCAGACCATCGTGCCATCAACCCTACATAAGATATGACTCCTGCAATAGTCCCGACTATGGTAGATATCAAAATATCCCTGTTCTTGATGTGTGCAAATTCATGGGCGATAACTCCTTTTAATTCTTCCTCGCTCAGGATATTTATAATCCCTTCTGTTGCAGCAACTGCAGCGTGTTTTTGATTTCGACCAGTGGCGAATGCATTTGGAGAATTAGTTGGTATGACATAAACTTTAGGCATGGGCAAATGGCTTCGCTGAGATACTTCCCTTACAATTTCGTATAATTTAGGATAATCATTTTGCTTGACTTCCTTAGCCTTGTACATCTTAAGCACTAATTTGTCAGAAAACCAGTAAGAACCAAAATTCATCAAACCAACAAAGATTATAGCAAAAATCAATCCTGTCCTTCCAAAAAAGCTACCTATCCACAAGAATAGCGCTGTAAGCAATGCTAACAAGACTGCAGTTTTGAGCTGATTTTTAATCGCCATATAGCATTTAGCAGGTATTTTCCATTTAAAAATTTAATGTTTAGAGGTTAGAGTTTATAGCAAAAACATTATATAGCAAAAAATATTCCTAGAGCTATGATCCCTATCAATGTTTCATTGAGCCACTATAAAAGAAGTGATATCCAGGAGGAGATTATCGCTAATTCCAAAGACAGGGAAATTGCTGTCAGATTCAATGATAAGTTCTCCAAAAGGCCAGATACTTTAAGGCATAAGAATGATGTCTTGGAGCTTGCTAAGCAAGGCGCAACTTCTTTCCATGCTTCTGAAGAATTGTGGAGAAATGCTCTGCAGCTTGATCCTTCAATGAGAAGGCATGAATTGGATAATTTAAGAAGCGGGTGGGATTTGGTGATAGATATTGATTGCGGTATTTTTGATTATTCAAAGATTGCTGCGGACTTGGTTATTAAGGCTTTGAAATTTCATAAGCTAAAATCTGTTTCGTGCAAGTTTTCAGGAAACAAGGGTTTTCATATTGGAGTACCTTTTCAAGCATTTCCTGACAAAATAAGAGACAAAGAAACTAAAAACATGTTTCCTGAAGCTCCTAAGAAAATAGCCATGTATATAAAAAATATGATGCTTAAGGAGTTTGGCACCAGAATTATGGAGTTTGAGAAAAATGATTTTAACAAGATTTTGGAAAAAACAGGAAAAAAATCAAATGATATAATTTATTATGAAAATAAAATAAGAAAATTTAATCCAGAATCTATTTTGGAGATGGATACTTTGCTTATTTCTCCCAGACATTTGTACAGGATGCCATATTCACTGCATGAAAAATCAGGATTAGTGTCAACTCCATTAAATCCGGAAAAAGTCATGATGTTTAAGAAAGAATTTGCTATTCCTAAGAATGTGAGAATAAGCAGGCACAGATTTCTTGGAAAAAACAATGCTGACAAAAATGAGGCTAAACAACTGCTAACTGAAGCACTTGATTTTAGTGTTAAGAAGGAAACTGTAAAATTAAAAAAGGAGCATGAACTTGAGATTCCACAAAATGCTTTGCCGGAGGAATTATTTCCACCTTGCGTGAAATTGATTTTAGATGGATTGGATGAAGGAAGAAAAAGAGGATTGTTTACTTTGATTAATTACTTTACTTCAATTGGATGGGACTATGATATGATAGAAAAAAAGCTTAAAGAGTGGAACGCTAAAAATAAAGAGCCTTTAAGAGAGGTCTATTTACTTGGTCAGTTGAAGTATCACAAACAAATGAGAAAAAGGATTTTGCCTCCGAATTGCGATAATGAAATGTATATGGTTGGAATAGGTGTTTGCAAGCCTGACAGTTTTTGTTCAAGGATAAAGAATCCTGCCCAGTATACAACAAGAAAAGCATGGCTGATAAATAGAGGAAATAAGGGCAAAACAAAGAAAGGAGACATTATTCCTAATCAAAAGGTAAAGATATGATTTTCGAAAACTATATAAATGACCAAGTAAATAGCTTATAAAAGTAAAAATTGAGGTGAGTAGATGGTATTTGGCGTTCAGGAAATAACACTTGCTATAATTATAGGCACTTTGATGGCAATAGTGTACTCTCTAAGAATACTTGTTTTAATGGAGCGCAGAATAGCAAGAATAGAGATGCATATTGAAAGAGTGGTTGACAAGATAGTAAAGGAAGAAGTAAAGATCGAAAGAGCGATGAAAAAAAGGCGATAAATTTTTTTTGTTTTAATATGATATTATTTCTTCAAATGATAAACCCCTTAATTCTGCCGTTTTGAGGTTGATGACATATCCCTTTGGTGTTTTTTCAATGTCTTCTAGATTCAAAAATAGCCACTCTTTTCTTGCAAATCTAACTGCAAATAATGGCTTGGCGTCAAATATTTTAGAGAAATCTTTTAATTGATTTATATCATGATTGTCGAGATAAATTTGGTTTTTTTTTGTTGATTTGCATTCGATTGACATCCTTCTTGATTTGTTGCCTACAAGCAAGTCAGGACCTGGATATTTCATAGAGCCGGAGCCGGCACTTCTCAAACATGCCCATTTTTTAGACCAGAACATATGCAATAATTCCCTTTCTGCATTACTTCCCTTGCTTTTTACAGACATTTTACAGATTTATCTTCATAAAATCTTTTGCGCAGATTACATTATCAAAAATATTCCTTGCGTCTTCCTCTAATTCTTGGGTATTCTTATAACGAGCACTAAAATGTATCAAAACCAGTTGCTTGACGTTTGACTTGTTTGCCAGCTGTGCAGCCTGCTTTGCTGTCATATGACCATATGCTTCGCTCTTGCCAGCTAATTTTGAAGAGTAAGTTGCTTCAGAAATCAACAAATCAACATCATCTGCAATTTTATAGCATGAATCACACAGCACCGTGTCTGTGATATAAGCTAATTTCTTTCCGCTTTCAATATAAGTGACATCGTCAGGATCAATCTTTTTCCCGTTTAGGGTTATTATTTCCCCTTCCTGCAATTTTCCAAGCAAAGGCCCATGAGGTATGTTGAATTTATTGACTTTTTTTAAATCGATCTTTCTTTTGTCTTTTTCAACAAACCTGAAACCTAAGGTCTCAACACCATGCTCTAGTGGATAGGCCCCTAATTGAAATTTATTATTCTCAAAAAAAACTCCGCTTTTGACATCTTTAACTACAAAACTCAATTTTTTGTCAAAAACAAAAGCCTCAAACATTTTTTCAATTCTTTTTTTAGTTCCAACAGGACCGTAAATCTCAAGTTTGCTGTTGTAATCTGATGAGCTTAGGGTCTGCATCAAGCCCGGCAAGCCAAGCACATGATCCCCATGCCAGTGACTTATCAGGACTTTTGTAACTTTAGTCAGGCTGATCCCTGCAATCTTGAACTGCCTTTGAGTGCCTTCACCGCAGTCAATAAGGACCCCATCAGAGTCATGACTAACAAAAACTGCTATTTGGTTTCTGTCTTTTGTTGGAACCATTGATGAAGTTCCCAGAAAGGTTATTTGCATATTAGTGCGAAGAGGAATAGAATTTATAAGGGTTTTTGTTTTCAATATGGAAAGTTAATATATAAATATTAATAAGTTTTTTAAATCGAATTAATTACCAAATTACTATATAATCACAATTATGACCAAGAAGAAAGCAGAGACTAAAGAACACAAAGAATTACCAAAGGAGCCTGTCAAAGCAACTTTTTCAAAGGAAAGGGTGCTTACAGAAAGCTCAGATAATGCTAGAGAGCTCTATAATCAAAGCAGATATGGCAATTTGCTTGATGATGGAAGAGTTCAACTTTCTCTTATTGAAGCGCTTTATTTGGTAGATAAGAAGAAACTCGTAGTTTATGATTCTAGAAACAAGGAAATCAAACCTGAATTTCTTTTGAAGAAATCCCAAAAATCAGAGCCAAATTTCTGGGTCAGATACTGTGTTTATCGCGACATAAGGAACAGGGGCTATATAATCAAGACAGCACTGAAGTTTGGTGCAGATTTCAGGATTTATGACAGAGGCGTAAAGCCAGGTGAAGATCATGCCCGCTGGGTTGTTTTTCCGGTTCATGAAGGTTCAACTCTTACATGGTATGAGTTTGCAGCAAAAAATAGGGTTGCGCATTCTACAAAGAAAAGATTGTTGCTTGGCATAGTAGATGCAGAAAATGATGTTACGTTTTATGAGACGAGATGGTTGAGACCATAACCCTAATTGTCAAAAACCACCAATCACAGATTGGCAGAATTCCGTTGTTTCAACTTTTTTAACAACAAAATATATAAACAAAACTTCTTTAGTTTGGCCAATGGAAACTCGAGACAAAATTCTGGAAATTGTACATACTAAAGGACCTGTTTTGCCAGTTCAGGTTTCAAAGGAAATTGGAAGCAATATTCTTATGGCTTCTGCACATCTTGCAGAGCTGACAGCAAATGGAAAATTAAGAATTTCTACAATCAAGGTAGGCGGTTCGCCGCTTTATTTTTTGCAGGGTCAAGAAGTAATGTTAGAGAAATATACAGGAAATATGAATGATAAGGAGAAAAAGGCATTTGATTTACTCAATGAAAATAAAATATTAAGGGACTCTGAGCAAACACCTGTGATGAGAGTTGCATTAAGAGAAATTAAAGACTTTGCAATCCCTTTTAATGTAAATTATAATGACAGCAAAGAAATCTTCTGGAAATGGTATATTATAAAAAATGAAGAAGCTGAGCAAATAATAAAATCCAGGTTAGATATTAAGGAAAAAAGACCAGAAGAAAAAATTGAGAGAAAAGAGCCTAAAAAGCTTGATTCTATTGAACATCGAATAAAGGAGCCTGAGATAGAAAAAGTTCAAAGTGTGAAAAGAGAGAGAAAACCAAGACAAAGAGATAAAGAAGATGGTTTTATGAAGGATTTAACAAAATATTTTGAAAAAAATAAGATAAATGTTATTCATAGCGAAGTTCTGAAGAAAAATTCAGAGATTGATTTTATCGTTGAAATTCCAAGTGTTGTTGGAAATCTGCAATATTACTGCAAGGCAAAGAATAAGAAAAGAGTGAGTGACTCTGATTTAAGCAATGCCTATGTAAAAGGGCAATTCAAAAAATTGCCTGTTATTTTTATTTCTCCAGGAGAATTATCGACAAAAGCCAAGGATATGATGAGCAAAGAGCTGAACAACATAACTTTCAAGAAGGTATAAAATGGGTGTTGCTTTAACTGAATTATTGGTAATGAAAGAAATTGATCTTGACTTTCTAAGAAATAAGGTTTTGGTTGTTGATGCGCCGATGTGGCTTTACCAGTTCTTGAGCTCCATAAGGCAAAGGGATGGCTCCTTATTGACTGATTCAGAAGGGAATGTTACTTCCCATTTAATGGGACTAATGACAAGAATATCTAATTTGTCACAACAAAATATCAAGCTAGCTTTTGTTTTTGATGGTGAGCCGCCTAAGCTTAAAAAATTGACTCTTGAAAAGAGGAAAGAAACAAAGATTGAAGCTCAAAAAAAATTTGAAAGAGCTAAAGAAAAGGAAGATTTAGAATTAATGAAAAAATATGCTGCAAGAACATCGAGATTAACTCCGGAGATGATAGATGAAGCGAAAAAACTCGTAGAAGCATTTGGATTGCCAGCCATCAATGCTCCGTCTGAAGCAGAAGCTCAGGCTTCCTTTATAGTCAAGAATGGTGATGCTTTTGCTTTAGCAACTAATGATGCTGATGCGTTGTTGTTTGAATCTCCACAGGTTGTCAGAAACTTGAATATGGCCGGTAAAAAGAAGAGAACAAATAAATTAAGCTATGAAACGATAAATCCGGAATTGATACGCCTTGAAGAAAACCTTAAGCATTTAGGAATCAGCCAGGAACAGCTTATTGCATTGGCAATGCTTATCGGGACTGATTACAATGCTGGTGGAATAAAGGGCATTGGACCAAAAAATGCACTGAAGCTAGTAAAGAAATATGGTAATAATCTTGACACTATGTTTAAAGAAGCGAAATGGTCAGAAAATTTTGATTTTTCATGGAATGAAGTTTTTGATCTGATAAAAAGTATTGATGTGGACAAGGATTACGGCCTTGAATGGTCTCCTGTCGACGAAGAGAAAATAATGAAATTGCTTGTTGACAAGCATGATTTCTCTGAAGAAAGGGTAAAATCCCAAGTTGAAGCTCTTGTAAAGGAAAACAAAAAAAAGAATCAAAAAGGTTTGAGTGATTTCTTCAATTAAAATGAAAAAGAACCTGAAATATTTTTTAAAAAATAAGTTAAGCAATAAATATCTGGAATATGTTCCATCTTCCTTTGATATAGTGGGGGATATAATGATATTCTCGGAATTTCCTGAGCAATTAAGAAAATATGAGAAATTGATAGGTAAAACAATCCTGGATAATTATCATAATGTTAAGGTTGTATTAAAAAAAACTAAAAAATATTCTGGAAAATACAGGACACCTGGATTAAAAGTTATTGCTGGTGAAAAAAGAAAGGAAACAATATGCAAAGAAAATGATGTTTTTCTAAAATTAGATGTGGAGAAGGTATATTTTTCTTCAAGAATGGGTAATGAAAGGAATAGAATAGTGAATATGGTTAAGCCAAAAGAAACTGTTCTAATTATGTTTTCAGGTTGTGCCCCTTACCCTTTAGTTATTGCAAAAAATACAAAATCTAAAGAAATTTATGGAATTGAGATTAATCCAGTTGCTCATAAATACGCGTTGGAAAACATTAAAAAAAATAAGTTGGAAAAGAGAGTTAAGTTGTTTCTAGGAGATGTGGAGAAGGTGCTGCCGAAAATAAACAAAAAATTTAATCGAATAGCTATGCCTTTGCCTAAAGGTGGGGAGAATTATTTGAATTTAGCATTAAAACACATTAAAAGCAAAGGAATTATTCATTTTTATGATTTCCTGCATGAAGATGAATTCTATAAAGCTGAAGATAAAATAAAGAAAGCCTGCAATAAGGCAAAGAAAAGATATAAAATTATCAGGACTGTAAGATGTGGTCAATATTCACCTGGATTTTACAGGGTTTGTGCGGATTTTAAGGCTATTTAGCTGATGCAAACACTTAAAAATCGATATTGTTTTCTTATATTGGTACACGCAATGAGAGAAGTGAACACCCTTTGAAGCGAAAGCTTATGATATGCGGTAGTAACTGCCGAGCGTGTGCCATTATTTTTTAGAATTCTTAACCAAACATCTCCACATGATCTTGGCCTTCGGCTTTTTCTTCCTGCTTTACCTTATCAATGGCTTTTAAGAAATCTTCTTTTGTTACATGGCTTCTGTTGGATCGTATTGCAAAATAACCAGCTTCTGTACAAACTGCCTTTATCTCAGCTCCGCTGAATCCTTCCATCCTGGTGATAAGTGATTCAGCATTGATACCTTTACTAAATGTCATCCTTTTTGTATGAATTTTAAAGATTTCTTTTCTGGACTCTTTGTTTGGGATTGAAATATAAATAAGCCTGTCTAGCCTGCCTGGCCTTATAACTGCAGGATCCAGAATGTCTTTCCTGTTGGTTGCCCCTATGACCTTAACATTGTCTAACGGCTTGAAACCATCTAATTCTGCAAGAAGCTGCATGAATGTTCTGTTAACTTCCCTTTCACCAGAAGTGCCAACTTCAATTCTTTTGGCAGCTAACGCGTCTAATTCGTCTATAAAAACGATCGCTGGTGCTTTTTTCCTTGCAAATTCGAAAATTTCCTTTACAAGCTTTGCCCCTTCACCAATAAATTTTTGCACTAACTCTGAACCGACAATCTCTATGAAAGTAGAATTTGTCGATGCTGCCACAGCCTTAGCCAACAATGTTTTTCCGGTTCCTGGTTCGCCATAAAGCAAAACTCCTTTTGGCGGTGTTATTCCTACTTTCTTGAATAACTCTGGTTTCAATAATGGTAGTTCAACAACCTCCTTGATTTCCTGCACTTGATTGCTTAGTCCACCTATATCGTGCCAAGATATAGTTGGTTTCTCTATAATTACATATTTTTCAATATTAAAACGCCTTGTAATGGGGACTTTTCTTATAACGGTAAGATTTTTTTGCTCTACTAAGACCAAATCTCCTGATTTAATCTTGTCACATCCATCTGATATATTGACAAGAAATTGATTTCCATTGGGGATCCTTATTATTGACTGCTTTCCAAATAATTCTTTAACTTCGCAGACCATTAATGGTGATGTCTTAAATCTTTCATTCTCTTCCTTGAGCCTGTTGATAGTTTCTTTAAGAATTCTGTTTTCTTCTTCATGGGGATTTGAAGATGTAGAATAAGTGTACATTATGCTGTCAATTATGTTTTTGTCCTTGGATTTGCTAGCTTCCTTTGTAGGCATTTTATTCTCGATAAGGAAATATGGTATAAAAAGGTTTGTATTCAACCGCAAAATCGGTTGACGCCTCATCGAAAATCCCTTTGGGATTTATCGACATAATCAAGTGGGATTTTCAATCCCACGAATTGGGTTTTCCGTTTTTCATTAATAGGACATTATCAGCATATATTGTTGGGCTTTTAATTACAACATCAACATGAAACGGAACATCAACTTTACCTCCAAAATGCTTGTTATTACCGAAGGCTATGTGGCATGTTCCAGATACTTTCTCATCCTCTAAAACATTGCCTGTAATTTTAGCTTTGTAATTAGTTCCAATTCCAAGTTCAGCAACATTCTTGTAGAATCTATTTTTTAAAGAATTTTTAAAAAGTTTTGCTACTTTTCCGCCTTCGATATTTTCGATAAATCCGTGATTGATGCTAATTCCCATATTATTATCAACTATACCTAAACCCCCCACACTTGCATCAACAATTAAAGTGCCGTTTGCTGTATTCTCTAATGGAGCGATGAATACTTCTCCTGCCGGTAGATTTCCAAATGCCCCTTTGGTGTTATAAAATCCATTATCACTTATCCACTCTCTATTTTCAGTGCCTAATCTCAAATTTGTTCCTAATTCCGTTGAGATGTTGATTTGCTTCTTATCTTTTAATTTTGAAATCAAATTATGGTTCATTTCTTTTATTTTTTGAAAATCTACATCGAGTGTTCTTTGCATCATATCTTCTGTTATTCCGGGCAGTGTCGCTATTCTGGCTCCTTTATGACTAGCATCATTTCTTGCTTTTGTATGGCTCAGTGATTTTGTGGTTGGCAATAAAACAACATTGTATTTCAGCATCTCTTCAGCAATTTCTGCTGGCGGCTCTGTTCCATGTGCATCTGGGATTTCCATCAGAATTAATTTCGATTTTTTTGTAATTTCAAGTGAATTTTTTAATAAAATTTCCCCTATCAATTTTAAGTTAGAATCTGTAACAATTAAACAACTTTCGTTACCTTGCAAATTCATGCAGTCTTTGAGAATTATTTTAGCGGATTTTTCAAGTGACATTTTACGCTGAAAAATTGCCATCTTTAAGTATCCAGTGTTTATTGCCTTCCTTATCAACGCCATAAACGTCAAGCTTTTGCCTAGGAGCATTGAAGACAATGTCCATGTGGTATTCTGTGCTTCTATCCGGTTCAAAACCTGAGCCAAGAGCTATGTGCATCATTTTTGCGATTTTTTCGTTGATAATCAAGTATTCACATAATCTTGCCTTTGGGTTTGTGTTGATGGCAAATTCCCCAACCCTTTCGAAATTCTTCTTTTTCATATCAATTATTTCCTTTGGCAGGCTTTTGTGCTTCTCAGCTTCCAGCAACAGCTTCATTGCCTCATTCTTTCTTTGATTTATTTTATCCATTATGTCTTTAGGGCCGTCTATAATTTTATAATTATCACCATAACATTCCACAACTAATGGGTTCTTTTCATCTAATCCGTAACTTTGGTCAACATGAACAACAACATCCCCTACAAAAATCCCTTTCATATACTCTGGTGTTGTAAAAGCCTCCCCCCCTGGTATGTTTCCCATGTTGCCTGCTTTAATGCCGGTCATCTCCAGATAAGTCTTGTTGATTTTTTCCCTAACATCTGTGTCAGAGCGCCTGACCCATCTTCTCGAGCCATCTTTTTTTACTAAACCAACCTCAAGTTTTGTTGTGTATTTTTCCTTTAATTTGCCCTCAACATAGATTACATCACATTTATCCATTTCATCTTTAATTCTTTGATTTCTTGCCCTTATATCTGCCCAATCAACAAGGTTTGTTTCTATGAAAATATCAATAGGGATTGTTTCTGTAAAAGCAACTCTTGCCATTGGATCTCTATCATCAAATTTAGTTTGCGGGTAGAAATCCAGCTTGTATACCATTTGTCCAGGGGTCTGCCATCTTGTCTTTTTATTTAGTGAAGGATACCCAATACTTTTTCCAAAAAGGTGTTTTCCTGGATATCCCTTTGCGCTTATATGGAAAGAAAGGTCAATGGGTTTGATTCTGCTTAAGTTTAATAGATCTGAGACTTGTTTATACTTAATGAACGGTTCCTCATCCAGATTTTTGCATAATTCACATCCCAATAGAGTAGCTCTAAGTTCAGATGTTCTTTCGCCTTTTTCAAGCATTGAATTTCTGGAAGTAGCGGCACTCATTGCAGGATTCGCTATTTTTTTTGCGGTCTGTGTCATAGCCCATATTATTGAGTAAGAATCAAGATAATCCTCCAAGGGGTGCCCGATCAAATCTTGGGTAGGTATAAGTGTGAATCCAATTCCCGCTCTTTCACCTTTTTTTAGATTATAAACATCCCGCCATAGAATTTCAGAAGTCTGCATCAATTCTTCCATTCTGTGATCTTTGAACCACCCTGTATGGAACGGCAATTCTATAGAACCGAC
Source organism: Candidatus Woesearchaeota archaeon (assembly GCA_002688775.1). Taxonomy (GTDB): domain Archaea; phylum Nanobdellota; class Nanobdellia; order Woesearchaeales; family GW2011-AR4. The sequence goes on from NZDH01000006.1 coordinate 67,136, forward strand.
AAACTTATCTGACTTAGCTTCTAAAATAAATTCTGGTTTTTTGAATATTTCCTTAAACTCTCCTTTTGTTTTTTTATCAACTTCGCTAATGAATTCTATTAATGCTTTTGTTTTATCATTTTGAACTTTATTTTCATTATCGTCAAAAACTTTCCAGACATCCTGTAAGGCCTCCAGGGCTTCTGATTTTTTATTTATTCCTGCACAGCTTACATCTGATCCAAGTTCATGTAATGCTCTTGATAACGGAGCTAATGAATAGAATGCTTCTTTATTATCTATATCAAATATTATGAAGAAATTCTTGTTTTTTGCATCTTTGATATGTTTTTTGTAATCTTCAACTGCAGAATTAAATTCGCTTTCGTTATATTTCATCTATAAAAGAAAATTCAGATAATTAATAAATCTTTTGATGTTCTTGTCAATAAAATCGGCTTATTCTTGAACAAGAGGGTATCTTCAATCCTAATTCCAAATTTTTTTGGAAAATAAACACCTGGTTCAACTGTAAAAACCATGTTATTCCTTATTTTATCTTTAGAATTTAATGTTAAATTTGGAAATTCATGTATTTCTGTGCCAACTCCATGTCCTAAGCCATGAGTGAAGTAATCCTTATATTTTCCTAAGCTTTTCACAACATATTCATACAACTTTGAACATTTTTTATTATTTTTTACTGAATTAATTGTATTTTTTTGTATTTTTAGCAACATATTGTAAATATCCCTTTCAAATTTAGTAGGTTTACCGACGTAGATTGTTCTTGTTATATCAGAACAATAGCCTTTGTATTTTACCCCAAAATCTATGACGCAAAAACCTTTTTTTATTTTTACATTAGCCGGTTCATGATGCGGTTCGCTTCCATTAACTCCAGAAGCAACTATTGGATCAAAAGAAAGCTTCAATCCAAGTTTTTTTGTCTCAAATTCAAGGAAGGCTGCTACTTCGGATTCTGTTTTGAATTTTCTGAAATTTTTTATTGCTTTTTGAAGTATTTTATCAGCATAATTACATGATTTTCTCAATATTTGTACTTCCTTTTCTGCCTTTATTTCCCTTAATTTAACACAATCTTGAGAAATATTTTTAGTTTTAATTTTTTTGAATTGTTTCTTAAAATGTTTATAAAAATTTAATGTAAAATTGCTATCATCAATGGCTATATTCCTGATTTTTATTTTTTTCTTCTTGATTGTTCTGTGTATGGACTCCAGAAATCTCTTCTTTTCCATTGAATATACTTTCTTAATCATTGATTTCCTTGCTCTTTGATATTCCATCTGGGGCACTATGAGGAATGGATGAGATTTTACTGGGATAATTAATGCTCCTAAGCCGTTATATCCAGAAAAATAGTACATATTTGGGTTATAATTAGTTGAATCTAGGTTATAGAAAAGAGCAAAACTACATTTCTTTTTATTCAATATTGCCTTAAGGTAGTTTATCTTCATGTATTTCAAAAATCTTATATACCATTTAAATTTTTTCTTTTGGTAATGGATAAATTCAGGCTCAGGAACGGCATTACTGTGATTTTTGAAAAGAATTCATCAAAATCAGTTGCTGTAGAGGTAATGTTTAAGACAGGTTCCAACAATGAAATCAGTAGATTAGCCGGAATATCCCATTTTCTTGAGCACATGCTGTTTGAAGGGACAAAGAACAGGAAGGACAGCAGAGAGATTGCAAATGAGATAGAGAAATATGGCGCTGAATTCAATGCATATACAACAGGGGATAGAACTGCGTTCTTCATTAAAATAATCAGCAAGAAGTTTGGTGTTGCTCTGGATATCTTATCAGATATGGTTGCTAATCCTGTTTTTGATGAAAAGATCATGGAAAAGGAAAAAAAGGTTGTTTTGAAGGAAATAAATATGGTAGATGATGACAACAGGCTTTATCAATGGATTTTATTTCAGAAAAATTTGTTTGAGAAGCATCCTGCTAAAAATCCTACTTATGGAACTGTTGAAACTGTCAAAAAAATCAGTAGGAATGATATCCTTGATTATTATCAGAAACATTATGTTCCTAACAACATGGTGATATCTGTTGTTGGAAATGTAAGTAATATTAAAAAAAGGATTTCTAAATATTTTGGCAATTTAAAGCCAAAAATATTGATTAAGAGGCCTGAAATAAAAGAGCCAATCCAAACAAAAACCAAGAAATTCGTTGAAAAAAGAAAAACATTCAATTCTTACATGGTTTTAGGTTATAAAACAGTTCCCAGAATCGATAAAGAAAGCTATATTTTTGAGGTTATAACTGCCATACTTGGAAGAGGCCAAAGCGGATGGATGTTTGATGAGATAAGAAACAAGAGGGGTTTGGCTTATCAGGTTGGCATCAATAATGAGCATGAATCGGATCATGGAATGTTTGCAGTGTATACGAGCTTGGATAAAAAGAACATAGGCAAAGCGATAAAAATAATATTTAATCAATTCAAAAGACTTCAGAATCTGAAAGATCAGGATTTAGAAGAAGCAAAAACATACATTGAGGGCAATTATGTTATACAAATGGAGGATAATTTTCATTTTGCTGACAACCTAGCCACATGGGAGTCGATTAAAGATGCTAAACTTACTGATTCGTATATCAAAAACATAAGAAAAGTCACCATTAATGATGTAAAAAAAGTTTCCAAGAAATTTTTGAATGACAAGTATACTTTGGTGGTTATTGAACAGAAATAGCTATCCTGTTACATTAAAAGTTTTAATATCTTGCATCAATTTATGGGCAGTATTGTTTTTTGCCAATTTTTCTCTGACTGGGTCAAGGAGTTCATTTAGGTAACTGCTGACTGCAGATTTTAAATCCATAGGGTGGAGCTTTCCTTGTGAATATACATTTTTAAGATCTTCGTAGGAACCCAGGGTAATATCACCACCAAATTTTTTAGGTCTTTTAATTTCCATTGTCTTGAATTTTTCGAAAATAATATATCTGCAGTATTCCATGATTGGATTTTCTTCAACTACTTTTACTGGACAATAAGCTTTATTTATTTTAGTTTTTATTTTCTCCTCAGGGTCATTCATAAAAATAGCATTTTCTGGTTTTGATTTTGACATTTTCATTTCTATAGCCCTCTTGACTGTGTTAGTGGTCCTTGGTGGCTCACTTAGCCCCATCAACATATGGTGGCTTACTACAACTGGCTTCCAAAATCCAAGTTTCGGACCGATTTCTCTTGCCAGAACATTGACTCTTCGCTGATCCATCCCCAACTGCGTTATATCACACTTTTGCCAAAATATATCAGTACATTGCATGCAAGGGTATATAATTTGTGAAGCCTGCAATGACTCGCTTTCAAGTCTCCCCATTATTTCAGAACACCGTAAAATTCTTTTGACAGTGTTGTTCCTTGCTACTTGCATCAGAATTTTCCAATACTCTGGGTCTTTAATAAAATCATTGGCCCAGGTGAATTTCACATTATCCAAATCCATGTCACAAGCACGCCATACTTCAATCAGATACCTTCCTACTTTTTGTATATGCTCTAAGTTACCCCCCATCTTGTTATTAGCCCATGCGTGCCAGTCAGCTACCAGCATATTGAACTTTACACCAGCTTTAGTCATTTTGTTGATATTAATAGCTCGCAATAAACCTTGAGCTATGTGAATTGTGGTTCCAGAAGGCTCAAAGCCGTCATAAGCAATTGGATGAGATTTTGTTTGGAGCAGTTTCTTTAGATCTTCTTCTGTTATTATTTCCTCTCCAACCTGTTTTATTAGATCTAGCTTGTTTTCTATATCCATAAAGAAATAGTTTCAGAGTTAATATTTAAGGTTTTTGAGTGTATTTAAGTTTTTTTGACATATGTCTGCCTGAATATCATCTGAGCCGATATCCCTATTGAAATACCTAAAATTTCCAGAGCAAAGAATACAATCATGCTGAAAGGGAGATTACTTACATAGCCTTTGAAGGAGTTCTGGTCTGAAACAACATTTGCAGTTGGTATTATGCTGGCAGGAGCTCCATTATCCCCATATATCGGGAGCATTAAGTAAACCAGAAAAGCGATTAAAGCGCCTATATAAGCCCCTTCTTTCATATTTATTATTAATTTAGGTTTGTATTAAAAAAGCTTACGGTTTATGTAAGCACTGCATGCAGCGTCCTGCATGCTAGGTGCTGAAGAGACCACTGGACATGCTCACGTAAGCTTTATAAAGCAATTCTTCGATTAAATAACTGTTAAAATGAAAATATCAGTTTCTTTATTGTCAAGTTATCTTTATTGTTCTAGAAAGCTGTTTCTGGAAAGGGTGCTGATGCTGAAAGAACCTCCAAAAGAAAGTCTAGTGATGGGTTCCATAAGGCACGAGACTTATGACAATATAAACAAAAAGGAAGAAAAATTAGTTACTTCCATTGCCAAAAAAATAAATTTGGTGGAAATACAAAATTTATACAAACAAAGCTATTTATCAGTTTTAAGAAAGGCAATTACTAATAATAAAAGAAGACTAGAAAATGTGAATTTGAGCATGTCAGACGCATATAAGAAAGCTTATTCATTTATTTTGGAAGAATCTTCCTTAAGGGCTTCTAATATATTCAATTTCATAGAAGAAAACAATGTATTTGGCCAAGAATTATGGCAAAAGTTAACTCCAAAAATAATGTCTGAGCTAAGAGTTGAGTCAGATGCGCTTAAATTAAAGGGCATAATAGACCAGGTTCATATTTATGACAATGATTATGTTCCATTTGAGCTTAAAACAGGGAGAACACCAGATAACGGTGTATGGCCATCTCATAGGATACAAATAGCTGCTTATTCATTGCTATTGCAAGAGAGATTCAATAAGCCAATTAAAGAAGGATTTGTATTTTATCTTGATACAAAAGAAAAGAGGCATATTGCCATAAATCCTTACATGAGGGAAGAAGTAAAACAAATTGTTGATGAGATAATGCAGTTGCTTGAAAGCAAAGAGCTTCCGGATTTTTGCAATAATGAAAATAAATGCAGGAAATGCGGCTTAAGAAAAACATGCTATAATGAAGAAGAAGTGAATAATCTGTTGAAAATCAAAGTTAAGGCCAATTAAGGATTAATTGTCAATATCTAATACTCTAGCTTTCTGAAGTTGATTTTATATTTTCAATCCGTTGCCTTCGGCAACAATAATTAGTCTCGGCGAAATTTGTTTTGCCACTAAATTTCGCCTCGGAGTATTGCAATAATAGGTGAGGCCCGAGTGCCTGGCAACCAGCGAGGGCCGAGCACTATATGTTGTGAGCGCGATAGCGCGAACAGGTTGAAAAATAATAACAGAATGTACTTCAAGATGCTAAAATACTACTTTTATTACGAAAAGTTTAAATATAACTTAAATACTGATATTTCGTATTAACTGTAGAGGGAATAAAATGCCTGAAGACGAAAAAAAATTCTCAAAGCAATTGATTGGAAAGACAGTTGTAAGCAAAACAGGAAAAAGATTTGGAGAAGTAGGTGATATAATATTTGAAACAAGATCTGGTGAATTGATCCATATGGTGCTTCACAATCCAACTTCTTACACAGAAAAGCTTGAGCTTGAAAAAGACAAGGAAGGCCATATTCTGATTCCTTTCAGCGCTGTTATTGCTGCTGGGGACTTCATGGTTGTCGCTGAAGAGGATATTATCTAAGCAAGATTTTTAAACATAGTTGTTTTCTCAAGAGCTGGGGTTAAATGCAACTAGAAAATGCTATGTGGACTGAGAAATATAGGCCTAGTGATTTCTCTGAGATAAAAGGCCAAAAAGAGATTGTAAAGAGAGTCAAGGCTTTTGTTGAACAAAAAAATCTACCTCACTTGCTTTTTGCAGGGCCAGCTGGGGTTGGAAAAACAAGCTTATCTTTAGTTGTAGCTAAAAAATTGTTTAAAGACTTATGGAGGCAAAATTTTCTTGAGTTGAATGCTTCAGATGAAAGAGGTATTGATATTATCAGGAACAAAGTCAAAGATTTCGCAAGGACAAGAGCTATTGGAAATGTTCCATTTAAGATTATTTATCTAGATGAGTGTGATGCATTGACAAGAGAGGCACAGCAGGCACTAAGAAGAACTATGGAAAATTACACTCAAACTTGCAGGTTTATTTTATCTGCAAATTACTCTTCAAAGATAATTGAGCCGATTCAAAGCAGATGTGTTGTCTTTAGATTCAAGCAGCTGGACAAAAAGGATATTTTCACCCTTATTGACAATATAGCGAAAGAAGAAAAATTAAAAATAGATGAAAAAGCCAAGGAAGCGTTATTTGAGATTTCTGAAGGCGACTGCAGAAAGCTTGAAAACATTATGCAAAGCTCTGCAGCAATAACTGACAATATAACAGAAGATTTAACTCATTCAATGGCTTCTATTGCTAAGCCAAAAGAGATAAAAGAAGTTTTAGAATTAGCTATAAGAAATGAATTCATTGAATCAAGAAAAAAACTGCTTGATTTGATGCTGACATATGGTTTGGCGGGAATTGATGTAATCAAGCAAATTCAGAAGGAAATTCTGAACCTTAAAATAGATAATAAGGCAAAGATGGTTCTTATGGAGAAGTGCGGTGAGATAGAATTCAGAATGACTGAGGGTTCTGATGAATTTGTGCAATTAGAAGCACTATTAAGTCAATTCGTGTTGGTAGGAAGTAATAGCTCAAATTAACCTTCTGTTAAATGTTTTATTAAAACATTTGTTTCTCTTGTATCTAGAACATTATAAGTCAGCAATACGCCCATTACTTTCTGCAAATCCAGCCTGTCCTGGATCAAATCAGCAGTGCATGTTATTGTTCTTCTTCCATTTACTAATCTTACAACTCCAATATGGTCATTGTCAAGTCCTCCACATTTTAGACTAGTAAAGATCGGATCAACTGGAATTTCTGTTATTTCAACTTTGACATTACTTTCGCGCTCTCTTCTTGCTCTGGCTTCTCTTGGACATCCAAGATCAAAAGTTGTTGGCCTTATATCCTGAAGCCTGTCCCAGAAAATGTCAACATTGCCACTCAATACAATATCGAAGCTGAATGAGATTTTGTCCCTGCCAACTACACTTTGCCTGAAATTTGTAACCTGTACCGGAGCTGAGGAGCTGTAAATTGGCCTGCCAGTAGTTCCTAAGGCAGTTGGTCTGCAAATGCTGTCATCTCGTACGTTAATCATGTCCCTTAATACGCATAATTGAGTTGTTGCGATTGTCTCATAATTGTAGCACATGTCTGCCCTAAATATAAATGGAGTGTTGCCTGGAAATTTTCTTGGTATAAAGTCTCCGCCTTGTCTTGGAAATTCTGCAAAAGTTGTTGTTCCTTCAACTATATTCCCTTCTGCATCCCGTGTTTTTGAAAGTAGATCGTCATCTGGTATAACATCTCTTAAGTCATTAAAGTCCCTGCCAAAATCTGCTGGATCAAATCCAACCAAGTTTAATTTAATATCATCTCTTCTAACTGAAAACTCCCCTTCATTCTTCAATCTGACTATGGCATTAAATGCGAATGATGAATCGTCTGTAACTTCTGGAGGTGGAGCATCTCTTTCAAAATCAATCAAAATGCCATTAGTTCCCCCTATAAAAGGTGTTTGTGGAGCACCTCCAATAGCTGCTCCGCTTCTATTGCTACAAGCAGATATAAGGAGGATTAAACATACGAACAATGCTAGGATAAGGTATCTTTTATTCATTTTAGCCTCTTTTGATTAATTAAATCTAAATTATTTCAATGTAGATATATAAAGTTTTCTGTTTGATGCTTATGGAGCTGTACCATCACTTGGTGGTTCTCTCTTTATTTGTACATTTGTTTGTATAGTATCCCTATATTTATAACTTAACTTAATCGTTAAAGGTGTTGTAAATGGAGTTTTACTTTCCTCGTAATTGGAATAAGTTTCTTGATTTAAATCGCAAATTATTGATCCTTCACCATTTAATAGCCTAATTACCCCTTGCGTATCCATTATAGGATCTTCTACAAATGGTTTACACTCTAGGTTTGTATCTGCTATTTTGACTTCTTCAAGGTAAACTTTATTTATATCCTCTCTTTGTAATTTATTTTGTCCAACTGGATTACATTTATCAAAGTTTTCCGATCTGAACACATCTCCTGTGCCGACATTTTTTATCGTGATTCTAAACTGAGTTTTGTCTGAGAATGCTTCTTCAATGATTTGGGTTACGGCTATTGGACCCCCTTGGCTTGATAAAGTCAAATCTTTGACTTCACAAACTTTTTTTTCATTTGGATAAATAGTTGAATAAGGGTCTGGATCGATGCAAACAGTAGGTCCTGCAATGGTCTCATAATCATAACAAGCTGTAGCTAACATGATTAAATCATATTTATCAATATTTAATGTACTATAAGCAACTGATCCATCAAAAGAGACTATATCTACTCCTCCATTTTGACTTATTATATTTTTTCCTTCTAAAGCTCTTGTACTCAAATCATCTGAATTGTCCTTTGGTTCTATAGTGATTATGTTACGATCATAGCCACTTAAATAAACCTTTCCTGGAGGGCCCCTAATTTTATCATCAGGTTGAGGAAATGCCCCCCTATTCCTCAATTCAAGTATAACGCCAAAACTATTTTCTCCATTTGATTCTGCATGAATTATTGCCGGAGGATTATTCGGCAAAAAACTCATAGTAATGCCTTGAGTACCTGTTCTTAGATCAGCTAGATTGTCTGTGGTTTCTTTTTTTCCTCCGCAGCTAGAAATTAGGATTAATAAAAGCAAAAATAATGTAAATATTAGCTTATTTTTCAAATTTACCATTTGATTTAATTCTTAGACTTTTCCTATATAAAACTTTTTATTAATTTTTATCTTTTAACTCACTGGTTTTTGTATTAAATAATTTGCTGAGATTGATTGGGTGTATCCATAATTTAATTTTACTTCAAGAGGAGAAAAATAAGGATCTTGGTTTCTATCAATGCCTTCTTCTAAAATGCACCTTATTATGTCTTTTTTATCTTTGAGCTTTATGTGTCCTAGTTCATTGCTGCCCCTTTCAACATCCAGCTGGCATTTAAGAGGCTTACCAGACAATGATACATCTACATAGACTATGTTGAAATTTTCATGGCTTGTATCGCTTTTTGTGCAAAAATCTGTCACAGATTCCTGTTTTATAACAATACCAGCACCTTTATTTTCAACAAAGATAAGGAATTGTGGCTTTATTTTATCAGATACCTTATTTTCTCCAGTAACTTGGGTTGGCAGCATTTGAGTTTCAATTTTTGTTACAGAGACAGGCGCTCCTTGTCCATTACTAAAAATTATATCTTGATTATTGCATGCCTTTTTTATAGGTCTTAGATTATTTACATCTGTGTCAACGCAGACAGAGCTGCTTGATACAGTTTCATAAGGGTAGCATAAAGTTGCGATTACCGTTGATTTATGGAATTCACTTTGAGGGTCTATTTTTCCTGCCACAATATTGTAGCTGATTAATTCTTCCTCACCTAAAAGATTTATTTCGCTTCTTCCGTCTAAACTGAATGAAGCCACTGAGCTAATTCTGTCCAAAGTATTTACATTCCCCCCTTCCAATAAGTTTACACTCTTAGTGTAATCATTTTCAACACCAAGAGATAATATTGCTTTGTCAGGATCTATTATATCAAATGCACCGATATTTCTAATTTTTAGAATAACTGGAAATGTTTCTTCTTCAAACACTTTTGGAGGAGGTATATTCTTAAGAAATTCCAGTGTCAGGCCTTTAAAACCAATACGCACATTTTCTGCAGTTTTCGATGTTTTATTAGTGGTAGTGGAGGTACAACTTGCGATTAGTATGACTAAAAATACAGTTACTATTATGAATTTGTTGCTTATTTTCATATTGTAATATGCTGTCTTTATTTAATATGTAGATACGTCTGTTCTTCCTTCTGTATACTGCTGATTTGGTGCATTTGACAAAACTTCATATGTTATGATAAGTGATACTTCATTTGGCTGTATTTTATTTGTGCAACTATATTCGTTTCTATTATCACTATTCACGTTACAAATAATATCATGACCTGTATTGCTAATTGACCTAATTACCTGATAATCAGTTACACCAGCAAATTCAGACTTAGGCCATGAAATGGTTACTTCTTTGTTATTTTGATCGTAAGTTCCTGTAACCTCTGTAATTGTTGAGGTTTGGGTAGTTGGTTGTATATCTTGGTCTAAGCTATCATCAGAAATCATTCCGCTGCCTGTTCTGCTTGCAAAATAATCTCTTATTTGATTTTCATCTTGGATTTGCCCATTCTTAATTTGTTCGTATGTATTCAAAACTTTTTCAACATAGTCTACATCAAAATTGCTGCTTCTTCCCCATCCATTATAGCCACGTACTGCAGCATCCCATTCCCTGTATGAGTCATAGCGAACTCCGCTGCTCGTCACACCATTTCCGCATCCATCTAAAAATGTTGGGTATGTTCTTTTAACTTCAGAGTCATCCCTATTTCTCCATATATATGTACTAGTGCATCCATTTTTATAATCATTGTATTTTTCTTTTAAAATATCAATACCTAGTTCAACATTACAATCAAAATCAAATATTGTCTGATCAGAATCACAAACTTTTCTTTCTCTTGTTTTTACTTCTTCCTGGATTCTTCTTTGCAGATCGGGATCTTGGGCATAATATCTAACCTGCATTATTCCTATGCTTGAACCGCTGCTTATAATCCCACTTCCAGAACATCTTTTTTGATCACTAGGATTGCAGGTAGTTCCAGGACCTCCATAATAGGATTGGCAACAATGTCTTAGGCCGCTTTCAACATAAGCAATCGCATATAAAAGATCAGGATCATCAAAACCTCTATCAAGCGCGGTTCTGATCAAAGATTCTGGAGCTGTTCCTGGTGAAACCAGAGATTGTTCTACATTAATTTGAACAGAATTTTCAATTAAATAATTATACTTGGCTCTCACTCTGAAATACTTTGTTGTTATTGGAGTATCATCAAGCACTCCTGGACTAGGATCAAAACGACATCTAAAGCTTCTGTGTTTATCTATATCCTTATTCAAGTCTCTAAATTCAAGGCTACCGACATCAAGAGCATATCCCTTATAGTCACCTTGTAAGTTTTCTTCTCCTGTTGGTTTAAAGAGGAAATCGCACTCGCTATTGCATTTTTCATTAGAAGTTTTACATTCATTTACACAGCTTAATCTTCCCGGTACATCCCCTGGATCTGTTTTTATGTAAGAATCAACACAAGCAGTATTACATTCAAAAAGAAGATCTTCACATGTTTTTTTGCATTTAGTTTCATCGTACTCCTTAAATGGCATGCTACATGGACATTTTATTTTTTCCTCAATGTCTTTTTCTTTGCATTTATCAAGATTTGATATTTCTATTCCTGGCGGAACAAGTAAAATTAGTTCTGTAATGTTTTTTATTTTGCCTTCCCATCTTGTTATTATATTTTTATCTTTATCTTTTATTTCTTGCCTGTTTGTTAACGTAATATCTATAGATGGTTTTACAGCATAACCTTCACTTACTGTAATTAATGATTCTCCTGTGCCAAGTCCAATCTCAACAGGCCCATTAGTGAATACTGCTACAGGATTTTTATCCTTAATTCCGAATTGTGAAAGTGGGTCTATGTTTTCGCGAGCATTCGCTCTAAATCTGTCTCTATCGATAAAATATGATTTAAGATATGCATCTGTACCGAAATTGTATTCTGCTGCAAATGTTATTATGTTAGGGCCTGGTTTTATATCCTTGCTTTTCTCTAATGATGGAAAAAATGTACACTCTGTGTCAACTTCCTCTAATGTAAAAATTGGAAACTTGAAATTTGGTACAATTTTATCAGCATATATTTTTTTAGTGTTATCCTTCCATCTGTAACAACTAAAATTTACAATAACAGCATCTTGATATGTCTTGCTTCTTATAGTACCCCATACTGTAATTGGATCATCAGTATAAAATCTTGGGTCTGCTGCTCTTAGATTACCAAAGTACACTCCTAAGCTTTCATATTGGTTCTGTTCAACATTACCTCTGTAGAGGCCGGCGGTTGCTATGTCTAATCTGCCTTCTATTATATCCCTTATGCTATCTCCGAATTGACCGAAGAAATCTTTGTAGTCAGCACCTTTTTTAGGTTCAAACAAAGCACTTTGCGACGTATCTGCAAAGGCAGGAATAACTGAAATGACAAAAATCAGGACAATGAAGTAGGCGGACCATGTTGCATATGAATTGTCCTGAGCTTTGGACATGCAATACCACAAAACCAAGAGCACCAAAACTGGGACAAATTGCAATGCACTGTAAGAATCCGATCCCAACCATAAAAGATTATACAGGAAAAAA